>JADJOE010000003.1:663709-995563 GCA_016713905.1 Candidatus Vicinibacter proximus
ACTTATTCAGCTTGTTTTGTTCAGTTAGTTTTTCAAGAGCAAATTCTCTGACACTTTCCAACATTTGAAATCGGACATTGATCGATTCATCCTGTTTGGTGATCAGACTTTTATTCAGTAAGGAATCCACAAGTCCAAATACATCATCATTAAGATCAGATGCCAATGATTCAATCGTTTGCAATAGGCAACCTGCATTGAACAAACTCATTCGCAGTAGTAATTCTTGTTCGGTTGGATTCAATAATTCAAAACTCCATTCTATGGTCCTTCGAATAGTCTTTTGTCTGTCCGGAATATCTCTAAAGTTTCCTTTGAGTACATCCAGTCTGTGATTCAGTTTTTGCAACAGAAGTTGCGGACTAAGCATATTAATTTGGCCTGCTGCCAATTCTATAGCCAGGGGTAAACCTTCGAGTCTGTGGCAGATCTGAAAGATGGTTTCTCTGTTTGAATCCATCATATCAAACTCTGGCTGAACAGCTTTTGCTCTTTTTATAAAGAGTTCTACAGCGGGGGGCAAATGGTTAGGATCATTTTCGCTGTATTCGGATATTTCATCTTTTAACGCGGGTACTAAAAATACTTGTTCGTAAGAAAGGGACAGACGTTCGCGACTGGTTACAATGATTTTTACTTTTGGAGCAGCGTTGAGTAATTCATTTACTACAGTTGCGGCTTCAATAATTTGTTCAAAATTATCGAGTACCAACAGGAGCTCCTTGTCTTGCAAAAATAGTTTCAAGCTGTCTATTGTATTCCCTGCAGAAACTTTAATGCCCAAATTGTAACAAATAGTTTCTGCAACCAGCATTGGATCCTTTACAGGTGCGAGTGGAATAAATGCAACTCCGTCTTTAAAGAAATTTTCTGATTGCCTTGCCCCTTCAATGGCTAATCTGGTCTTGCCAATACCACCAGGTCCAAAAAGTGTGATCATTCTTGTCTCAGGATTTTCGAGAACGTGTTTCATTTGCTCCATGCAATGTTCTCTTCCAATAAGCGTATTTGGGGAAGCAGGTAATGTGTGGATAAGTTTTAAATCATTAAGTTTATGATGTAAGGTTAGGTTGAATCGCTCGGTGAGTAAAACAGCCAGGTCATTTACAATCAGATTGCCTAATTCTGCAGGATCTGAGAATGTTTTATAAGATACCTTGTCGTCCTTTTGAATTCTGTCCAATAATTCTGCTAGTCTGGGCTCTCTCTGACCTTCACTTTTCTTAATATAAATTAGTTTGGGCATACTTCCGGATAGGTTGTATTCATCTTCCAGTCCGGATATTTTTTCTTCCGGTGCAACCCAACCATATCGATCCCAATAAATACCGATAAATATCTGGCTTTGTGCCAAATATTCGCGGTATAAATTTCTTGGGGCATGTGGTCTGGCACCCAGTTCAAACATGACCGGGATTAAATGAATGTCCTGAATTGCTTTTTTTACAACTGCACGTTCTTCTGCCAACTCTTGTAGCGTTGAACTGATAAACACACGAAGCCTTTGATCCGGTGTTAAAATCTGAGAGGTTGAATTTTCCATGTAAAATTTGATTTAAAAAACTATTTCGTATTTGATGGTGCAAATTTATAGCAGCCTCTTTCTTAGCGTATGATGATTGTGTATGAGTTGTAATTATTTTATGATGAGTTGCTTTATTCATTGCTGATTTGTTGAAGGATGTTTTGTTTTTTATTTTGATAGAATTAGAGTGATCCAAAAATTTATCATAACAGGAGCGGTTCTCTTATGAATTAAATAGGGAAGTTCGTATTGAAATGTAGACTACTGCCTTTCACAAATTATCTAAATCTGGATCTAAATTGTCCTTCGAAAATTAAGTATTTTTCTCCCAGAGTGCCAGATGGGTAGTAACTAAATGAATCCATCGACTTGATGGGAATCTTGAAGGAATTGATTATTTAAAAGATGAGCTTAGGAAGTTATTTTGTAAAATCATTTACCCATCCACTCCTTAAAGTCACTGACTTTCTCCCGGCTTACAATGGTTTCTTTGTCAATGGCAGGGTTTAAAACAAGCTTCAGTCTGTTTCCAAAATAGTCGTTAATCTGGTCAATACTTTTAATAGCCACTATAAAGGCTCGGTTGATGCGAAAGAATTTGTCTGGATCTAACATTTCTTCTATTTCGTCCATCGAATAGTCAACCAAATACTTTTTATCATCCATGGTTTTGAAGAAGTTGAGTCTGTCTTCGCTGTAAAAGTATCTGATCTGTTCGATGTCAATTGATATTAATTTTTGTGCATGCTTGACCAGAAACCTTTTTCTGTATTCTTTGGGTTGGGAATTTTGTCGCAATTCATTCATCAATTGTTTGATGTTGATGACAGATTCTGATGGGTCTGGATGATCTCCTCTGAGCTTTTTAAATTTGCTCAGTGCAAGTTCTAATTCTTCCTTTTGGATTGGTTTTAGTAGATAGTCTATGCTGTTTACTTTAAAGGCTTTTAAAGCATATTCATCATAACTGGTGGTGAAGATGACCGGGCTTTTTACCTCAATCCGGTTAAATATTTCAAAACTTTGACCATCAGACAATTCAATATCCATTAATATCAGATCCGGATGTGGATGCTCTTCAAGCCAAAGAACCGATGAAGCAATACTGTCTGCTGTTCCTGTAATTTCAAGATCAGGATTTATTGAATGGAGTGTTTTAATTAATTTTTTTACTGCCAGGTCTTCGTCTTCAACAATAAATATCTTCATTTTTTTGTGGTTTGTCGGATGATGTTATATTTTCTTTTTAAATGTTGGTACAAAATTAATTGGTTGGTTGTAGGGCTATAATATTAATTGTATGAATTGGTGTGAGTGATTACCAAATTGTAATTTTAAATGGATGAAATGTTTTCACTTTTAGTTTGTATAAGCGGGATGGTCACTTTGAAGGTGTTGGCTAATTCTTCTATAGACACTTCGCCTTGCTTAAGTAATCGATACTTTTCTTTAATATTCGATAATCCTATTCCGGTGGATTCAAGCGTATTCATTTTTTTATTGAGATTATTTTCTACGACTATTCTTGCATCATCGGTTGTTTGTATGGACACATGGACTGGATTGGATTTGCTTACCACATTATGTTTTACAGCATTTTCCAGGAGAAGTTGCAGGCTTAGTGAGGGTATTTGTAGTTCCATATAGCCTGGGTGAACGTTTATGCTTAATTCAATTCCCCTTCCATATCTGGTTTTTAGCAATTTGAAATAGGATTTTATGAATTGTATTTCTTGTTCTAAGGTGCTCATGCCGCTTTCATTATTTCGGAGTAAATAACGATACACTTTGCTCAATTCGTCCAGAAATTTTTCCGCTTGTACCTTATCATCCGAAATGAGGGAAGACAGTGTATTGAAACAGTTGAACAAGAAGTGTGGATTGACTTTTCTTTTTAGTTGATTGAATTCCTGCTGTAGGCTTAATTGTTCGATGGTTTCTTTTTCTGCAGTAACTTCCTTGTATTTGTCAATAATATAAATCACCTCCCACAGGGATTCGAAAATAATATTGACGGTTAATCCGGCTAAATATCCGGATTTTAAATCTCCCGAATGGATTTGATAATCCATAATTTTGAAATAATCAAAAAAGTAAAAAATAAGTAACACCGATGGGGTCATTACAAGCAAATTAACCGGCAACTTATACAATACTCTTTTATAAGTTTTATCTATGGAAGGATACTTGCTTCTTAAGAAATAGTCATATACAGAGTGAGATCGCCAGGAAGCATATCCTATGAGGTATATTATCGGATAGCTTACCAACCATATTTTCCACTCATGAAATAATCTATCCTCATACATTATGTAGCTCAAACAAAATACAATAAAAGGCATAGAGAGCCAAAAGCCAGTAACCTGGTATTGCGGTACTTTTGGGAGTCTTATCATACCAAAATATTTTTTTGGAATAATGGCAATACAATGGTGCGATGCAGCCCTTCGTCTGTGATCTTTATGGTTTCTTCATTCAACAGTTTATATTTGTTGATTAGATTCTGCAGACCCTCATCATGATTCAAATTACTCAAAATGGTCTTTTCATGTACGGTATGCGTAATGATCAGTTCCTTGTCATCGTGAAAATTAATTTGAATGGTTAGGGGTTCCTTTTTATGAAGTGCGTTCGTGTAGATTATGTTTTCCAATATAACCTGCATGCTCAATGGAGGAACCAACAATCCTTTTGATTTATTTGTCAAATTGAAACTGGTATTTATAGCCATGCCGAATCTTGCTTTGGTAAGATATAAATATGATTGGGCAAATTTTAATTCCTCTTCTACGGGCACCAAATACTCATCATCACTCCTGAGTAAGTAACGGTGAACTTTCGTCATTTCATCCAGAAACCTCTCGGCTTCTGCTTCGTTTTCATGTATCAATCCCGATAGCGAATTAAAACAATTGAATAGAAAATGCGGATTGATCTGGCCTTTTAAGCCAAACAATCTGCTACGTTGGTAAGCGTTTTTGAGTTTTTCTTTTTCGGCCAAGGAATCTTTCCAGCGTTCCCAATTAGCCATTCCTTCATTTATAAATGTGATCACAGTACTCCAGACGCAACCATACAGGATGGTGTACCAAATCATATAGGGAATGGGCTTGCATGCAAATAGGTTGGTCTTCTCAAATAGAATAAACGCTCCTTTTACCGCACCGATGTTCATTAAATAGAAAAATGGCAGTAAGACACTTATTCTTTTGAATAAATCTCCGGCAGCTGGAAATTGACTTTGAATTCTAACTGCAACTGTTCCAAAGATTGCATAGATTCCAAAAAAGTAAACCGTACTATACAGGAAGCTGGTCAAAAACAATCCAAAAGAAGACAATATACAAGTGCCAAATATCAGGAGGTTCATGAAAATGATGTAGGGAAACATCACCCAAAGGAATACAATTGGTTCCTGCTTGCTGTACCTTTTTATGGCCATTCTGCAAAGGTATTTGATTTTTTAAGTCTTATTCTGGGATTAGAATAGGTTGTAGAAAATGATGTTTCAATTGTCTAAAATTGAGGATGAATCGTTATTGCTTTATATGACAAACTTTAGCAACTTTTTTCTTCTTCGCGGATTCCAGCCTAAATGCCAAGCCAAATTCATCTGGATGGTGAACATGTTTTATTGGTTTAGTAGGTTCAGGGACCTATTTTTGAGAGTCTATAAGCGGATATTATCAGGTGCTCTTCCACTTAAGTCAATTCTTCCTCATTTTCCAAACCAGCAGGTTTAATCATTAAAGAAGAATTGACAAGTGGATAATATATTATGACAAATAATTTCAATGATTAAAACTATTTATCGTCAAAAGGGTATATAATTTTCTATTTCCAATAAGTTAAAATAAACGCAACCAACAACAAGGAAGCAAGGTGGTAGCCTGTATTGATGGCAAATAGTTTCCAGGACTTATTTTCCCAAACTGTACCTCCCAGTTCTCCCGGCAAATAAAATCCAAGCCAGGTAAAGATGGCAGCACTTAAGGCATTAGCCATGTTTCCTTGTTCGCTCATTCCGGGTACAAAACTCCATGCCGCAATATTGTGCGCAAACACCCAGGCAAAAAGGATATTTCCAATGACCATAAAAGCCATGCCTTTAATCATTACTGAATTATCCGGTTTCATGTTTGGGTCAAAGCCCATTTCTTTTCCCCAGGCCTTTCCAAATAATGGGGTGTACCATAGAAACCCCAGAATAAAATTTGCCACTACTGCAACAGCGATGGCTGTCATGTTAATCCCTAATTCCATATTCGTTTTGTTTAATTCCTACTCATTTGGCTTTTCGGTTACGCCCCGCTTTTGAAATGGTCTCCGGACCCCATTTGTCGTTACAATATTACTGAATTTCTAAATTTTAAAACTGTTTTAAAGTATTTTATTGGGTGGTTTTGCAAATTTGAAAGGAAAAAGTATTGCCGGATTACTTTTATGCGATTTTAGTTTGAGTTGTCTTTTTTTTAGTTTGTTTGCTTTTTTATGAAAGAGACATATAACAATATGCTGGTAGTAGGGATATATTTAATGCAATTCGTTTGTGCTTTCGATTTTAAAATTAATTATTTCTTCTATTCAGAATCAGAGAGAAACGATTTATAGTATTTAGCTATTGAGTTATGTCTCGGCATCAGATAAAAACTTCCAATAAACATTGTTGAACAACTAGCAAGTTAAAGCTTGTAACCCCATCCATTGGAAATTATGGGATGTGAAATTCCTCCTTCATTGTCCATGGTGGATCCAAATAGCAAGAAGGATAGTGAGAAAATTGAGGGAAGCAGGCTTGATATCATGGAGACCTTCAAGTTCCTATACAGGGTAAACCACGCAATAAACAAGCATGGATTCGCGAGCCATGCAATTCCGGTTCCATTGGCATTTTTAAACTATTCATTTTTGGGCCTCACTGACTTTTATAGTTTTTTCAAGTCTGGTAATTTTAGTCTTTACTAGCTTGGCGCTCCGAAAGTTGGTTCATTTTTCAATGTAAATCCTACGCGATTTTTTTTATTTGTAAAGTCCAGTGAAAAGTCAGGCATAAAATTATTTTTTGTCAAAATTCGAATAGAAGCCTTATTGTCCTCATGTGTAAATGCTTCAATAATCTTTAATTTCATGGTTTGGAATCCATATTCGATTACTGTGGCTAATGCCTCACTCATATAGCCCATGTTGTGAAACTTTGGGTCAAGGGTGTATCCTATTTCCGCTTTGTGTTCTTTAGTTAAAATATTCCATATACAAATGGTTCCAATAAATTTATTAGTATGATGTAGGGTGATTACCCAAAAGATATTTTTGTTTTGTAAGACTCCTTTCTGAATGCGCTCGATAAATGCCTGCGTTTGCGCTATGCTCGAATGTCTGTAATCCTCCAAATATTTATTTACCCTGTCGTCTGAGCGGTGGGAAAAAATATCTTCATCGTCTGCATTTTCAAGCTGCCTTAAAATCAGTCGCTCTGTAGTGAGTATTGGAAATGGCGTAAAATTTGTCACCACCATAATGGAGTATCTTATACTATTTTTTTAACGGAAAAATATTTTTTCCAACTTTTTATTTGGACTTATTTTTAATCCTGTGTTTTTAATATCATTCCAGTCAAGTTAATTTTTGACTATTTGCAAAATTTATTTTAACATCTGGCAGTTTTTCTTTTCTTTCCTACTTGGCCTTTCTCAATGACCTTCTGGAGATATTCGGATGCTAATGGTACTTTGCAAGTTGTCCCATTCATATCCACTTCCACAATTCCTATTTTCTTTGCAATCTTTTTAGCTTTTTCTGTCAGTTCTGAAATAAATGTCCCAACAGCAATAACAAATGTATTCATGGCGTATTTTACCCGCCCATTTGCATTATGAATTTCGGCAGCAACTTGATCTAGTAATCTGGAGTAGGCAGGAATGTCCAGTTTGTCGTCCGGATTCAAACCAGCATAAGAGGAGAGGGTAGACCACCCTCCAGATGCGATTCTTTCCTGATCCGAACGAATCCACTTCAGGCCCAACTCAAAACCAAATTTAGTTTCTGCGGTCACCCAGGGAACAGCGTACTCGCTTAAATAATACCAATATGCGTTTTCAATCCATTGGTTTAAATTTTCTTCCGTCATCCTGGTTTCGTCTGCCATCAGTCCTGCCAGATACATGGCATCTGTATTGCCGGTGTCATAAAGTTCCAGAGATAATGAATAGTTCTTTTTGGTTTTTTTAAGGATCTTTTTTAAGTCTGCCACTTTAACCCCAAATAGTGGCTCCCTGGCACCATGTCTGATGTAAGTCTTTTTTGTTTGTTCGTCGCCAAACGCTTTTAATTCACTCATTACTTCATTAGCAGTCATTTGCAGTTCTTTGATATTTATAATATCAAAATTAAGAAAAAGTAAAAACTATTTCTTAAATTGTTTCGATTGACTTGTAAAATGAATCGATTTGTCTTTGTCAAACGGATGGATAACTCTTACTAAGAGTTAATTTCTTTTTTTTACAAGATCAAAAATGGCTCCAAAGGCAACACCTACTGCTAAACCGAAGGCAATACTCAAAGCTGTATTTTTAGAATAAATTCCATACGCTGTTCCGAATGCCACGCCAAGGGCAGCTCCGATCCCGATGCCATTTCCTGATATTGTTTTTTTGAACTCTGACATAATTATAGATTTTTTTGTTAGTTATATATGTTTGTCTTTAAAATAATTTTTGTACCCATGGTTACCATTTTTGTTTATAAATACGGCATAATTAAACCAACAATGGTACATTAGTGACCAAAGCTAAAAATTTTTTGGATCTGCTTGTATTAAATTAAAATGAAGTCAATATATCGCTCTGTTATTCTCTCTTCTGGAAGTTTATGCACTCTATTTGTTTATTTAGAAACTGAGTTCTTCAAAGAAAACATATTACTTCATATATTCCATACCTTATATTATATTCCATACTACGTACTTTCACCAATTCATCAACCAGCTTTTCCAAAAATCTTACCTTTTCTGTCAACGGATTTTCGATTTCTTCAACCCGATAGCCACAGACGAGCCCGGTAATCAGATGTGCGTCCGGGTTTAACGCGACGTTTTTAAAGAACGTTTCAAAAGTAACTTTTTCTTCAAGGAGGGATTTTAATTTATTTTCATCATATCCGGTTAACCATTCAATTACTTGATGTAATTCTGCTTGAGTTCCCCCTTTCTTCTCTACTTTTGTGAGGTAATGTGGATTTGCCGAGGCAAAATTCATTTTTGCTTTCCGGTCATCATGGTGGTTTGTGTTGTTCCTTTTGATAGTTTAGCTTAATCCTCTTTTGTCAAATCTATAAACTATAGCCCTCTGGGAAATTATTCCTGATTAAATTTATTTATAGCTCAAATACATAGTTGAATAGCTTGACCATCTATTCATTTATTTAGAGAAGTCTGAATTTTTTATATTACTTGCGAAAGTATTTAATCTATTATTTAACTCTTCACTAAAATTGTCTGCACTGAATTTGGCTTTCACATGAATGTTGTAATCCTTTTCATTGTAACCACTTATCAAAGATGTTGAGAATGCGGAGGTGCTTTTTACCAAATTTCCACCCAAAGCTTTAGCTTTCAATAAAACAGTGTTATACCCATATTTGCTGTCCTTATCACTTTCTTTGCTTTCACACGTTAGAGCAAAGTGAAATGGTTTATTTAGTCCAATGCATTTTTTGATAACAGTTTTTAACGGTGCAATTAAAAGTCCACCCCAAATTGGACCTACAATTATAATTGCTTCATATTGCTGTATTTTTTCTTTTGATACATTGATTGGAATTGGTATATTGAGTAATGATAATAGGAACAAGAGGCCTGTGTTGTGAATCATGGAATCAATCATTTCCATCTCACATTTAAGCTCTTCGGACAGCCTTTCTGCAATGAACTTACTGTTATTAGTTTTGGAATAATAGAGTATAAGATACTTTTTCATAAGCTATTTATTTGCGCAGGCTGTAACAGGACGCTGTGAATTTACTGCCCTTGTTGTATGCAACAAAACTTCTGGACTTCTAAATTTTAAAGTTAACCCAGCTATGCAATTCTGAACGCACGGTGCGGACAAACCTAATGGGAATCAAGGAAATTACCCGGTTCTTTTTACTTATAGTACATCCTCGGTAGGTCAACGCACCCTGACTGATTGAGTAAAGTGGATAAATATGTAGCCAATCTACAAACTGGCTTCACGTAGAGCTTATTTTGACAAAAACCTGGCACTGGGTTGATAAACACAAAAATCAACCTTTAAAACTCATTTTATCCTGTAGATAATAACTGTAGAATATTATTAGACTGATTTTCAATTACTTGTCAACTATTGTATGTATTGAGTCATCTTTTTTAGAATATTGGTCTAAACAAATTTTTAGGAGTTAAATAGCCTTTTAATCAGGCTAGAATAGTTTTGTTTAACAAAAATATAAAAAAGTTAAACAAAATATGGGTTACGACGTTTGAATAGCTATTGTTAACTAAATATATTAAAATTTTAAAGTCATGAAAAACAAAATTTCAATCCTCCTTTCAACAATTCTATTTGCTTCCATCACTCTTTTTACTTCTTGCAATGAAGACGAATCTAACGATGACAAGTCTTATGCAAAGGTTTTAGTTACCCATGCCTCACCAAACGCTCCTGGCGTTGATCTTCTAATAGATAATAGCAAGCAAAACTCTTCGGCGCTAAATTTTCCTAATAATACGGGATACCTTAATGTTGAGTCAGGTACACGAAACATTAAAGTAAATGTTACAGGAACTTCTACCACTGTAATAGAGGCAAATCTGACGCTTGCGAAGGATAACAGTTACTCTGTTTTTGCGGTAGATTCGGTGTCAAAAATTTCAGCAGTTGTCCTTGCCGATGATCTCACTGCCCCTGCAGCAGGCAAAGCGCATGTTCGCTTCATTCACTTGTCGCCCAATGCTCCTGCAGTTGATGTAGCTGTTGCGAGCAGCGGAGCCGTTGTCTTTGGAAACAAAGCGTTTAAAGAGTATACTGCCTTTACTCCGCTTGATGCAGGTACTTACAATTTAGATGTACGGGTGGCTGGAACTTCTACTGTCGCACTGGTATTACCCGCTATTACCCTCGAAGCCGGTAAAATATACACAGTCTTTGCTAAAGGATTCCTTGGTGGAAGTGGTGCTCAGGCATTAGGTGCCGAAATTATTGTGAACAAATAATTTAAGAAGTGCTCATATTGAAAAAGCCCATATTTTAATATGGGCTTTTTAATTTATCAAAATCCCATATTCCATTTTTTTTTTTCCTTCAATTTCATTCAGCAAACAATAGGTATATCCATAAATACTTGTTTGCTTTCAAGAAATGTCCGTGTAGGCAATTTAATCCTAGTTATTTAAAATGTGATAGGCAATACTGAATTTCAATACTTAAAAGATCATCAATTTTTTAGTGGATAGATTTAGATTTGAATCCATCATTTTTAAAAAATAAATTCCGGACGGCAGGTGGACTAAACTGAGTTCAATGAATTTATTTTGGTGAATATTGGCATGTGAATAGACCTTCTTTCCGATTTTGTCAACGATTTCAATATGTGAAATATCTTTTGTTGCTTCTAAATAGATTACACCATGGCCGGGATTTGGGAACAATTGTATCTCATTTTTACTAAGCCTTGTTTCTTTGATGGTTGTTTGTAAAGTATTGCATACGGTTTTTGATAGTACAGGGGTAGATGAATTCAGGGTTGTAAATGCCCCATAACCCAACTGGCCATAATTATTTCTTCCGGTGGCCCAAAGTTCGCCATCAGATTTTAGAAATAGAGAATGTTCTCTGGTGGCTTCTGCTCTAACTATCTTGCCTCCTCCCCAGGATGAAATTACCTGAACAGGGATAGGTCTGTCAACAGCCGTACCATCGCCTAATTGACCGTCATTGTTTCCACCACTGTTTAGACCACAGGACCAAACAGAACCATCATTTTTGAGGAAAACAGAATGTATGCCTCCTGCTTCTGCTTGAATGATGCCAGTCAAGGTTGGTATAAGCTCTGCTTTATTTTTATCTCTTGTTGTGCCGTCGCCCAATTGTCCAAACTGATTCCTGCCACTTGAAAAAACAGACCCATCATTTTTTACAAAAAGCGAATGCCATTCTCCTCCTGTTATTTGAATGATGTCTGATAAACCGCTTATCAGCACGGGAACTTTGCTGGAAGAATTTGTACCACTGCCAAACTGTCCGTAACCGTTATGGCCACATGCCCAAACAGTTCCGTCGCTTTTTAGGAAAAGAGAAAACTCCGCACCTGCTGCCACTTGAACTATATCAATAAGGTTAATGACCTGAACTGGTGTGTTTTTATTTGTGTTTGTGCCATCTCCCAGTTGTCCGGAAGAATTATTTCCACACGCCCATACCGTGCCGTCACTTTTTAAAAAGAGGGAGTGCTCACCACCCCCGGCTGCCTGAATAATGTCCGTTAACTCTAACACCTGCACGGGAATGGTTTTATTCGAGTTTGTTCCATCTCCTAGTGGACCTAATGGGTTCCTTCCGCAACTCCAAACAGTTCCATCACTTTTTACAAAAAGAGAATGAAATAATCCGCCGGCTACCTGTACGACACTTTTTAATCCGATTATTTGCGTTCCTGAATGCTGTTCAACGATATTCCCATTTCCCAATTGACCATAACCGTTATATCCCCATGCCTCCACAGTGCTGTCGGAGCAAATTGTCAGGGAGTGTCGGCCGCCGGCGGCCATTCTTTGTGCGATAGACTGATTCGAGATAATGACCAGGCTACTGATTAGAATTGAAAATAGTGTGTTCTTCTTTTTCATTTTTTAATGATAGTGTTTTTATTTTATTCTAAAAACCGTTATAATTTTTAATTGCAGTTGCCAAGGTTATAAGATTCAGTACTCAGTTAGAAAAAATTAGTTTGTTAAATAATCTGAGTGCAGGCAAATATAATAATATTAAAAAGGAATAGATGTGGATTTTTTTTATCCTTTAAATATTAGAAAATTCTATTCATGGTTCAATTTCAATGGTAATACAATCTTATTCTTGTGAATCGGCATCAAAGCCAAAGCGTGATTTATGAAACAATTTTCTCAAATAGTGTAAGACATTACTGAATGGTGGTAAGTATGTTTGCACTAACATCACTTATGAGTTTAAATTTAAACACAAGTACTGATAAACAATTCTGAAATTACAAATATGCACCATGAAAAATCAAATTCTAAATATAGTTTCCACAAAAAATGTAACACACGATGTATTGCGTATCCTTACCAGCAAACCTTCAGGATTTGACTTTGTGCCCGGACAGGCTGCCAACTTAGCTATAAATAAAAGTGGCTGGCGAAGAGAAGAGAGACCGTTTACTTTTACCAATTTACCAACGGACAATTCTTTAGAATTTACCATTAAAACCTATCCTGAACATGAAGGGGTCACAAATGAGTTGTTACAATTAAAACAGGATGATGGGTTGGTATTGCATGAGGTTTTTGGGGCTATTGCCTATAAGGGAGAAGGGGTTTTTATAGCCGGCGGAGCTGGTATTACTCCATTTATTTCTATTTTTAGAAATCTGAAGGCAAGAAATGAAATTGGGAATAATATGCTGGTGTTTGCCAATAAAACAAAAGCTGATATTATTTTGGAAAGCGAATTTGAACAATTACTTGGGGATAAATTTGTCAATATTTTATCTGATGAGCAAATTGAAGGATACCAATTTGGAAGGATTTCGGAAGAATTCTTAAAATCAATTGTAACTGATTTTGATAAACAGTTTTATATATGTGGTCCGCCATCAATGATAAAAGAAGTAGAAAAACAATTGATTAGCTTGGGTGTTGATAGAAATTCAATAACAAAGGAAATTTCTTAAATTAAAGGAACATGGAATCTGCAACTAAAGGATTTAATCTAAACATTTCCGTAAATGACTTTCTCTTTTCTTATGATGATTTTGGAGAGGGAAATATTCCCATTATATTTCTGCATGGTTTTCCCTTCGACAAAACGATGTGGCGATTTCAGCTCGATTTTTTTAAAAATACTCATCGCATTATAGCTCTTGACATAAGAGGATTTGGAAAATCAATAGACGAAACATCAGCCTTGAGCATAGATTTATTTTCGGAAGACTTAATACTTTTAATGGATCAGTTAAGCATTAAAAAAGCCATTGTTTGTGGCTTGTCCATGGGAGGATATATTGCGCTGAATGCAATAAAGCGATTTCCTGATCGCTTTGAGGCTTTGGTTTTATGTGATACACAATGTAATGCCGATTCACCAGAGGTTAAAAAAAAGCGATATAATACTATTGATGATATTAATATGAGTGGTACAATCACTTTTAGTGATAACTTTATAAAAAATGTATTTTACAAGGATTCATTAGAGAACCAAAAGGAACTGGTACAACAATTGAAAAGTGTTGTTTTGGCTAATTCGAAATACATAATTACGCAAGGATTGACAGCGCTTGCAGAAAGAACGGAAACATGTTCAACTTTGAATAATATTACTATCCCAACATTGATCATTTGTGGGCGGGAAGATACGGTTACTCCTCTTACACAATCCGAATTTATGCATGCAGCAATAAGAGGATCAAAATTGCAAGTTATTGATCGGGCCGGACACGTATCTAATCTTGAGCAACCATTGGAATTCAACAGGCATCTTTTCAGTTTTTTAACAGATATAGGTCTCGGTAATGGAGAAGAGGAGAAAGGAATTTAAACACCCATTAACTGAGAACAAATCAGAAAAATGGTTCCACTGAAAATTTCAAGTAAAAGGGTCAATAGGGATCCCCATTTTGCAACCAAGCAAAAGTGGGTTTTTATAATTAAATAATTGCTGTTAACTGCTTTTTTACTGTTTTAGCAATTTGATCACGACAGATTTTGTAATAATTTAGGGCATTTCAACAATGCCCAAGGAGTACCCATATGATTACAAATACCACTATTGTGCCTATACATCCACCGCCTAATTTATGCGCTCCGTAACCTGCAAGAAGTCCTTTAAATATATTGTTCATTCCGGTTTGATTTATACTGTAATTTATGATTTTTCAAAGTTGATAATTGAAGTAGCTGTTTAAAATTATATTTGATAAGAATTTACTATTGTTCTTTTCTCAGGGTCAACATTTTTTTGAAATGGTTATTAGATCAGGATTTAAAATATTTCATTGCAAAGTTACTTTAGATTGGTGTTTTAATAGTTACATAATTATACATATTAGCTACATGATTTACTTATTATTCTCTTATAAGCTTGATTTAATATTCTTTAAAATTCGTTGGCTTGTGATTGATAGGTTGATATTGAATAAAATAATTGGGGCTGAACAATTGTTCCTTTATTCTAACAACCAAGCATAGGGCTGTTGGCAAAGATGAACGTATCGTGTTTTCATTTAGTGAGGATCCTTTTATTTAACTATACTTAATATCTTGTTGTTAAATCAAGTATTTATTTCATTTGCTTTCATTTTGAATTTCTGATTATACATTCGTTGCATATGCAAGAAGGTACAATCCGTACTCCGCAAAGAAAAACCACCAGAAACGCTTATAAAATATTTTAATGGAAGAATGTTCACGCAACTTAATAGTAACCGCATTACACAGGAAGAGAATTAACAAGATAATATGTCCGTAAAAAAGTACTTTCGTTTCAAAGGTTTCAACATTTGATAAAAATAGTTCGGCGAATTTAACTGCAATGGTAAAAATATAGGCCATTGATACCAGTAGGTTCCCTGTTATCAATACAAACCTTGGTGAAAATATGATGGCGAATGATTTAATATTGTATTGAGCATCGCCTTCTATATCCGGTAAATCCTTAAACCAGGATATGACTATACTGAATACAATGATGAAAAGGGTTAGAATTCGTACATTCTCAGGCATCTCAAGGGAATTGTTGACCAGGTAGTTGAATACAAGGAAGCCACCCGCATTGAGCAATACTCCGCGAACCACTGTTATAGCTATAGCGGCTGTAACATGGTGTTGCTTTAGATAAA
Source organism: Candidatus Vicinibacter proximus (assembly GCA_016713905.1). Classification (NCBI taxonomy): domain Bacteria; kingdom Pseudomonadati; phylum Bacteroidota; class Saprospiria; order Saprospirales; family Saprospiraceae; genus Candidatus Vicinibacter; species Candidatus Vicinibacter proximus. The sequence goes on from JADJOE010000003.1 coordinate 679,323, forward strand.
ATGGCGGCATGGAATATGCCCAGCCAATAGTCATTGCTAAGGTAATTATGCCAAATAGGTACGGTGAGATGTATAGCGCAAGACCTAGACTTATCAATAATGCAATGATCACAATGTACTTGGCTTGTTGCAAGCTTAATATATTGGAGGGAATTGGTAGGTAAGGTTTGTTGATTTTGTCAATGTTCACATCTGCGATCTGATTTATACCCACAATGAAAAGATTGCAGGTGACTCCAATGCTTAGTGCAATTGCTAAATAGGAAATAGATTGTGTTTCATGCTTCTCGCATACGATGTAATACAATGTGAGTATGCTGATTACACTTCCAATAATTGTATGCGGCCTGCTGAATTTCCAAAGCGTCAGGAGGGCGTTCATTTCATTTGATCTATTTGTATGATAAGAAGGGAGTTTAATTTGTTATTAAGACGGTATATTTTTACTGATTGTTCGTAATGAGCAAATAGCTTTTGGTATTGTGATATGGAGCGGGATTTTAAAACAGACACGAGGCCATCTATTGTGATGGTTAGTAGATTTACCGGAACTATATAAGTTAAGAACAGTCGTATGAAAGAGAAAGGAAGTATAAATGGGGTTAACATTAAATTGCCAATGGTTCCTGTGAATAATACTTTTATAAAGCAAATGAAATTTGGTTCGAGTAATTCAACTATATATGCATCGGAACCGGAAAGCCGAATTTTTTGCACAATGTGTAATTTCTCTTCATCCTCAAAATGATGAAATGCATTAAACATGGTATAGCAGGTTCCACGTTTAAATTCCATTTCCAGGACATCTGTACTTTGCATTTTGTAAGTGATTCTATCATCATTTGTTTCTAGATCGATTGAAAATTTATCACTGAGGGAGAGGCTTCTAAAGCTGTTGCTTTTTCTAAAAATACTTATTGCAGGTTCGCCGCTGCCCGAACAGAGATCTGTCATTGAAGAGCTTGTTGGAGATAAAGTTTTGAGATGTCTGATAAAAACATCATATAGATGAAACTGAGTTACAACGAAACCAATAAATTCTGTTTGAAACTGTCTTAAAATAGGAGGGAACCAAGTGTAATCTTCAAGTTCTTTCATCAGGCATTGTAATTTATTTATTTCATGAAATCATAAATAGTGAATTTTGTATAACCGATTTCTACCAATTTAATGGTTGCAATCATTTTTATCTTCTAATTATTCTCAGAATATGAATTGACACTTTCAATATTTTCAATTTCTGCATTGCCTCTGGCAAACTGATAAAGAACTGTAAAGGAGATTATCTAAGATAATTTTACTCTACAAAGTTGATACATTTGTTTTAGATAACCATTACACAAATCTGAAGATAAGTTACATCATTGACACTTTTAGATATAGGAATTTATGTACGGCCATCTCATTGGCACATATTGTACTGTATAATATTTTTTGATCAGTAAAAGTTGGGTGTAATTAATTTGTAGCTTTTACTTTTTTGCGGTACTTGGTGAAAATTATTATTTTGGTTTCCTATATTGCCTGAACATTTGTGAGTGTATGATTGGCTAGATTTATTGATCAGCTGATTGGCATCCTTTAATATGGATTCCCCAGCCGATTTAAATCAATTCAACCATCCATTTTGCAATACTTTGCCAAAGAGCAGTATTTGGAAAAAATATAATCAGGATATTGGGGATCAGCCAGATGATTAGAGCTATTGAAAATGGATTGATGGCGAATGCCTTTTTATTTTTTCTGTCATAAATAATAAGTGCAATAAACACCAACAGGGTAATTAGACTCATCATGCCAATGGCCGCTAGGATATCCATATCCATCCAGGTCATAAAAATGCGGCCTAATCCGGGTCCCCCAATTACAATCCCACTGGAAATCATGTATCTCATGTGTTTGGTGGTTTCACGCTTATTCAGTATAGCTAGAATATAAAAGATTAAAAATGGAATAGAATCCGTAGTTGGACTAAATACGAATGCCAGCGTTTCGGATTCAGGTTTGCCTTCTGCAACAAACCGTAAATATTGATTGTGATAGGCTAAAAGCATGGACACAAACATGATGGGAACCAGAAGGTAAGAAAATCTACCTATCAGTCTGTGGGCTGTAATTTGGTTCTTTGCTATAAGAATGGGTTGTACAATCAACATAATCAACCATAGGGTTAATGCGACCGCATGGAAATGGTGGATGTTTTTTAGTCCTGGAAATTCAGGAAACAGGGAAAAGTATTTCTTATAAAAACCTACAAAGGTTATGAGGGCAATTATTCCGAAGAAATAGGCTAATTGTTTATATCCCTTTTCCATTTTGACATTGTTTTATCAGACTTTGAAGTTAGCATGACAAATTTAACAAATTCCAATCAAAATAGAGAGTCTGGCACCTTAAATATTTATGGGTGTATTAAAGTACTCATTAGATGGGTACTGTAAAATTTAGAGTAAAGTTGTTTACGTTAAGTTGTAGACGTGCTACTGTTACATATCCATATAGGTAGACGCTTCATTTGTAAATTTTTCCTGGTCGCTAGTTTCAATTTCCACCCTGAATTTATGAATGGATTTTTCAAATTTTGCAGAATTTAGAAATTCCGAACCGAAATGAATTACTATTACTCCCGAGAAATTATCGAATTCAATTCGGAGATTTTCTTCCTCTTTGAAATTCGTACCAGCCTTAATAATTTGACCTTTGTAATTAAAGTCTTTATCACAGCTTAACTTGAACGAATTTCTGTTGAGAGAGCTGAGAGCGGTTTCCGAACAGCTAGTTGCATAGGAAGAGCTGATAATTCCGGAATTATGAAAGTTGCCTGAAATTCGAGTTTCCAAAAATAAATTAATTTCAAATTCACTTCTAATGGTGTCACTTCTTCCATTGTCTATCTGATGGATGTACATTTTTCCATTTCCAACGATTTTGGATGAATATCCACAACAACATGTAATGAAAATTGAAAGTATAATTATAGAACAATAGAACTGAAGTGCGTGCTTTAATTTTTTCATCAGTATAGTGTTTTTAATTTTGATAAAACGATTTAATAATTTGCTTTTAAATGTGAATATTTAATAACTTTAATCAAGGGTAGGATATATGAATAACTTCCTTATTGTGTCTGGTTGATATTACATGTTAATTAAATTCATAGGTTAATTTTTTGGTCTTGTTTATGTAAAGAAATAAATTAAACTGGATATCAGAAAAACTATATTCACGATTCTTGCAAAAGGTGGTGCGCTTTCCGGAAATATCTGTCCTAGCAAAACTACTGAATTTAGGATAATCATACTTATAAAAGTACTTTCTTATTTCTGCCATTTCATTCAATTTTTCAATAATTTTCTGATGATTTATTAGGTGCAATCAATTTTATTATCAATGAAATTTGCCCTAAATGATAATAACTGTGCTCAATTACCCCTTCAATATTACGAAGCAAGGTCCCATATTTTTCATCAATAAATGGTTGGTCAAAATCTTTGTCCTCCATTTGTTCAATTTTGGTCGCAAACTTTTCCGAATTACTCAAAAATTCAGTAACCAATTTGTTCCACTCTGATTCAGAATCAATGGGCGGAAGATCAAAACTGTATTGGTCCCTGATTTCAATTTTCCCATTTTCAAACGCACTGAGCAATCCTCCCAAATAATAATTTATATGGTAGATCAAGGCCGCAATGGTATTTAGGTTTTTAACTTTCTGTGTGGCCTGTTGCCAGTTTACACTTAATATTTGTTCTTTATAGTTGGTGTTGGCAATCCATCGCCCATTTAAAAATACTTCCCGCAGTCGGCTTGCAATAGTTAGATTTCTGTTCATATTTTCATTTAAAGTGTAAAACTAATTTCTCTGGTTTTATTTAATCTGAAGCCAGTATTTAAGTGTTTTTATATTCAGTTCAAATCTTCCTTAAATGTGTTCAATTTTCTTGGCCTGACTTACCCAATTCGGCGCCTGGTCAACAGTTTGCCTGAGCAATAAATTTAACTGAGCAGCATGATGTTGAATATGCCGGAGGTTATACAACAGAATTTCAAATAAGGAATAATTTTTATAATCATTGATCCATCTATCATTCATCTTTTCATTCGTCAATGTGGAAATTAGTTGAATGGCCTTTTTTCGGCAATGTTCCAGGTAAAAAATTAATTCTGTTCTGGAATAAGTTCTGTCTGGTTTTTTTCCATTTGGGTCAAACTCTGAAAAGGTAAATGGTGCCGGTGGTATAAATTTGTTGGGTTCTGTCGTCAGGTAATAGTCTGTCCAAAATATGCAATGGTAGGCGGTGTACCAAAAATTCAGTGCAGTGTCCCAATGTTCATCAGGACACATATTTATTGCATTTTCAAGCATGTCTAGACTTGCGCCGAATTGGTGCCAAATTGCAGTTCTGATCGATTTTATTTGGTCCATAAAGTAATATTTAGAGTGTTTTTTTTGTTTGTAGAGAAACGCTTGTTTGCAAATATAAGGACTTTAATTTTTTTTTATTGAGTCGAATAATAACAATAGACTTTAGGCAACAGGGTAAATACAAAAGGGTTTTCTAATGTTTTCATGCAGTTCAAGACAACTGTAAAGCGAAATAGGAGGGTCAGAATGCTCCGTAATTTATTCCTTACTTCATTCTAACGTTGGAGCAAGTACCCTCTTTATTGTGCATTTACTAAGTTAATCGAAGAAAGTTATATCAACCAATCGTTTAATTGGAGTTAAACGAATTGTTGTTTTATGGTGAGTCGATTTGATTTTAGTTTATGTTACCAAGGCCCGGTCTTTTTAACTTGATAAAAGCGCTTTCCATCAAATCGATAAAGTCCTTGGCCCGCACCCCACCACATATTGTTTGACCTGTCCTGGTACATACTCTGTACACAACAGTTGATCCCATCTTCAACCGTAAATACGGTAAACGCCTTTGGATTTGCCACAGGAATGGAAGGGTCAAATCTCGTGGTGCTGCCACGTGCTGTAATCCAAATAATACCCGATTGTTCTATATAAATACCCCAGAACTCCGTGCCACCTATTCCGTCTTTAGGGGTGTATTCTGTGAAGTTTTTCCCATCATATTTACAGATGCCATTATTCATGGTAAACCAAATGTTTCCTGCATTATCTTCTGCCATACCTCCTGCATAGTTATTCCCCAAACCTATCTTATCGGAAATACAGGTAATTGCTTTTCCGGCCGCTTTTTGTGATGCTGAGGGATCGTAGCGAAAGACGCCATTTTCAGCTGTAGCAAACCAAATGTTTCCACTGCTGTCTTCCATGAGGCCGGCAATATGCTCCTGAGGAATCAATTGGAATAGAGAAAAACTTGGGCCGCCGCTAATTTCAGCAGATGGGTTATATTGAAATACCCCGCTGTGCGTGCCTACCCAAACAGTACCGGATCGATCCACAAGAATACCTTTGCGACTTATTTCATTGGACTGCAGACCATCTTGCTGAATGTAATTTCTAAATTTTTTTCCATCATATTTATACACACCCTGGTCAGTACCAAACCATAGATTACCATTTTTATCTTCATTGATGGCATAAACTGTGTTGTTAATAAAACCATCGGGATTGGAATAATAAGTCAGGGTTTTTACATCATATTTAACTACGCCTTCACCTAAAGTGCCAAACCATAAATTCCCTTTCGAATCCTGAAAAATACTCCGTATATATTGACTAACCAGGGTAGTGTCAAAATCAGGCGCCAAAGCAACTGCTTTAAAATTTCTTACAATTGTTGGATTTGATTTACCGGAAATTTGCTCTTTAATTGTGCTTTTTTTTTCTTGCCCTAGGCAGGATGTGAAAATGCTAAAAAAAACAAGCCACAATATTTTGCTTAAATTCATAAGTAATAAATGTATTGATTAAAGTTTTATTATACTCAATTTAACCATATTTTCTGTATGCTTCAAAATCTTTTTAATAAGGCCTCCTGATATTGTTTATAGTAACAGGAATACTTGCAACATTAGTAATGATTGGTATAAAATGGATATTTATAAACTGGGTCTTTCTTCAGTTTATAAATACATACATTTGGAAGCTTTGAGATCATTTTTTATTTTTTTATTTTTACAACGGGCAAAGTAACATTTGTACAATGCAAATTTTTATTTAATCATATAAATTAGTCTGGCCGCTAAAGTCCAACTTAGTCCTTTAATTCTGATGGGTAGTGAAGCTTTAAAATTAATTCCCATCTTTTTTGTAAAATTGTACGTTGTTCCAGCTTGTAATAATATGGCATCTTTATTCGCATAAATAATTTTGTCATTGACATTTACTTTGTCAATTGTTTCAATATTGTAGCTAAGCAATCGTGTATATGCTAATCCAATATTTAAGTTCCAATCGTAGAATTTATCCTTTTGGAAGACACCTATAAGCCAATCAATATGGACCGGTACTTCTACATGATTTAGCCAAACTTGTCCGTATTGTAGTGCCGGATAATATTTTGGTAAAATATATTCCCCGTTTTGACTAAATAAAATTTCCATTCCCAATTGCGAGTGTCTAGTTATTTTTGCGGTTCCAATTATTCCTGTATTCAGCCCAATATAATTAGTAGTTCCATTTCCCTCGAGCGCAGCAAAATTCAATCCGGCAACAAAGCCGGCATTAAATCTTGAATCTTGTGCATCACTGTATATAAATAGAAGGAAACTGAAACTGAAAAATAAAAGATACGTTTTGTTATGCATGTCAAGGGTTTAAAAGTCTGCAATGATTAGTTTTTTCATGCCCATCAGTTTTTTGAATGCACCGGGTTTTTTGTTCAGTTCTTCCCAATTTTCCGGGCATACTTGCCAGCTTAATCCATACTTGTCTTTCAGCCATCCACATACACTTTCTTCGCCACCATTCGCCGTAAGCGCATTCCAGTAATAGTCAATTTCTTCCTGGTCTCTACAAGGAATCATAAACGAAACAGATTCATTGAATTTGAATAAAGGTCCGGCATTTATGCCAATAAAACGCATGCCTAAAATTTCAAATTCAACGGTGAGTACCTTACCGGCAAAGTCTTTTTGAAAGTCAGCCAACCCTTCTTCTTCTGTCATAGGGTAATAAGTAATTTGAATCAGTTTGCCGTCCTTAAAAATAGTTAAGTAATATTCTGCTGCTTCTTTGGCATTGCCGTCAAACCAAAGATTTGGTATTATTTTTTGCATGGTGTTTATGGTTTGATGAAATAAAAATTTCGGAGTTGTCTGTCATGTAATAGAAAGGCTTTTTGGAATAACTGCTTTTTTTATGTTTTTATTTTTGTGCTTTTCACTTTGTCCATGTAGCGAGTAAGGTTTATCCAAACACAATCCACATTAAACCTACTCATTATTTCTCTCCAACCATTCCCTCACTGACATTTGATATGGCTTAATAAATTCAATAAACTCCTGTGTATTCTGGGATGGTTCTGCAGGAGTGGTGTCTAAGGCTTTCTGTAACCTGAGCATGTTGGGTCTGAAGACTTGGCTACTGCTTTTAAACTGATGTTCCAGAACCCGACACACTACATCAATTTGGAGCAGGGTCAGGTCACCGGAATAAACAAAGGATTTGGCAAGTGCCATCTCTGTTGCTTTGGTTATGGATTCGAGGCTAATGTTGATGGGGTCTACAAAACGAGCCGGATGCTCCACGGAGTATTGATCCAGAAAATTATAGACCCAATGAAAATCATAGTGTCCATACCCGTCTGAACGCTGCAATTTACCGATCAATTCATCTTCCCAATTTGGTAGGGATTTAAGGCGGTTTGCAGCAAGATCCCTGACCCATTTTTCTTCATCTTTTGCATAGTTAAGTAGTGTTTCAACAGAGTTTTCCTGCTCTATGGATGGCACGAGATTTTCCTTCTTCCAGTCTTCCATTGATTGCTTGGGTACCCTGATATTCATCGAGATGACAATCTGGGGAATCATTACAATTACAAAACCCAACAAACAAGCCATCACCAGTGGAATCTTATAGAATCCGGCTGGTATAGATTCGCGCCAATGCGGATGGAGCAATATCGCATATGGGATGAGCATCAATAGAGGCAACCATACACTGCCATAGTATACGGGTCTGGACAAGATCCTAAGTATTCCTGTGGTCCGGTCTGTATTCATCTCTGTACTCAACATGGCGCAGAATACAACACCGGCAATCATGCAGAACCATAAAATACCCACCAGAAAATTACGGGATAGAGTGGATGAGGAGAGCCATTTAAACCCGCCTTTAGACGCAATACTTATAGTCAACAACAAACTAAACAAAACATATAATGCTATCAAACCCAAGCCAATAAATCCAGCGCCCATGAGTCGTTCCCCTGTAGCATTCGTTTTCTGAATATTCAAGATGACCAGACCAATATAATTGATGATTGTGAGGATAAGAAGGATATTTGAGAACATATATGGATAAGACATTTGTTGAAAAACGAATATCTGAAATCATCTTTATATCACCAAAGAAAAAATAGATCACTCAAGGAATTAATAAGTCAGGTACACCTTATGGGGATTAAGTAGAAATTAAGCAGCCTTAATAGCTTGATGACTGACCGATTTCCGCAATGCGGAATGAAGCACGACAGTGCTTCAAGGGAAGGCACCGCGAAAGCGGCATGAGGAAATACTTGTATTTAACGAAACAGCGAAAGCTGAAATTCTTTGACTTGGAATAGAAATTCTAATGCATAGAATGGGTTTCTCAAGACAAAATAGAACAAGGTTTATAGGATGGAATTTTAGGACAACTTTTGTGGAGCACCTCTCCACCAGTTTATAAAACCCTGTGATTTCGCTGCTTTCCAAATGATTAATTTCAATAGTTTGGAAAAATATTTGTCAACGTTTTTAATTACCTGTGTTAAATGACCAACCTGCCCAAGTGGTATCGAAGGTAGGTGTCTCCGCACAAATAATATGGAAAAACTATCATCCACCACTAACTATATTATTGATACAAATGATGTACTACAAAATTTCCAAACGCCTGCCAAATTTCTGAATAACGGGCATGGTACACCAAGTTAGAAAATAGAAAAGCCAAAAGCACAATCAAGTAGGGTATCCAATTTTTCTTTTTTGCTACATCGATAAAAAATAAGATTGCAGCAAGTGCGGTTTTTAGGTATAATACAACCAGAAGTATGGTGGCTGCCCCCATTTCAGGGAAATAACTAATTAAGATTCTATTCATAGGTGGACCAATCATGAGTATCGCCGTCCCAATGATGAAGCGCATATGCATGGCTGTAATTTTTCTATGGTAAATAGCCAGAGCATAAAATAATACAAACATGAACAGTTGCATCCATGTGATGGATTGAATGGCCATCACATCATCAGAGTTTTTTTTAAGAATGCCTGCTTGATAATTCTCCCTTGCAACAAAAAACATAGATGTCATAATAATAGGCGCAAGGACATAAGTCAGTTTTCCTAAAAAACGATGAGTTGTAAAACGTTTGTGGTAAATCAATACAGGTTGCACAACCAGTAATAAAACCCAGGCACCCATCAATGCGCCATGAATATGGTGTGTCCAATTAAATTTAGTAAACTCAGGAAAATGTTTGATGTAAGTGGCATGAAACCCTATGTGTACAACAATAAACATAAAGATCATACCGGTAATAATATGTTTAATGTTTGTCTGTGAGATATGCTTTATGTTTTCCTGTTGCATAATGGATATTGCATAAATTGATCTTGACTATTTTTATAAAATTACTAAAGAAGCTATTTCGTATTTAATCAAATTTAGTTTAATCCCAAATTTATGACAAATCCTCTTATTTTGTCTACATGAGTTAACCAATATCTCATTCAAGTACTACAAATACTCCTACAGGACTAACGTGGTCTCACTGATTTATCCAGTCCAAAACGTTGAGAACACCGTATAGACTAAAGCCTATATGTTAAGGTTTTCCTCCAATCGATCTTGATCTGTTTACCTCTATGTAAACTGTGTTATTAGTCTGCACGGCTATATAGTTGTGCCTGGTGTTTGTCCTGTCCCGTGTTATTTCAATTCTGCGGTGACCTCGCTTCCACACATAAATATGCTTTGCCAAAGAACTTACGTCTGTCCTTTCACTATTTTGGTAATTTCTTTGGCAAGCATTATTGAAATTTACTTGAAATCGCTTTCTAATGATTCAAGATATTCTGTCGGATTGGATACAGCGATTTTCATCGCAATATAATTTAAAATTTATTAATTCACTACGCGCATAAAATTAAACGGAATGGTATCCCGGTTCCCTGATGGATTCGGTCCCGCAATGAATGCACGTAAGATGTTATCGTCTGCTAAATGATAATAAATGTCGGTCGGAAAGTCATGAGTCGGATTGCTGAAATGCGCTATATCTTGATTCAGCTTTACAACAGTAAATTTGATGGCTTTCCCTTCGTTCTGCCCGGACACTGTGTTTTCAGAAATCCACTGACCGTTTTCGCGGTGTACGTAAACATGCTCTGTGAAAACGGTATCTGCATTTTTAACCTGAAATCCAACCGAGAGATAAGAACCATCGGCATTTTTTGTCCAACGCTCAAAGCTTTTTTCGTCTTCGTTTTTCCATAAGCCGATAAGCCTGTCAAACAAAATTACCTCTTCCAACTTTTCCTGCGATAAGTTGTCTGAAGTTGTTTTGGTCGCATTATTTCCGCAAGCTGAGAACAAACCCATTGCAGAAAGGAGAAGTATTGCTATTTTATTCATGTATTTTTTTTAGTGTAAAGAATGAACTGCCATTTTATTTCCTTCGGAGTCGATGAACATTCCAAAATATCCCATTTCAAGGCTGATTTGGGTTTTTGGAACAATCACTTTTCCGTTGTTGGATTCTACTTTGTCCAATACTGTTTGCAAATCATCTCCACCATTAAGATAAGCGACGACTCCATCTGTTGAGGGTTGATAATCTTCGCCTTGTACGATAGCTCCCGATACGTTTGTTCCATCCGTAGGAAAGAAGCCCATTTTTGAACCAAACATTTCTGCTTCTTTTATTTCCAAACCCAAAATGGCTTTGTAAAAAGATACAGCTCTGCTGAAATCCGTTGCAGGAATTTCAAACCAATTGATTAAATTTTCCATTGTTAAATTATTTTAAATTAGGCTGCAAAAATGCAATGCGTTTGAAACCTAAAATTGTAAAAATACGACAATGCTAATCCCTTATAAAAAAAGAGGTCATTTTAAGTTTATCTCTGTAAAATTCTTTAGGCGTAAGCCCAGTTAGCTCTTTAAAATCTTTGATAAAATGAGCTTGGTCATAATATTCATGCTGATAAGCCAAAGTGGTAAGACTTGTAAACTTTTTGTTTAGCAATATTTTAAGCGTGGCTTGTAGTCGAATGGTTTTTGAAAGTTTTTTCGGACTTAACCCTATGGTTGCTGAAAATTTGCGTTCCAATTGTCTGCGGTTGATGTTCGTTTGTTTGGAAAGATCGTCAATGGAAAGTTGTCCGTTAGCCGTCAATATGGTTTCAACGGTTGATTTTACAATGCGATCAACGGTTTCGATGTCAGTCAGCCGGTTTATTAAAAATGCTTCAATAAGTTTTATCTTTTCCGAAGTTGAATCGGCGTTTAAAACCATCTGTTCAATTTCTTGGCCGTCTTTTCCAAATAATTTTTCTAACGAAACGGCTGTGTTTTCCATTTCCTTAATCGGAATAGTCGCAAAAGGCAAAAATCCATATGGGTGGAATCGAACGGAAAAAACTCCGGTATCACCTGTCGGTTCAATTTCCAACGGTCGCGTCAGTTGTCCGATTACAAAACATCTTGGCTGGATAATGCTGCTCCCTTTTTCGGTATACTGTTTGTACAAATCGCCATAATGGAAAATCATTTCCATACAGCCATCAGGCACTATGGATTGTTTTTGCGGGGTTTCTTCTCTTGGACTTTCCAAGGTCCAATAACATTTGATAAGTGTTGCTAAGTCTTGGTTTGGTTCGAATGTTTGATAGTTCATCTGTTAATTTTTGGACCGTGGCTCAGTACACTTGCTACCATATTTCAGAATGAAGCATTGTGGTCTTTAAGCGACTTCACTTTTGGTTTGGTAAATAATCTTGCGATAGCTGCAATAATCGTGAATATAATGCCGGGTGCACCTGCAAACTTGTATTGTCCGCGAATTTGATTGAGTATAAAGTCAAAATCAACTATCATCTGCAAACTCGGTTTATTGGGATTAGATTGACTGTTTAATGAGTCAAACCCCTGTACCAACATATAGTCAATGTCAAGTGCTGGTTTGTATGTCGCTCTAAACTTTGTCTCCCTGTCAAGCGGATTTGAAAAGCTGTGTGCCGTCTTTGCTGTAACATTAAAACTTTGTCCTTCTTCAAGAACTATTTTCTTGCCTTCAGCCGAAAGTTCAAGTTTGCCTTCAATAACTTCAAAAATTTCGTCTTGCAATGGATGAATATGTGGCGGTGGACCCTCTTGTCCAGCTGGAATGGTGCAGATAACTTCTGTAAAAGCACCTTCAGTGTCCTTACCTGTCTTTACAAAGGTGATTGTTTCACCTGTTGATTTTAGTGTAATAGATTTCATTTTAACCTTGTTTAATTCTTTGTTTAATATTTATTGTTTTTAACTTCCATTTTTGTCGCTTATGCGAGATAATTTGATATTAGCACTGTCTGCAAGTATGACGTATAATTCTTAGGAAAGTTGACGGTTTTGGTGGTCAACTTTTCATGCATGTCCCAATGATGGAAGTGGGATGGTACAGCTTGTCCCTTCCGGAGGAGGGGAAAGCCGACAAACTTTAGCCAATTATGCGAGAAGCCTTTGAGATTATTATTGTTGTTAGAACACATGCATAGCTATATTTAGAGTCGTTTAATACAAATTTAGTAAATTCCTATGGGCTATTTTAATCTCTATAGAGTTTTTTAAAGCCTTACCAGAAATTTATATCTGAAAGTTGTACTTTTTCTGAATAGGAATGAAAGCTCTATAATTTTAAATATAATACGGCCTTTTTAATTTTAGCGTTAAGGAATGAAAACAGCCTTAATTTTTTTGGTTCTCTATTGTTTCAAGACAAAAAAGAACAAGGATAATAAGATGGAATTTAAGACAGCTTTAGTGAATAACTTGGGCCGCTAAAATGTCGGTGCGTTTGGCTTTATGATTTCTATTTTCTAAATTCAAGTATTTTGTATCACAAAATATTTTTTATAAGCAAGAATAGAAAATTTATGTATTCCAATTCCTTAAAAGACAAGATTTGCAATGTGCAATTTTAGTATTTTATAGATTTCTAAAAATAGCTCAATCGCGTTATTGTTTCATAACCTTAAAAATGTCCTTGCCAATTTTGAGTATATACAAACCACTTTGATATTCAGAAATGTCTAAAGAACTTCCATTTCCACTTGCAATTAGGACTCCATGGACATCACACAGGACAAAATATTCGTAGACATTCCAAGATATTAAATTGGAAGTAGGATTAGGATATATTATCAATTTTTTATTTTGCGTTTCTTCTTCTACAGCGGTAGTTTCATCCTGTATATAAATGTTAAATTTCATGGTCAACTTTGCGGATTTACCATCACTGCGTCTGTAAATAAGTGCCTGACGAATCGTAACCGAATCTCCATTTTTGCAGGTGCCCGGAAATTGACCTATCCTGACTTGCAGATCATTGATGTCAAGCTCGGAATAAATAAATGAGTTCACTTGCCACCTGGTCACTTTACCATCATTATCAAACCAGTGTCCCGGATAAAATGCAGTAGAATTACTGTCCAGACTTCCATCCGGGTTAACAGCATAGTATTTTATTTGGTTACCAAGTTTTTGATTGATTTCTGCTTCTGGCAATGCAAATGCATCTTCTATCAACACAGTATTAAGTTTAATTCTATACGCATCATAATTTGACCTTGGTTTCATGATGACGTCGTGGGTTAATTCTAAATCTTTTAAAGGACCCAAAAAATTGCCTGATAAATCTGTGTTTTCAAATTTGACTTGGTATGGCCAATGTTCATCATTTGAGTTGTCATCGTCCCAGGCGTGTCTCCAGTGCTGCTGAGGGGCTCCTGTTACAATGAGCCACAGGTGGGTACAATGCTCGGGACTTGTAAAACTTAGTGAAGATTTTGGATTGGCCCCATTTGAGTATTGGACACTTTTAGCTTCACTGTAAATGCGTTGACCATTGTTCAGAAGTGCAACAAAACCAAAATTCCACCCGGCATGTTCAATATTTTTTGACCTGTAGGCTGTGTCACCAGCCAATCCCTCAAAATTCACTTTTATTTCTGTTCCCGGTGCAGGCACTCCAAGTTTTATGCTGTGATACCCGTAATTTTCCAGGCAAATGCTACGATCTACCTGCCAAAAACTATCAACCGTAAAATTCATTTTTACCTGAGGTCTTTTATGAATATAGTCTTTACCAGAAACTTTTAAAGAAGGAATATCCCAGGTTGTCATGCGAGCTGCATGTTCGTATATTTGGTTATTAAAAGCTGCTTGATCAAGGTTGTTTAATCTTTTATAGGCTTCAACAGGATCTTCAGGTCTTCTGGACGCTCGCCAAAGTTTGCCTATAAAGTCAATGCCATTTTTATAAGTCCAGAATTCAGTAATGAAATAATTAGCGTACCTGGTATTTTCGTGAAGGATGTGCAGATGGTTGTTTTGAATGTAATTGTTATAATCTCCATCCACAAAAAGTTGTTCAGGATATACTTGATAGGCCATCCATTGTGCGCACTGCTCCCAAAACCCATTGCCACCTGTACCATTATCACCCAATCCATACCTGAATCCACCCTCAGTATCACAGCCTGTTATGTATTGAAAGCCATGGCCAATCTCATGAGCCACCACATGATCTCCATTGGCAGCGGCGGGACTTACAAATATGGTAGCCACTGAATCGTCTTGTCCTGACCCGGAAGCATGCCAATCGGTGGTGTACAATAAAAAGATCATAAGCTTATATTGATCGGTGACCGAAGAATCTTTAATGGCAAATTTTAAGGAATCCAGCATGATGCGATAAGACTTCTCAGCTACTTCAATTAAATTTTTCATATCCACTGTATATGGAGAAGGAGAAAGTGAAGGATCGGCGCCAAATCCAGCTTCCCAAAACACGACCACGTTTTCAGTCTCAACACTCCTGGCATAGCTCCATTGACTTTTATCATCATTTAGGTCCATACCCGTATTGGTAATAAATCTAGGGATGTAAACGGTCTTTTGTGCTCCGAGAGATTTAATAACAAATAAGAGAGCAAACATGATCACTTTAATTCTAAAGGCTTGCATATAAATTGAAAATTTAAGCTGTTGCAAAGTAAGTACTTTCCTAAAGAAATTATCTCATGCAATCGTATTTAGTATTGAGGAACAAGTTCCGGGAAGTCTGCTCTACATAGTCCAGTTCGCTGCCACAGCCTGCGTCCTTGTGCAGGATGTCGTCTATATTTTTTAAGGTTTGTTCAAACATAATTAATTTCTGTTGTCATCCATTCGTAAAGTTAATAATATGGTCGGGTGCAGGGGTAAATTTAGCTGTTATGATTTTGCAATGGGTTGTTTCTTAATTTTAATATATTATTCAATAAATGTCCAAAAGCGCCTTGAAACCGTCTTCTGAAATAAAGTTATTAAAATTAGAATGGTTTTAAAAAGTTCCTATTTAGCGCCTTAAATAGCGTAAAATATATGGGTAAAATTCTCTGATTTTGAAAAATTAAGCAGTCAGTTTCACCGGAATGGTGGGGTCAACATGAAAAGGATTAGGGTGGGTCACTTTGCTCCGGATTATACATAAGTACCATGAAAGATTTGTACTCTTCTATCCAATTCTTTTTAGAACACATCTTTATTCAATTTTTGGAATAAAATAATTTCCAAAAATAGTAGACATCAATTAATGATTTTCTATGGCAGAAGCTTTTCTTTCAGCAGAATGACAAGTGTTTGCTCAATTGATTGCAGCTTGACGATGTGGCGCATTATTGAAGCCTAAACTTTCGGTTAAAAACTGTCTTTTCAAGTACAAAACCAACTTTAAATTGAGCCCAAAACCCGCCATATTGCCAAATTGCAGTTAGTACACGCTTTTATCTTTTTATAAATTTCATTGTTATATTATCTTCATTGAAGATTCTTAGAAAATAAATACCATTGCTAAAATTACGAATGTCAATTTTTTCATTTTCAGAAAGTTTTCCCTTTTGAATTTCTTCTCCCCATATATTGAAAATTTTATACTCTACAATTTCAGATAAATTTGATAATTGTAAATAATCACTTGAAGGATTTGGGAAAAGCTCTAAATCTAATTTCCCATTTTCGTGTATTGATAATGGACCGGAATATTTGGATATTTTATTGCCATATACTTGAGAGAAATATAAAATGTTATTACTGCTGAATGCTAAATCACCGGATCTATTTAATCCAGTTAACAAAGTAGTGGTTAAAAGGCCACTACTAGTTATATTTTTCCGAGAGATGCTATTTCCATTTGATTCGCAGATATATAAATCGTTTCCATTAAATACTATACCATTAGGGCCACTTAAATTAATAACAACATCAACTGGCAATGGATTTGGACTAGTAACATCTATTTTTGAAATTTTGTTTGCATAATAATTAGAATAGTAAAGATCGTTTCCCTTCAATGCGAAAAATGAAGAAAAAACACCTGTTGATACAACAGTTATTAGAGGTGGATCAGCAATTGTTAAATCTATTTTAGATATTTTGCGAAGACTGCCTTGACAAACATATAGAAAATTATCCTTGATAGCCATTCCTAGGGGAGATTCTATATTTTGTTTTACAATCATTGCAATAGGATTTGCTTGAGTGATATCTAATTTTAATATTTTATCATCACCTGGATCTGAGATGTAAAGATAATTGCCTGATATTAATAAATCTACTCCATCAATTAGGCCGGTAAGCATATCTGTCGGTGTAGGATTTGTATCTGAAATATTTATTTTGCGTATTCTATCATTTCCATTCTCGATGTAATACAAGTCATTGCCATTTAATGCCATAGCTGTAGGGAGAGATTGGTCTGTTATTACATCAGTTATTTGAGCTTGCGAAGTAATGCTGCAAAAAAGTAAAATCAAAAAGAACAAGTAACCTTTTATCATAATTTATTTATTTAAATGTTTGCTAACTCCGTTATATCTGCCACATCATGGCACAAGTCTGACTATCAGTGTAGGGATTGGTGAAACAAAAGGTGTACATATCTTTTTTCAAAATTAAATAAATTTTAGCAATTTTTATTTGTGAGGTCTGTTTATTTTTAAAAGGGAAGCACATCGATGGGATAATGGAATTTTGAAAGCCCCGGGATTCAATAATCTTCTTTTGTCGGAAGCGGGATGAACGATTCCGATTGTACCTTTATATTTCAGCGAAACTTTGATACCACAATAAAATGATCAGTTTTCGGTGTTAAATGCAAAACTTACCACAAAAATCATTGAAAAGTAATTATAAAGGTGTGTTTTTAAACGAAGGGAACCGATCTTATGGTTCATCTTACTTAATTGGATCGGGTCCTTTTAAGCCCGATTCATAATTGCAGCTCCAAAATATTCATTTTAAGATATAACCAAAATTCCTAATGTATATTGATTTGAATTAATTATTTAAACATATCTTTGTATGTTTAATTTAATCATCCGCTACCATGAAGCAGTTTTTATACTCCCTGATACTCCTGGCTTGCCTCGCAGGCCCTGTGAACGCTCAGTTATTTGAACTCAAGCAAGGGCTCAGTGCCAAGAAGACTTTGATAGACTACAATACCCTGAGAGACAAGGATGCCGCCGCCCTGAAGGATATGGCTGATGGCTTCGAACTCGCATATCTCCGTAGATTTTCTAAGAATTTTGTTTTGTCCGCACCTTTGGCTCTGGGCAGATATGTGGATTCCATCGGGGATGGGGGAGGATCTCCTCTTTTGTCCGTGGGCGTTCTCGGCCAATACCACTTCTTTAAGAAGAGTTGGTGGGTCAATCCTTTTCTGACCGCTGGCTTGAACAGCTTATTTCCTATGGGCCGCTCCTTTGGGATGGAGATTCCGGTAGGACTTGGCCTGAATGTTAAATTGCATCCACAGGTATTCCTGCAGTTACAGTCCGACTTTAGACTGGGCATCATCGACTGGGAAGATCACCTCCAGCATACTTTTGGTCTGGTGTATTTCCTTGGCAACAAAAAAGCAGATAAACCAGTGATGGAAATGATGAAGACGGATTCAGATGGTGATGGTGTAGCAGATGAACTGGACCTATGTCCATCTATTGCCGGCTTGGCTAAGTTTTATGGCTGCCAGGATACGGATGGCGATGGGATAGAGGACAGTAAAGATAAATGTCCGGATACGGCCGGAGTCATGGAGTTGAATGGCTGTCCGGATGCAGACGGAGATGGGGTGTCTGATAACGACGACGAATGTCCTAATATAAAAGGTTTAGTAGAAAATAAAGGCTGTCCGGAGAAAGACGGCGATGGCGATGGCATTCCCGACAAGGAAGACCATTGTCCGGATAAGGCTGGTTTGGCGAGCCTGTATGGATGCCCTGACAGCGATGGCGATGGTATCTCTGACAAGGATGACCGTTGTCCTGATATTCCGGGTCTGAAGACCAAAGGTGGTTGCCCGGAAACCAAAAAAGATTCCGACAAAGACGGTATTGAAGACGATATGGACGAATGTCCTTTTGCAGCCGGATTGATGCAGTTCAAAGGTTGTCCGGATACGGACGGCGACGGCATCCAGGACAAAGTGGACGATTGCCCTACCATGGCCGGACCACGATCCAACAAAGGCTGCCCGCTGATCGAGAAAAAGGATCTCGAAGTGCTGGACTTTGCCATGCGAGCAATCCAGTTTGACCTGGGTCGAGCTACCTTAAAAGAAGAGTCCTTTTCCATTCTGGATAAAATCGCCAAAATCCTGAAAAAATATCCTGACTATAACCTTGCCATCGGCGGACATACCGACAACTCCGGTAGCCCGGGATTCAACCTGGAGCTTTCCGAAAAACGGGCCAAAGTGTGCTACGAGTACCTGGTTTCCAAAGGTTTGGACCAGAACCGCTTGTCTTACACGGGATACGGGATGACCAAGCCGATCGCAGACAACAAGACAGAAACCGGAAGATTCCTCAACCGCCGTACGGAATTCAATCTCGTACCAAGATAAGCTACGTTCCGGCTTCAAAACGATATAAAAAGGAGTCCAATTCGTTGGATTCCTTTTTTTTATGTACTATCGGCTTATCTTTGCGCAAAATTTATAATCTTAGCTTAATTTATGGCAACTACATCAGATATCAGAAATGGAATGTGCATGGATTACAACAACGACATTTTTGTCATTGTGGAATTCCAGCACGTCAAACCCGGAAAAGGAAATGCTTTCGTGCGGACCAGATTGAAAAGTATGACCTCAGGTAAGGTCATTGAGAATACTTTCGTCGCAGGACATACCATCAACGAAGTTAGAGTGGAAAGAAGAAAAGTTCAGTATCTTTACAAAGACGATATGGGCTATAATTTCATGAATTCAGAGACCTTTGAACAAGAGTCTTTGAGTGACAAGCTGATAGACAATGGCGAGTTCCTGAAAGAAGGAATGGAGATCGAAGTTTTGTATCATGCAGAGAAAAATACACCGCTTCTTGCTGAGCTTCCCGCGCATCTTGTGGTGGAAGTAACCTATACAGAGCCGGGTGTAAAAGGCAATACCGCCACCAACGCCATGAAGATGGCCACTATCGAGACCGGCGCGGAGATCAAAGTACCTTTGTTTATCGAACAGGGCGAAAAAATTAAAGTGGATACCCGTACGAGAGAGTATATCGAACGAGTCAAATAAAAACAAAAACAATGAACTTTAAAGAAATTCAAGAATTAATCCGCCTGGTGAGTAAATCCGATTTGGCTGAATTCAAGGTGAAGGATGGTGAGTTTGAGCTTTCTATAAAGACCCAGAAGGCTTTAAAAATGCCTGAAATGCAGGCCATCAGCTACCAACCTTCCTATACCATGCAGCCGACCCAGCATCAGGCCGCACCGGCACCTAAAGCCCTGGAAGCAACACCCACTTCGGCCGTCGCTCCAGAATCCGGTAAAAAACAAATCGAAATAAAATCTCCGATGGTGGGTACCTTCTATCGCTCCGGAGGTCCGGACAAACCACCTTTTGTTAAAGTGGGGGATAAGATCGAGTCCGGTAAGACGGTCTGCATCATTGAAGCCATGAAGCTCTTTAATGAAATTGAATCGGAGGTAAAGGGAACCATCGTTAAAGTATGTGTGGAGGACGCATCACCGGTAGAATACGATCAGGTTTTATTTATTGTAGAGCCCTAATTTTTTAATCAGCATTTAGACGCATGTTTCAAAAAATATTGATTGCCAATAGAGGCGAAATTGCCTTGAGGATTATCAGGACCTGTAAGGAAATGGGCATCAAGACGGTAGCGATTTATTCGACGGCCGATCGGGAAAGCCTTCATGTGAGATTTGCAGACGAAGCGGTCTGTATTGGACCTCCTGCTTCTTCCCAGTCTTACCTCAACATCCCCAAGATCATGGCAGCTGTGGAAATTACCAATGCGGATGCGGTGCATCCTGGTTATGGATTCCTGGCAGAGAATGCGGAATTTGCAGAGATCTGCACCCAATATGGCGTAAAATTTATCGGCCCCACACCGGATCAGATTCGTAAAATGGGGGATAAAATAACCGCCAAGGATACCATGATCAAATGTGGTGTTCCCGTTGTTCCCGGTTCTGAAGGATTGTTGAAAGACACCAAGCAGGGGAAAAAAGTGGCTGCTGAAATCGGTTATCCTGTCATTCTGAAAGCAACTGCCGGCGGTGGGGGAAAAGGTATGCGTATCGTGTGGAAGGAAGAGGAGTTTGAACATGCCTGGAATACGGCCCGTCAGGAGGCTAAAGCAGCTTTTACCAACGACGGAGTCTATATGGAAAAATACGTGGAAGAACCACGGCACATAGAGTTTCAAATCGTAGGAGATCAGTATGGCAAAGTAGTCCATCTCTCAGAAAGAGATTGCTCCATCCAGCGACGTCATCAGAAGCTGGTGGAAGAAAGTCCGTCTCCTTTTATGACCCCTGAGTTGAGGGATAAAATGGGGGAAGCCGCAATTCTTGCCGGAAAAGCCATCAACTACGAAGGAGTCGGTACTGTCGAGTTTCTCGTGGACAAATACCGCAACTTTTACTTCATGGAGATGAATACCCGAATCCAGGTGGAACATCCAGTGACAGAAGAAGTAATCGATCATGACCTGATCAAAGAACAAATCAAAGTAGCTGCCGGAATTCCAATTTCCGGAAAGAATTATATCCCGAATCTGCACGCCATTGAGGTCAGAATCAATGCGGAAGACCCGTACAATGATTTCAGACCTTGCCCGGGTAAAATCACCACCCTGCATACTTCCAAAGGCCATGGAGTCCGTGTGGATACCCACGTGTATTCCGGTTATACCGTTCCGCCATATTACGATTCCATGATTGCCAAACTCATCTGTAAGGCACAGACCCGCGAGGAATGCATTACGAAGATGGAGCGGGCATTGGATGAATTCATACTGGAAGGTATCAAGACGACCATCCCTTTTCACAAGCAGTTGATGAGGAATGAGGCTTTTAGATCAGGAGATTTTAACACCGGATTCTTAAATACATT
The DNA here is from genome assembly GCA_016713905.1 of Candidatus Vicinibacter proximus. Taxonomy (NCBI): domain Bacteria; kingdom Pseudomonadati; phylum Bacteroidota; class Saprospiria; order Saprospirales; family Saprospiraceae; genus Candidatus Vicinibacter; species Candidatus Vicinibacter proximus. Next base: position 701,120 of record JADJOE010000003.1, read on the forward strand.
TGTTCTCGAACCAGAAAAACCAGGCAAGTAATTCAATCAGTTTACCGCATATTTCCTTGATTCAATAGTTTGAAAGATTTTCTTAATTTCATCAGCCAGGTAGGAAAGTACAAGGGCCTGGTCATTCTGCATTTTGTTTGCTATCTGCTGACAGCGATATTTACAGTAGCATCCATACCTGCCATAATCCCTCTTTTTGAGATGTTATTCCAACAGGGTTTGGTTGTGCCGGAACCACCGGTGGACGCAGGAGGAGTAGCCGGATTGATCAGCCAACTAAAATATGATTTTGCCAAATGGTTGTCCACCAAGGATAAGTCACAGGCGGTTTTCATCGTCTGTATTTGTATCGGATCCGTTTTTTTTCTGAAAAATTTGTTTCGCTATCTGGCCATTTATTTCATGACCCCGGTCAGGGCAGCCATGGTGAAAGATACCCGCAGTCGTTTATTTGCGAAAATGATGGATCTACCAATGTCCTTTTTTTCTGAAGAAAGAAAAGGGGATTTGATCGCTCGTATGACTGCGGATGTTCATGAAGTGGAATGGACTTTATTGGCGACTTTCGAGTCCTGGGTAAAAGATCCCTTGATCATTCTGGGCAGTATAGCTTTCATGCTGTACACGAGTCCGAGTCTTACTTTATTTGTACTGATACTTTTATTAGCAACTGCCTTCATCATCGGTGGTATTTCGAGAACACTTAAGAAAAAATCGCTCAATGCACAGGAGGAATTTGGAGACTTAATTTCCTTGCAGGAGGAAAGTCTTGGTGGGCTTCGAGTGATTAAAGTATTCGCAGCTGAGTCCTACGTAAAATCCAGATTCGATGCCATCCTCGAGAAGTATAAAAACTTGCTCATCAACATCAACAGACGCAGGGAAATGGCTCCGCCTTTGTCTGAGTTTTTGGGAATTGTGATCGTTTGTTTGCTTCTGTCTTACGGTGCCTCGCTCGTTTTTTCCAATCAAATTGCCGCCTCCACTTTTTTAGCTTTTTTATATGCATTTTTCAATGTGATTGAGCCGTCCAAAATGTTGTCTGCATCTTATTTCAATGTGCAGAAAGGAGTGGCAGCCCTCAACCGAATTAATGAAATTCTGAACCTGGACATTAAAATAAAAAATGACGACCAGGCCATCACCAAAAAAAGCTTAGATTCGATCATAGAATTTGAAGATGTTTCTTTTGTATACCCGAATGATCCAAAAGAAGTCCTCTCCGGAATCAACTTAAAAATACACAAGGGGCAGACCATCGCGCTCGTAGGGGCGAGTGGTTCGGGTAAGTCCACCATGGTAGATTTACTTGCAAGGTTTCATGATGTCAGCAGCGGTAGCATTCGCATAGACGGAGTGGACATCCGCAAGATTGAGGTGGAAGATTTGCGAAGACTTATGGGCATGGTGACCCAGGAACCTATATTGTTTAACGATTCGATTAAGAACAACGTGGAATTTGGTCAGAAAGGCAATTCAGATGAACGAATCTGGGAAGTATTGAAATTGGCCAATGCCGCGGATTTTGTGGCAGAATCTTCCAAAAGCCTGGAATACAATATCGGCGATCGGGGCGTTAAACTCAGTGGAGGCCAAAGGCAAAGGCTTACCATCGCCAGAGCAGTACTCAGAAATCCGGAAATCCTTATTCTCGACGAGGCTACTTCAGCGCTGGACTCGGCTTCGGAGACGCTGATCCAGGCGGCCCTTGAAGAGTTGTTGAAAAAACGCACGGCCATTGTAATTGCGCACCGATTGTCCACCATCCGGAATGCAGACCTGATCGTTGTACTGAAGGAAGGTCGGATCGTAGAGACCGGCACCCACGAAGAATTAATTAAATTTAACGGGGAATACAGTAACTTTGTATCCTTGCAATCACTCCTCTAAACTTACCTACATGCGATTAATTTTATCCCTTGCATTATCCATTTGTCTTTTTACATCTGCTTCCGCTCAGATCACCATCACCAACAAAGTAGTCCCTGTATTAGGGGATTCTTTTGCGTATGCCTTGGATACCAGCGTGCCATTCCTAGCACTTGGATTTCCAGCGGGAGATCAGGTTTGGGACCTAAGTTTTTTGCAAAATCAAGGAAGAAGATCCGAAGTTTATCGTGATCCTGCGCTTAGCCCTGCATATAACAGTTTTCCTACTGCCAATGCCATGTTAAGGACTAATGCCAGAGAAACATTTTATCGCCTGAGCGCTAATAAAGTTGAAGAATTGGGTTTTGCCAACAGGGCAGGAGGTCCAATTCCGGGATTTAATCAACCGACCGTCTATTCAAAAGCGGTTACTGTCTTCAATACGCCCACTACTTTTGGCAGTACACTGAATTATAAAACAGATGTAACCATTCCATTTCCTGCCAGCTTTGTACCGGATAGTTTGCTGAGCCAGATTCCGGGGCCAATCAAACCGGATTCTTTTAGAATCAGATTGACTACTGATGTAGAGCGACTTTCTGATGCCTGGGGAAAAGTGAAACTCCCTCTAAAAACCTGGGATGTCATCCGTGAGAAAGTAACGACCAATACCACTTTTGCCATAGATGCGCGTCTGGGACTGCTTGGATGGCAGGACATTACAGCCTTTGCAGGGGCTTTTGTGGGAGGATTGATTCCAACCGGAAAAAATGTTTCTTATGCCTTCAGAAGCAACGAGTCCAAGGGTCTGATTGCCCTGGTTAGCACGGATACTTCCGGCAATGTAGTCAGCATTCAATATAAGCCCAACACTACTGAAGTGGCGAGCAGAGATCTTACTGCAGCTGCCGAACAATTCGAACTTAAGAATTCCATCATCCAGGACAAAATTCAAATTCTTTGTACCAATGCAGAGACAGGTAACTGGCAATTGAATGTGTTCAGCAACGATGGTAAGAATTTGTACAATCAGTCTGTTGAGGTACAGGAAGGAAAAGTTTTGGATATTGATCTCAAGAACCTGCCTCAGGGAAGTTTTCAGCTGTTGCTGGTAAAACCAGGCACCAATAATTTTTGGAGAAGCACATTTGCAAGAAGCTAGTCTCTCATGCAGTTTTCTTTGTTACCATTTTCGTCATTCCTGCACCTGGGGATTACCTAAGATTCATTTTGTAAAATTTTTCATCACGATGATATAAAATTAGACTTGCTTAGCATATCTTTACATATTATTAGATAAACCAATATGATAATATGAATAACATTGTAAGTCAACGTTTTATTCAATGTTATCAGGAGTTGATTGATACCCATCAACTTCGTTCTGCCAGACAGTTTGCCGTTGCACTCGAATCCTACCCCCAGACTTTTAATGAAATCCTGAAATTACGACGGGACGTAAGTTTGGAATTGGTGCAAAAAGCGGTAGAGGTTTATCATTTCAATCCTCATTTCCTTTTTACCGGAACAGGGCCAAAAATTCTTAAAGTGGATACCGGCCAGGATCTTTCCATTCTGACTATTGTCGCCGACCACGAGAACAAGGAACAGATTGTTCATGTGCCGATGGTGGCACAGGCCGGTTATAGTGGAAGATTTTCAGATCCGGTGTACATCCATGAATTGCCACGGTATAACTTACCGGATTTTAAATTCAAGACAGATGGTACCATGCGTTCCTTTGAAGTCAGCGGAGAAAGTATGGATCCTACACTGATGCAGGGTGATTTAATCATTTGTGCTTATGTTCATCCTTTCCATTGGGAAAAACAAATCAGGGACAATAAATTATATGTGTTCGTTAGTCATACCGATGTTGTGGTAAAGCGTCCTACCAATCTGCTCCGAACCGAACGTAAATTGTTACTCCATTCGGACAATACAAATTTTAATTCTTACGCACTCGAAGCGGATAAGATAAAAGAGGTCTGGCAGGTTAAAGCCAGAATCAGTACCCATTTAGATCCACCCTCCAACAAAAATCAGGGACTGGAACAAGTTGTGGATCAACTTAAAACCATGATTTTACAGCAAAGTCAGGTGCTGGAAGAAATTCTGGAAAAAGTAGAAGCAGAACCGGTACAATAATTCTTTTCTCGCCTTTTATTTTCATTTACGAATATCTTCGTACATTCGCCGATAAAATAATTTTATGAAAAAAATATTCAGTTTTTTCTTTTTTGTCAGCTGTCTGATGATGCTCCGTGCACAAGAAAGCAGGTTGCTGAGATTTCCAACTATTTATGGAGACAACGTTTGTTTTACTTATGCAGGTAATTTGTACACTTGCAATGCCAATGGCGGTACAGCAAGAAGATTAACCGATCATGAAGGAGTGGAAATATTCTCAAAATATTCTCCGGACGGTTCGAAAATAGCCTATACGGCACAGTATGATGGTAATTCGGAGGTATATGTGATGCCGGCCGAAGGTGGAATTCCACAAAGGGTTACGTTCACCGCCACATTGAACAGAGATGATGTCTCTGATCGTATGGGACCCAACAACATCTGTATGGGATGGAAGGACAAGGAAACCATTATCTATCGCTCCAGATGGCGAGATTTCAACGACTGGAAAGGTCAACTATATACTGCTAATATCAATGGTTCTATGCCGGAACAATTGCCATTTCCTCATGGTGGATTTTGCAGTTATTCACCGGATAAAAAGAAGATAGCTTTCAACAGAGTTTTCAGGGAATTCAGGACCTGGAAACGTTACAGAGGTGGACAGGCGGATGAAATTTGGATCTATGATTTTGCTTCCAAACAAACCACCAAAATTACAGACAATGATGCACAGGATATCATCCCGATGTGGGCTGGAAACAAAGTCTATTATGTTTCTGATCGCGATAAAAGAATGAACATTTTTGTATACGATTTTACGACCAAGCAAACCAAAAAACTTACAGAATTTAAAGAATTCGATGTGAAGTTTCCTTCGCTTGGAGACAAGGCCATTGTCTTTGAAAATGGCGGGTACATTTATAAACTTAATTTAAGTAACGACAAGGTGGAGAAAATCAGCATTCAGATCAATGAAGATTTTTCCATGGGCAGAAATAAAATCGTTTCCGTTAAGGAAAATATTTTTAGTTGGGATCTTTCTTCAGATGGCAACCGTGCTTGTTTCTCTGCCAGAGGAGATATTTATACCGTCCCCGCAAAAAATGGTGCGATCAGAAATCTTACTGCAAGCTCTAATGCACACGAAAGAGATTTGGCCTGGTCACCGGATGGTAAATACATCGGTTACATCAGTGATGTCACCGGAGAAGATGAAGTCTACATCATTCCTTCCAATGGAATAGGTGCCGCCGAACAACTGACACAAAAAGGTAAATGTTATAAGTATGGGATGGCATGGTCACCGGATGGTACCAAAATAGCCTACAGTGACCGCAATCAGAAATTGTATTACGTAGACATTAAAACAAAAAAAGAAGAGGTTGTCGCCTCTTCAGAAGTCTTTGAAATAAGAGATTACAATTGGTCACCCGACAGTAAATATTTAGCGTACACCAACCCGGTCAGAAAAGGAAATTCGGTCATCCATATTTACGCCTTGGAAGATAAATCTACCCATCCGGTAACCGAACCATGGTTTGATTCTTCAAGTCCTTGTTTCAGTTCGGATGGAAAGTATTTGTATTTTGTTTCCCAAAGAACATTCAGCCCATCGTACAATAACCTGGAGTGGAATCACGCATATTTTGATCTTTCAAAAGTGTACATGGTCACACTCAGATCCAATACAAAAAATCCTTTTGCACCAAAATCGGATGAAGTAACGGTCAGAGATTTATCTAAAAAAGAAGAAAAGAAAGAAGAGAAAAAATCCGATAAAAATTCTGACAGCACTAAGGTGTCCGGAATTGATTTCTTTGGTATAGAAAACAGGGTAATTGAGATTCCGGGGCCCGGTGGAAATTATTTTGGTTTGCAATCAGTAGAGGATAAAATCTATTATTTCAAATCGTCCATGAGAGAACCAAACAAATTGGTTATGTATGATTTGAAGGCACAGAAAGAAACAGAAATCAGCGATAAAACAAGAGCCTACACCATCAGTGCAGACACTAAAAAAATGATGATCTTATCCGGAGAGAATTATTACATTGTGGATCTTCCTTCGGCTAAAGTTACACTGGAGTCTGCACTGAATCTTTCAGATATGAAAACCATGGTAGACCGCAAGGCAGAATTCAAACAAATTTATTTTGAATGTTGGCGACAAATGAGAGATTTCTTCTATGATCCGGGAATGCATGGTGTGAATTGGGAGAAATTAAGAGACCAGTATGCTGAATTGCTACCTTATGTAAATACGCGTATTGATCTTACCTACATCATAGGCGAACTGATCGGAGAATTAAATTGTGGTCACGCTTATGTAGGTGGTGGTGATTATGTAAAAGCAGATCGCATTCCGATGGGCTTACTTGGAGGAACACTTTCAAAAGATAAATCCGGTTATTTCCGTATAGATAAAATTTTCAAAAGCCAGAATTGGGATAAGAATGTTCGTGCACCACTTACAGAAATTGGAGTAGATGCAAAAGAGGGTGATTATATCCTTGCAGTGAATGGCGTTTCTACCAAAAATGTAAGCAACATTTATTCTATGCTGATTGGTAAAGCAAATAAACAAATCACTTTGAAATTAAACTCTGCAGCTTCAGAAACTGGCGCTCGCGAGGTAACTGTAATACCAATTGCGGATGAGCAGAAATTAATTTACTACACCTGGGTACAAAACAACATCGAAAAAGTAAACAAAGCCACCGGCGGCAGAGTAGGCTACCTGCACATCCCAAATATGGGACCAGAAGGTTTGAACGAATTTGCTAAATATTTTTACGCTCAGTTGTATAAGGAGGGTTTGATTATAGATGACCGTGGCAATGGTGGAGGTAATGTTTCTCCTATGATTATTGAGAGATTAAAACGTGAACCGGTTCAAGTGACCAAGGCAAGAAATGCTGCTCCGGTCTTCGAACCGGCGGATCAGGTCATAGGCCCTAAAGTAGCTTTGATAGATGAATATTCTGCAAGTGACGGAGATATTTTTGCCTACAGATTTCAGAAATCTAAACTTGGACCTGTGATTGGTAAACGTTCATGGGGTGGTGTAGTAGGCATTAGAGGAACGCTTCCGATCGTAGACGGAGGAATTTTGAATAGGCCGGAATTCTCAAGATACGATGTGGAAGGAAAGCGTTGGGAAATCGAAGGCCATGGAGTAGATCCGGACATTGTAGTCGACAACGATCCTGCAAAGGAGTTTATGGGAGAAGACCAGCAACTCAATGAAGCCATCCGCTACATCATGGATCAAATGAAAAACAAACAATTCAAAGAACCCGCTCCGCCGCCATTTCCGGTGAAGTAAAATTGATTTTATAAAATTTTAAAAACCTCAGACAAAGTCGTTTTGTCTGAGGTTTTTTATGTTTGGTCGATATCTTTAAACTTAGACGAACCAAGTCCTTAGGTTTGCTGTTGTTCTGTATCTTAATCCAGCTCTATGTATATTTTTAAGCCTTTTTTGGTATCTGTTTTTTTCTTTTACAGTATTTTACTTTCCGCACAATTTGGCAATCCAATGGCCGCTAAAGCCATACCTGGTGTAGGTAAAATCAGTGGGGTCATTTTAGATTCAGTGACCAAACAACCTGTTGGTTATGCCAATGTGATCTTGAGAGAAGCATTAGAACACAAAGAGGTCGATGGTGTCTTGACAGAAGAAGATGGGATTTTTAAATTCAAAGAATTAAAGAATGCCAAGTATGAATTAGTTATTTCATTTTTGGGTTATCACACACGCACGATTGGCGTGTATAAAATTAATAAGGATTTGAGCGAGCACAATCTTGGTAAAATTCTATTGCAACCCAGTACAACCCAATTGGAAGAAGTGACCGTAACAGGCCAAAAGGAGTTGGTGGAAAATAAAATTGACAGATTGGTGTATAATGCAGAGCGTGACATCACGTCACGTGGAGGCAATGCAGCAGATGTACTGCGTAAAACGCCTTTGCTTACTGTAGATCTCGAAGGAAATGTATCCCTGAGAGGATCTTCCAACATTACCATCCTAATCAATGGAAAACCTTCTTCCATCATGGCTTCTTCTGTAAAGGATGCTTTGAAAATGATTCCAGCAGATGTCATTCAAAAAGTAGAAGTGATCACACAACCCGGTGCCAAATACGATGCAGAAGGCACTGCCGGTATCATCAACATAGTTACCAAATCTAAAAAAATCCAGGGTGTATCAGGAGGATTCAACGCAAGTGCAGGATCCAGAAGTAGTTTCCTTGGTTCTAATCTTTCCATCCGAACCGGGAAGATTGGTTTCAATGGAAATTTTGGCGGACACTTATGGCGAGGTAGGGGAACGACATTAAACACAAGGGAAAATATTTTTGCTGCGGATACTTTGTTTTTGAAACAAGAAGGAAATTCTTCCAACCTCGGAGGAGGATTTTTTCTGCAGGGTGGAATGGATTACGACATCAATGAAAAAAATAATCTTACGCTATCGCTTCGGGTACCCTTGAATTTATTTTCCAACAACAATGATCTCAGCACTTTTCAAGGTGCAGAAAGTGAAGTTTTGCCATTTGGTTTCCGCAGAGTCAGTGAAGTGTACAACCAGACCATCGGAAGCGACATCAATTTGGATTACAAAAAAACATTTGACAAAGATTCTGATCGCGAATTCACCGCTTCTGCCCAATATTCCATCAGCAGCAGACAAAGTGACTATGAAACGGATCAGTTCAATCAGTTTGACTTGTTAAACTTTAGAGAAGTTGGCCCAAACAACAGCGACAATAAGGAGCTGATTTTTGCAATGGATTACATTCATCCCATTACCAAGAAAATTAATTTGGAGACAGGTGTAAAGACGATTTTAAGAGATGTTACCAGCGATATTTATTACGATACTTTAAGTTTTGCCAGCAACCAACTCATCAGAGATTCCAGAAGAAACAATTACTTTGACTACACACAGGATGTAGCTGCAGGATATGGACAGGTAACATTTCCAATTACCAAAGACATTACAGGACGTGTAGGTTTGAGGTATGAACATACATTTATTGATGGTCATGAAATAGGGGAGAGTGGTTTTAACAACAATTACGCAAGTTGGATTCCATCTGGTCTGATATCCTATAATTTATCTAAATTTTCTACAGCCAAAATTTCTTATTCCCGTCGGATTCAAAGACCTGGAATGTTCTTCCTGAATCCTTATGTTAACTTTAATGACCCAACAAATATTTCTTACGGTAATCCTGAATTGTCTCCTGAGTTAACGGATTCCTACGAAGCATCCTGGGGTTATTCCAAGAATTTCAACAGCATTAACATCAATGTCTATCATAAGACAACAACAGATTTAATCGACAATTATCGTTTTGTAGATTCTTTAGGGGTCACCAATGCAACTTACAACAACCTTTCTACCGGTTATTCCAGTGGAATGAGCATCAATGGTGGGGTGATGAAACTCGGAAAAATAATTTTGAATTCAACCGTAAATATTTTTTATCAAAAAATTTCCAGTGAACGATTTGCAGATGTACGGAATGATGCAGTTAACTTCAATATGAATATTTTTGGAAATATAAACATTACACCAACCTGGGGCATTACCGTTTTTGGTTTTTACAATTCACCTAAGTTGACCACACAAGGGAAGCAAGCTACATGGTTTGTCTACAATATTGGTGCTCGAAAAGAACTTTGGAAAAAGAAGGGCGCCATCAGTTTTGGTCTGGACAATGTTTTTCATCCTTGGATGAACATCAATTCCAGCTTTCAATCTCCTGAGTTTAGCTTCTCCTCAAAAAATCGAATAGAAGGCTGGGGGGTAAGAGCTAGTGTAGAATACAGATTTGGAAAAATGGAGTTTGGAGCTCCTCAGAAAAAAAAGAAAAAAGGTGCTCTGAATGACGATCTGAAGCAAGGCGATGGCGATGGCGGCGGTATGGGTTCTTCCGGAGGGCGCTAAAGATAAATGCCCACTACGGCATGTATGGAACTCCAGTTCTTAATTTTATTTGGCTATAACCATTTATTTTGAAGCCGGACGCACAGAATTCATTTTTTCAACGCAAATTTGTACCTCCTGCTAAAATTTATGATTGATTCGTATTTATGCCCATTCTAGACAAAATCAAATCCATTTTTATTGTTCCGGACGAGAATGCCTCTGCGGCGCAATCTGAAAATTCAAATCCAGAAACTCTCGCAACTCAAACCAATGATAATCCTCCTAAATCTGAGGTTTCCGGCCAGCCAAATGAGAAATTTTTAGAGATTCTTGCTGGTGTTCTGGAGAAAAACAATTTACCGGGTTTTGATTATTTTGAGTACCGTAAGGCAGTCCAATCGATCGCAAAATTACACACCATGGATGAAGCGACGCAGTATAAAACAGCTTATGCCGCTGCACAATCCATGAATGTAAGTCACGAAAGTCTGATCAGTTCGGCAAATAAATACCTTTCGCTTCTGGAGGTTGAAGAAACCAATTTCAATCAATCTGCCAACAATTACCTCAATCAGCAGCTGGCTTCCAAAAAATCTGAAGAAACCCAACTTCAGGATCAGGTACAAAAAATCACCCAACAAATTGAAGAGTTGAAAGCGAAGTTGGAGACAGATAAAACCAGATTAACCAATTTGCAGGAAGAGCTTGGCAGCGTAAGTCGGAAAGTAGAGGCAAACAAAGCCAATTTCAAAGCTAGCTATCAAAATATTGTAGAAGAAATCAGAACGGATATTCAGAAAATGGAAAAATATCTGAAGTAAAACGGTCGCTGAAATGTCTAATTATCTTTAACAAAGTGCCAAGAAAATATGAACTTAAATACTCCAAGGAAAAATTTCTGGAACAGGCCTGAAGGCGTTACCGGTGGGTTGGTTTTGGGCGGACTTATCATAGGTGGAGGTTATCTCCTGTATCAGTTTTTGCCTTTACTCATCAGCCTTACTTCAAATTTACTTTATCTGTCCGGAATGCTTTTGGTGTTGGGCGCAATTATCTATATGGTTTTGGATCCGAAGACCAGAAATCTGACCTGGTATATGTACAAAAGTGCCATGCGCTGGATCACCAGCATTTTTGTAAAAATTGATCCGATCGGAATCCTAAAATCTTACGTTGAAGACTTAAGGGACAATTTGGGTAAAATGAATATGCAGATCACCAAGCTGCGATCCCAGATGCATATCCTCAAAGAACAAATCTACAACAACAAAAAGCAAATCAATTCAAGTCTCGATCAGGCTGCCCAGGCCCAAAAAACCAATCAGGAATCTGTCATGGTTTTGAAAACGCGTCAGGCCGGAAGACTTAAGGAGTCCAATATAAAACTGGATGATCTGTACAGAAAAATGGAAATCCTGTACAAGGTCTTAAACAGAATGTATGAGACTTCTGAAATCATGGCAGAAGACATTTCTGACCAGGTGAAATTGAAAGAACAGGAAAGAATTGCCATACATGCCAGCCATTCAGCCATGCGTTCAGCGATGAGTGTCATCACCGGAGATAAAGACCAAAGGGCCCTGTTTGATGAAGCATTAGAGGCCATGGCAGACGATGTAAGCATGAAAGTAGGCGAGATGGAGCAGTTTATGGAATTGTCTGAAAACTTTATGTCTTCCGTGGATTTGCAGAATGGGGTTTTTGAAGAAGAGGGCCTCAAAATGCTGGAGAAGTGGGAAACAGAGGGCGTTTCTAAAATTCTTGGGAAAGAAAAAGAAGTTTTGGTAAGCGGAGATAAACCACTCGTTTTGGACAGTCCGCGACCAGAACGTGAGGAACTGGAAAACAAAAATCCTTACGATGATTTTTTTAATGAAAAGTAAAGCATTTATCAATTTGGTAGTTGCACATTGCAATTTAATACTTTTCTTTTTTGTTTTGTGTGGCTTTCTTTGGTCATCAGGTCTGAATGCCCAACAAAAAATAGATGGAAGTTTTTCTTTGAATGGAGCTACCCCGCAAAAGTATTCGCTCTACCTCGCTTCTGGCTTTAAATCAGGAGGAAATGCGGTATTGGCCTTCCATCCATTGAATACTGCAAGATGGAATGGTCAATCTTGGAGGGATACATTGGTCGCATTCGCGGAAATCAATAATGTTTTGCTAATTTGCCCGGATGGTGGATCAGATGGCAGAGTAAACGATGACGAAGATACCTCCTTCACCACCGCATTACTTGATTCAGTGAGTACATGGTATACTTACCGAAAAGACTTACTGGTCGGAATGGGATTTTCCTGGGGAGGATTAACGACTTATACTTATGGTCTTAGCCATCCTGAAAAATTCAAAGGACTCATACCCATTGGAGCGGCCATCAATGGCGATGCAGAAATTAAAAACCTGGCTGTAAATGCCCATTCTAAAAATATCTATATCATTCACGGAGCCCAGGATATACCCCAAACCAGATATTATCCGGCCCTGCAGACATTTTCTAAGACCTCGGCTTGTGTGGAGGATACTTTAATGTCCGGGATCGGTCACACCATTGATTTTCCAAGGCGAAATCAGATTCTTACCGCGGCATATCAATGGATATTGAGCAATAATTGCAAGGTTACCGGTATCGACCTTCCCACCAATGCTGAGAAATCAGTTGACTTTAAGATTAGTTTCTTTCAGCAAAAACTAATGGTAGAAATATTAAACGAAAAGGAGAGTCCACTTAGCATTTTGGATATGAATGGTAAACTTTTGGCCACAAAGCTTCCAACTAAAGGCTTAAATACCTACGACATACATCTCAATAGTGGTATATACCTGGCTCAATATTCGGGGAGATCGGTGCAGTTTTTAGTGCCCTGATCAATGCACTCAGCAAACGTAAACCGCCTTATGTCTCTGTAAAATTTAGAGAATCATGTTCACCGGTTGCTCCAAAAACGCCTTAAGACTTTGAAGGAACTTTGCGCCTGTTGCACCATCTACTGCACGGTGATCACAGGAAAGACACACCTTCATCCGATGTGAAATTACGATTTGGTCATCCTTAACTGCAGGCTTTTTAGCAATAGACCCAACGGCAAGTATACAAGCATCTGGCGGATTGATTATGGCCGTGAAATCCTCTATGTCATACATCCCTAAATTGGAAATGGTAAAGGTATTCCCCTGCATTTCGTCAAGTCCTAGCTTTCGTTCTTTAGCACGGACTGCCTTGTCAGCCACTTCCGCATTAATCTGACTGAGACTTTTTTGATCAGTGTTTCTGATTACAGGAACCACAAGTCCGTCTTCTATTGCCACTGCCACACCAATGTGAATGTCGTTGTGGAAGACCATCTTATCGCCATACCAGGAAACATTCACCCCGGGATTTAATCTTATTGCAGCAGCTACAGCTTTGGTGATAAAATCATTGAAAGAAATTTTAGCAGTAGCCATTTTGTTAATTTGATTTCTGGCGACTACACATTGATCCATATCGATCTCGGTTTTGAGATAGAAATGGGGAGCGGAAAATTTGCTTTCTGCCAATCTGGTGGCAATCGTTTTACGCATTTGACTAACCAACACTTCACGATCTCCCTTTGATTCATATGCAATAGAAGTACCCACAGCCGGCTTGCTTTTTACAGGCGCTGAGATAGTGCTCTCAATATCTTTTTTAACTATTCTGCCATTTTCCCCGGTACCTTTCACCGTAGTTAAATCGACTCCGCTTTCTTTTGCAATGGATTTTGCCAAAGGAGATGCTTTAATTCTTTGGGGTTCTGCAGAACCGACCACTGCAACGGGTGGGGAAACACTGGATGGCTGAGCAGCAAAACTTTCAACAATCGGTGCAGCTGCGGTTTCTTTAGATGAACCACTGAGCAGGCTGCTAAAATCTTCACCCGGCTTTCCAATGATAGCGATGATACCATCTACATCTACATTCCCTTCCGGAACAGCAATATGCAAAATTACGCCCTCCTGAAAAGCTTCCAGATCCATGGTTGCTTTATCGGTCTCCACTTCTGCCATTACATCGCCTGGTTTGACGGAGTCACCAACTTTTTTATGCCATGTTCTTATAAACCCTGTTTGCATCGTGTCGCTCAATCTGGGCATTCTAATGATATCAGCCATATTCCTCCGTTTAAATGTTTAGTTCGATGTATAATCAGTGACAAAATTAATGGATTTTAATCATTTTAACCGCTCACGGACACTTAAGTGATAAAATGTATAGAATTGTACCTTTACATATTAAGAAAACTCTTAATTTTAGGCGTATGAAATATACATCCAAGCTAATGCAGGATGCCGTGGAGGCCTTAAGCATGCTTCCCGGAGTAGGGAAAAAGACTGCGCTCAGGTTGGCTATTTTTTTGGCCCAGCAGGATTCTGCTAAAGGCCACAGATTGGCTTCCGCCATAACCGACATGCTGGATCAGATGCAGGTGTGTAAGTTTTGCTTTTCGTATTCCGATAAAGAAATTTGTGAAATTTGTTCGAATCCTGTACGAGACCAGACCACCATTTGCGTTATAGAATCCATAAGAGATCTAATGGCCATTGAAGAAACACAACAATACAAAGGCTTGTATCATGTTTTGGGAGGATTGATCTCTCCTATTGAAGGGATTGGACCGGATAAACTGAACATCCATGACTTACTCAAAAGAATTCAGGAAAAACAGCCAAAGGAAATTATAATGGCCATACGCCCAAGTATTGAAGGTGATACAACGGTTTATTACATTACCAAACAAGTAAATACAGATCAAACCAAAATCAGTCTGATCGCCAGAGGGATTTCCTTTGGCTCTGAATTGGAGTATGCGGATGAATTTACTTTAAGCAGATCCATAGCCGCAAGAACGCCATATTTTATAAAAGACAATTCCACAGTTTGAAACTGTCCATTATAATTGTCAATTACAATGTGAGGCATTTTCTGGAACATGCTCTGAGTTCGGTTTTGGTGGCCTTGCAGAGAATTCAAGGTGAAATTATTGTGGTAGACAACTCTTCAATGGACGACTCCTGCACCATGGTGAAGAGCCTTTTTCCTCAAGTTAAATTGATCGAATCTTCAGTTAATTTGGGTTTTTCTAAAGCCAATAATTTAGCTCTTGCGGAAGCGAAAGGAGAGTACATACTTTTTCTGAATCCCGACACTGTGGTTTCAGAGGATTGCTTTCAAAAATGTTGCAAGTTTATGGATGAGCATCCGGAGGCAGGAGCACTTGGCGTAAAAATGATCGATGGAAGCGGTAAAATTCTGCCTGAATCCAAAAGAGGTTTTCCTACCACCTGGGTTTCCTTTTGTAAAGTGACGGGATTGAACCAGTTGTTCCCAAAATCAAAATTCTTCAATGGCTATTACATGGGACAATTGGATTATGCATCTGATCATCGTGTAGATATTCTAACCGGCGCTTTTTTCTTTACCCGAAAATCCATACTGAATCTAATCGGAGGATTTGACGAAGCTTTTTTTATGTATGGTGAAGACATTGATCTGTCCCATCGAATCATTCTTGCAGGTTACCAAAATTATTACCTGGCGGATACATCCATAATTCACTACAAAGGGGAAAGTACCAAAAAATCAAACCTGAATTATTACCACAGCTTCTATCAGGCCATGTTGATTTTTTCAAAAAAATATTTCAAAAGTAATGGACTGAATGGTTTTTTATTTTTTATCCGTTGTGGAATTTTATTGAAAGGTTTATTGTCGTGGCTGCGCAATTTGTTGCTTACGCTAAGTATGCCGATCTTAGATGCTTTGGTGATGTTAAGTGGGATTTTTCTCATCAAAAAAGTATGGTCGCTGGTTTATTTTAAAAATACCTATTATTTTTCTTCTCTTGCTTTCTGGGCCAATGCAGCTCTATTTACAAGTATCTGGCTGATCTCTTTTTTTCTTTCAGGAGTTTATGAAAAGCGATTTAAGTCAAAAGATCTTTTGCTTAGTGTAATATCAGGTTTTGGATTGAATTTAGTGATTTACTCCTTGTTGCCGGAAACTTTGCGCTCTTCCAGAATGATCTTATTGTTTTCTTTTGCATTCGTGTTGTTGTATGCAATACTAAGCAGAATGATTTTAAACAAGCTGGCCTTGAATTTTTGGGGAATCGGAAGTCACCAGAGAAAAAACATTGTCATAGTAGGTGAGCCAGAAGAAATGATAAAGGCTAATGATATACTGAAAGTTTCCAGGCTGGATTATTTAATTGTGAGTAGAGTGCAATCCGAACAGCTCAGCGCCAACAACGACTATTGGAAAAAATTAGTAAAGGAATTAAAAGTGAATGAATTGATTTTTTGTCCTTCCGTTTCTTCGTTAAAAAATGTAATGAACATCATGTCCGGACTTCCGGAACAAATTGAAGTGAAGATGCTGACAGAAAGTGGAAGAGGATTGATCGGAAGCCCTTCTAAAAATAATCCGGCGGAATTGTATACTTTAGATTTGCAATACCCTTTAAATCAAAAAGTGACACGCAGACAAAAAAGAGTTTTTGATATTTGCTTTTCCTTGGGTTTGCTAATGTTTGGTTGGATTTTTATTTTTTTACAATCCAATAAGCAAAAGTTTATACAAAATATTTGGGCATGTTTGATTGGTTCAAAATCATGGGTTGGATATTCATCGGAATTGGCTCAGGATTTAAAAATACCTGTGATCAAAAAAGGAATACTTGCCCCAACTGCAGTCACCCAAAGTGCAGAAACATTGGATCTGTCTCATCAAATTACCACTTACTATGCTTTATATTACTCTGTTTGGATGGATTTGGATGTTTGTCTTAAAAATATCAATAAATTAGATGCCTGAACCCATGGAAATTACATCAGATTATATAAAATCATTAGCAGAGCGTATTGGTCCTGAAATCATCAACATCAGAAGAGATCTACATAAACATCCTGAGTTGTCTTTCCAAGAACACAGAACTTCTGCTTTAATTGGTCAAATCCTTACCGACTGGGGGGTGGAATACACAACTGGTTGGGCCAAAACAGGCATTGTTGGACAAATTACCGGTGGGCTCACATCGGACAAAGTAATTGCTATCCGTGCCGATATGGATGCTTTACCCATCACAGAAAAAACGGACCTTCCGTTTTCCTCTGTACACGAAGGTATAATGCATTCCTGCGGACATGACGTACACATGAGTTGTTTGCTCGGGGCCATTTATATTTTAAATCATACCAAATCCTCATGGGGTGGGATTGTAAAATTTATTTTCCAACCAGGTGAAGAGAAATTGCCGGGAGGAGCCTCTTTTTTAATAGAAGAAGGGGTTTTGACAAATCCAAAGCCTGATCTCATCTTAGGTCAACATGTTCAACCCAATATGGAGGCCGGAACTGCCGGAATATGTCCAGGAAATTCAATGGCATCCTGCGATGAGATCTACATTACCATAACCGGAAAGGGGGGACACGCGGGTATGCCGCATTTATGTATTGATCCGATCCAGGTTGCATCCCATTTTCTTATAGCTTCCCAATCCTTAATCAGTAAGGAAAAAGCACCGTTTGCCCCAGCAGTACTCAGTTTTGGCAAGGTGAATACCCTTGGAGGCGCGACAAACATCATTCCGGATGAAATTCGCTTGGAAGGTACACTCCGTTGTATGGATGAAGAATTAAGAATACACCTTTGGGAAAGAATAAAGGTTTTATTAAAAGCACAGTGTGCTGCATTTGGTGCTGATTTTGTTTTGAACATAGAGAAAGGTTATCCGTGTTTGATTAACCAGGTAGAGGCTTCGGGCCAATGGATTAAGTACGCTGCAGATTATATTGGAAATGAGAATATTATGCATGTTCCTCCTCGACTGACTTCAGAAGATTTTGCCTATTATAGTCAGCAAATTCCGGCTTGTTTTTACCGGTTGGGAACCGGACGCTCTTCTAATGTGCATACTCCGGAATTCAAGGTGGATGAGCACGCAATTACAACCGGAGCAGGTTTAATGGCCTGGTTAAGCATACGTTTTTTACAATACACATAAAATATTTTTATAATTTGTAACAACGTATTAGTCAAATTTTTATCTTTGACCCTAGTTAAACCATTTTAAGAATATATTCAAATGGCGAGAATATTAATTGTTGATGATGAACAGAGTATCCGCAGGGTGCTCAGGGATATTTTAGAGTTAGAGAAATACCAGGTAGACGAGGCCGTTGATGGTTTGGATTGTCTGGTAAAACTCAAACAAAACGAATACGATGCCATCATTTTGGACATAAAAATGCCAAAAATGGACGGCATGGAAGCCTTGGATAAAATCCAACAATTGGCAACAGACACGCCGATTGTGATGATAAGTGGCCATGCAACCATCGATACTGCGGTAGAAGCGGTTAAAAGAGGAGCGTATGATTTTATATCCAAACCACCGGATCTTAATCGACTTTTGATTACCCTAAGAAACGCGATTGACAAATCGTCCCTGATCAGCGAAAAGAAATCTCTTCAAAAGAAGGTTTCTAAATTTAAAACACAGGAGATTGTTGGTGAATCCAAATCCATCATGAAGGTTAGGGATACCATAGAGTTGGTAGCACCGACAGATGCAAGAGTTTTGATCACAGGGCAAAATGGTACGGGTAAAGAATTGGTTGCCAGATGGATTCACGAAAAAAGTAATCGTTCAAAGGGAAATATTGTCGAAGTGAATTGTGCGGCAATTCCTTCAGAGTTAATTGAATCAGAATTGTTTGGCCACGAAAAAGGTTCTTTTACTTCAGCCATAAAGCAGCGTTTGGGAAAATTTGAATTGGCCAATGGAGGAACTTTATTCCTGGATGAAATAGGGGACATGAGTCTTTCTGCACAAGCCAAAGTACTTAGGGCCTTGCAAGAGAATAAAATTACCCGTGTTGGTGGCGACAAGGAAATTTCTGTCGATGTAAGAGTAATTGCTGCAACAAATAAGGACCTGCGAGAAGAAATTGCAAGAGGGAAATTTAGAGAGGATCTTTACCATAGATTGGCGGTAATTATCATAGAAGTACCTTCATTAAATGAACGGGTGGAAGACATTCCAATTCTTACGGAACATTTTATGGAGCACATTTGTCATGAATACGGCATGCCACCAAAAAGAATTGAAGATTCTGCCATTGAGGAATTGCAAAAATATAATTGGACAGGAAATATTCGTGAGCTGAGGAACGTGGTAGAAAGGTTAATTATCTTAAGCAAGCAAAAAATAAGCAGAAAAGAAGTACTTGATTTTGTTATTCCGGCCAGTCAAAGACACAATAAGTTTAAGGAATTATTTGAGCAATTTGATACAGTTCAGGAATTAAATGATTTTATTCGTAAGGAGTTTACTGCTTATAAATCGGAAATTTAATTTCATTCAGATAAAATACCGGCCTGTCTTTCTACAAGACAGGCTTTTCTTTGTAAATATGTTGCTATGAAATCAATGAAACAATGGAGTCAACTGAAAGCGGAAAACAGTTGGACTATGTTCAAAGTATTGGCTGAACTCGTGGATGGATTTGAAACCATGCAACGATTAGGCCCTTGTGTTTCTATTTTTGGATCAGCCAGAGTAGTTCCCGGTCATAAGCATTATGAATTGGCAAGAAGTATAGCTAATCGACTTACCGAAGAGGGTTTTGGCGTGATTACAGGCGGAGGTCCCGGCATCATGGAAGCAGCCAACAGGGGAGCTTCCGAGAAGAATGGAATATCGGTAGGCTTGAATATATCTTTACCTTTTGAACAGTTCACTAATCAATACATTGACAAGGACAAGAATTTGCACCACAGGTATTTTTTTGTAAGAAAAGTGATGTTTGTAAAATATTCTCAGGCGTTCATTGCCCTGCCGGGTGGTTTTGGAACCATGGATGAATTATTTGAAGTCCTAACCCTGACCCAGACCGGAAAGATCAATAAAGTCCCAATTATTTTGGTTGGTACAGAGTTTTGGAGACCAATGAAAGACTGGATAACTGAAGTTATGGACAAGGAGTTTGGTTACATCTCATCAGGGGATATTAATTATCTGCCTTTGGTGGATGAACCGGAACAAGTGGTAAAAATTATCAACGATTTCTATGGCGGAGACGGGTCAAAAGGATTGAGACCTACATTTGAACTATAGCCAATTTATCGCACAAAATTTCCACACCCATAGTGCTCTTTTCCATTTTTAAGCAAAGTAATTCTGCCGTTGTGTTCTACTTTCTTACTGTCTGAACATGCCGCTCTTTCTAAAAAAAATTGAGCATCAATTTTAACGCCTTGGTTATCTAATTGTCCTACAAAGAACTCTCCGGGCATGGAAGGATTTTCACTTTCCATTTTTTGCATCAGTCCGATGTATGTGTCGTTTTCATCTTCCAGTTTCAACTGAACTTCAAAAATATTATTCTGAATGTTGCCTATTTTAACACTCCATTTTGGCACTTCACCAAAACCTTGGAAATAGGGTATGGCATCACTTTCCACATCGGTAATATTTCCTTGAGGATTTGCTGGTTTTTCGTTTTGAGTTGAATTCTGTACGTTGTTTTGACTGGGATCAAATCTGTTCTTAGAGGTGCATGAGCATAGAACTACAACAAGAAATATTAAAAATTTTATATACTGCATATTTTCTGATTTTTGTAAGGATAACAAATGATCGTAATGAACGTTTAGGCTTAGTTTCTACGTTCCAATACCAGGATAACAAATTCAATTAATCTAGATTTTTGCGCCTCATTCAACGGAAGGTTTTCAATCATGTCAAAACATTTTTTTTTATAGGCCAGATACATTTCATTTACTTTTTCTTTGATGCCAAGTTGTGAAAACCGGAATTCAATAGTTTCTAGTTTGTCAGGATGGTCTTCGTGATATGCATCGAGTAAAACTTTTTTTTGATCTTCTTCCGTAGCTTCCAATGCAGCCAGTATTAAGGCGGACTTTTTTTTCTTCAGAATGTCCCCACCTTTTACTTTACCGGTAAGTTGTAGATCTCCATAAAAATCCAACCAATCATCATGAATTTGGAAACCTATGCCGAGGGTTGTCCCAAGTTCATATAGTTTTTCGGAGACTTCCTCTCTTTGATTCGCCAACTTTGCCCCCATTTGAAAAGCACATCCAAGTAAAACTGAAGTTTTTAATCGGATCATATTTAAATATTCACCCAGTCCCACCTCCTCCAATTGCTCAAAACTCATGTCTAGACTTTGCCCTTCGCAAACATCCATGGCGGTTTTTAAAAACAAATCCAATACACCGGTCACCCCCATTTTTTCTTGTGATTTTGAAACCAATCGGCACGATTCAATCAGCATTGCATCACCTGAAAGTATGGCTTGGTTGACACCAAATTTTCTATAAACTGTTTCTTTCCCTCTGCGTATCGTGGAGTCATCCATGATATCATCATGTACTAAAGTAAAGTTATGGAATAATTCAAGTCCATAAGCAGCGTTAAGTGCCACGCTTAAATCTTCTTTCCATAAATTAAATATCATCAGCAAAGCTGCAGGTCTTAATTTCTTTCCTTCCTGATGCATGATGTAACCAACGGGAGCATATAAATCAGTCGGATTCTTATCCCAATTTACCAAGCCGGAATGGTGCTCATAGATATTAACGATCTCAGGAAACGATTTTAAATTTGTACTTTCACTCATATTATGAAAAAACAACTCGGTCTATTACTATTTGCTTTATTATTTTCTTTTTGCGCATGCAAAGTAAAGGAAAATGCAGATCTCATCCTGCTAAATGGTGCAATTTATACTGCGGACAGTCTTGATCATGTTTTTTCAGCCATGGCCATAGGAAAGGATAAAGTAATGGCCATAGGTTCGGATAAGGAGATGATGATGTTGAAATCCGAAAATACAAAAACGATTGACCTGGGAGGAAAATTTGTCATGCCGGGATTAAATGAAGGCCACGCGCATTTTTTGGCACTTGGGAAAAGCATGATTAACATAGATTTACAAGAAACTCGTTCGTGGGAGGAAATTGTTCTTAAGGTTGCTGTTAAAACCAAGCAATTGCCTGTTGGGGCATGGATTGAAGGCCGTGGATGGCATCAGGACAAATGGAAGGCTTCTTCGGATTTAAAATTTAATGGCTACCCATACCATGATTTGCTTTCTGCAGCCAGTCCTGCGCATCCTGTGGTACTTTATCATGCAAGTGGTCATGCGCTTATTGCTAATGGAAAGGCAATGGAATTGTCCGGAATAAATCAAGAAACTACTTCTCCGGTTGGCGGAAGAATTGTGAAGGATAAACAAGGCAAACTCACCGGTGTTTTTGAGGAAAATGCCATGGGGTTAATAGAAAGGGCGCTGGATGAATATGAACAAAAAAGTTCGCCGCAGGAAGTGTATGAATTGGTGAAGAAACAGGTAAGAATGGCGGTTGAAAAATCCCTGGAATATGGCATTACCAGTTTTCAGGATGCCGGAAGTAGTCTGAAGCAAATCAATTTGTTACACAGTCTTTCTGAGAAGGGAGAAATTCCCATTAGATTAAATGTCATGTTTTATGAAAATCCTGAATCTGCTATTAAAAAAATGGATTCTCTGCCATTTCATAGTTACAATCAGGAAATGTTTCGCGCAGCTTCCATTAAAGCCTATGTGGATGGGGCATTAGGCTCTTATGGTGCCTGGCTTCAGGAAGACTATGCAGACAACCCCGGCGTAAAAGGGCAGACATTGGTTCCTGTTGAAATGCTTGCAAACCTTGCTGTTAAAGCAAAGTCCCTGGGCCTTCAGGTTTGTATGCACGCCATAGGGGACAAAGGCAATAATGAAGTCTTGAATATTTATGAAAAAGCAGGAATAGGTCCGGAAAACAGATGGCGGATCGAACACGCACAACATTTACACAGAGAAGATATTCCAAGGTTTAATGCGCTTGGTGTAATTGCATCCATGCAAGCCATACATTGTACAAGTGATGCGCCTTTTGTGGTCAAACGTCTTGGGCAGGAAAGAGCCAAATCCAGTTCTTATATTTGGAGGTCTCTACTGGATGCAGGCGTTCACTTTGCGAATGGCACAGATGCCCCTGTAGAAAAGATTAATCCTTTTGAGTGCATTTATGCCGCCATAACCCGTAAAAGATTGGATAACGGAATGGAATTTTTTCCAGAAGAGAAAATGACGCGCACCGAAGCTTTGAAATCTTACACCATTTGGAATGCTTATGCCTCTTTTGAGGAAAACCTAAAAGGTAACTTAGTCCCCGGAAAAAAAGCTGATTTTATAGTCTTAGACAAAAATCTACTCCAATGCCCAGATCTGGAAGTACCGCTTACAAAAGTATTGTCCGTTTATATAGATGGCAAGAAAATCCGTTAACCCAAACGCATAAAATGGATTTGGAAGGGAACCTATTTAAGGCAATTTCCAATTTATTGTGTTTTCTTTTCTGGATAATTGATATGTTTTATGAAAATTCCCTTGATAATAATGAACAATATTTAATTGATCTGGAATAATTTCTGTAAGAAAATTATTAACCACATTTATTTCCAGTGGCGTTGGAATAATTTGTTTGGATTCAAAATAAATTATAGTTGCTTCTTCTTCATTTTCAAATCCCAGATATTCCAATTCAATATTTTTTTGTTGAATGGTAATCTTAAGTTTGTTGATTAGGTATTCCTGAATGAGTTTGTCATTAAGATCCAGACTTGCTTGGTTTTTCAAATCGGGTTTTTGTTCAGAATCCTTTTTTAAGGCTTTCTCAAGATCATCCGTAAAGATCTTGCAACTGATCTCCAAATGCCTGGAAACCTCATTATGATTAATTTTGGTAACACTGACATAAAAAGGATGAATAAGGACCAAAATGGCTTGCAAAAGGGCAGACATGGGTAAAATTTTATATATACTACGAACCAATTCGTAGATTTTTGTAATTTTGACAGTCAAAGATAGTTAATGAAAAGAAATATAACCCTCCGTTGCTATTGGTCCCTTTGTTTTTCCTTATTGATTTTGTTCATTTCTTATGGCCAAAATATTCAAAATAACCCAAAATCCAATCACGGGAATAAGTTTGAACAATTGGGAATCATTTTGCCGGACGCCAACTCTTTTAGAAATGCAGCTGGAGCGCCTGGTTCCCGGTACTGGCAGATGAAGGCGGATTATTCCATCGATGCATTCCTGGATGAAGAGAATTTAGTGATGAAAGGAGAAGAGTGGATTGTTTACCATAATCAATCCCCGGATCCATTGGATTATGTTTGGTTACAACTCGATGAAAATGAAAATCGCCCGGAGGCTGAAAGTAACTATATTGATGGCGGCAAGTTTTCTCCTCCATTTACTGATCAATCTTTGAAGTCTTTACGATCTGCTGACCAGTTAGTTGGACATGGTGTACACATTTTTCAGGTAAAAGACCAATCTGGGAACCCCATGGTGTATGAGATTAACCAGACCATGATGAGGGTGAATCTCAACAAAACTCTATTGCCAGGAAAGAAATTAAAGTTCTTTGTCAGTTGGTCTTATAAAATACCGGACAGAATGAAGCTTGGAGGTAGAGGAGGGCTGGAGTATTTTGAAGAGGACGGAAATCATTTGTTTACGATTGCACAATGGTATCCCCGCATGTGTGTTTATTCTGATTTTCAGGGATGGCAGAATAAGCAATTTACCGGAAGGGCGGAGTTTGCATTGGCTTTTGGAGATTTTGATGTAAGAATTAATGTTCCATCCGACCATATAGTTGCTGCTACAGGGGAATGTCAGAATTACCAAAAAATCTTGAACGCAAATCAATTTGCAAGGTGGAAACGCGCAGAGACTTCGACGGAACCGGTAGAAATCGTTTTGTTGGATGAA
Source organism: Candidatus Vicinibacter proximus (assembly GCA_016713905.1). NCBI lineage: Bacteria > Pseudomonadati > Bacteroidota > Saprospiria > Saprospirales > Saprospiraceae > Candidatus Vicinibacter > Candidatus Vicinibacter proximus. Next base: position 725,919 of record JADJOE010000003.1, read on the forward strand.
GCCCGGAATGCGGAAAAAAATAAATCGCTTGAAAGAAAGATATGGCATTACAAAGCAAAGAATGTCCGGGATTTTGCATTTGGTTCTTCCAGAAAATTCATCTGGGATGCAATGAAGATTGTCGTGGCCGGCAAACCGATTATGTGCATGAGTTACTATCCCAAAGAAGCATATGGCTTATATCGCAAATTTTCTACAAAAGTGGTGGCACATACCATTCGTACATACTCAAAGTATACGGTGGATTATCCCTATCCGGTAGCCATAAGTGTGGAAGCGTCAAACGGGATGGAATATCCTATGATTTGTTTCAATGGTGGCCGAACAGAGAAAGATGGGACCTATTCTGAAGGAACAAAGTATGGGATGTTAGGCGTGGTTATTCATGAAGTCGGGCATAATTTCTTTCCCATGATCATCAACAGCGACGAACGTCAGTGGACATGGATGGATGAAGGACTCAACACTTTTGTACAATATCTTACCCAGGAAGAATTTGACAACAATTATCCTTCTGCACGGGGACCGGCACATAAAATCGTGGATTATATGAGTCTGCCGAAAGAACAATTGGAACCCATAATGACCAACAGTGAAAATCTGATACATTTTGGTTCAAATGCATATCATAAGACAGCTACGGCATTGAATATTCTGAGAGAAACAATAATGGGCAGAACCTTATTTGATTATGCCTTTAAACAATATGCACAGCGTTGGAAATTAAAACATCCGACTCCAGCCGATTTCTTCAGAACCATGGAGGATGCATCTGGCGTAGATCTGGATTGGTTTTGGCGGGCTTGGTTCTTTGGTATTGATCCTGTAGACATTTCTATAGATTCTGTAAAAGTATATGCATTCACAAATAAGGAAGTGGTATCGGACAGCAGCTTAAACAAATCCACAAGTGTAATGGATGCCAGGACACAGTCAGAATTTTTCAGTATTCCAAAAAATTTTGTGCCTATTACTAAAATACGGAATAAAGCAAGTGGAACAAATTTCCTTGTAGATATGGATACTACACTTAGGGACTTTTATTATTATTATAATGTGCCCGCTAAAGAAGAGTTTACGGGGGTGAGGCAGCCTCGCCAGGTGAAGAATCGCGGAGAATTATTGTCTGACTCTTTATTCAGTATGTATCAGGATCAGTTTGTTTATGAAATTTATTTTTCTAATATAGGTGGCACGGTAATGCCAATAATTCTTCAATGGAATTATGAAGATGGGACAAGTGAAGTGGAGAGAATTCATGCATACATTTGGCGAAAAAATGAAGATCAGGTGGTAAAGTCTTTTTTGAAAAATAAAAAAGTAAAATCCATTGAATTGGATCCTTATTTGGAAACAGCCGATATAAATTTAAGTAACAACTATTGGTTAAAGTCTGCAGAACCATCCAGATTTGAAATTTTCAAATCCGGAAGAACAGGCAATCGAAGAGGTTCAGGTGGTGGTGCTCCAAATCCAATGCAAAAGGCAAAAAGCAATAAATAATTCAGGATCAATTCAAGAAGTAAAATTTACGGTATGCTGTAAATCAATGTAAAGCAGCCCGAATTTCCAGGCTATTTATCACCTCAGCTTCTTTTTCCATCCACCATTCCAATCTGGGATACACCTTGGATTCTGGAAAATAGCATAATGCCAGCTTTACATAAATGTGCCCATGTTTTGCTTCAGAGGTCCAAAGCATTTTGTAAAATTTTTTATACTCTGGATCAGTTAAATTCTCTTCTATAAGTCTGAATCTTTCGGCTCCTCTGGTTTCCAATACAGAACCAATGAGCAAGTAATCTAAAAACCTTTCTTCTCGGCCCGAATGCATAAAGACCATAAGTTTCTTTACATATGGGTCCTCTTTTATCTGATGTGCCAATCCAACATTTCTGCTCCTCATAAGCTGGTATACCAATCTGAAATGGTCCAATTCCTCAATGGCAGTTTCAATTAAATCAGTGTGTATATCAAAACGATCGGGATATTTTGCCACCAGACTCATCGCCATAGCAGAAGCCTTACGTTCACAATCAGCATGGTCCTGAAGGAAGCTATCAAAATCAGCTAAAACAGCTTCTAACCATTCCCTGGGACTTTCCGCCTTTAATTCGAGATTTAATTTCAAGGAAGGTAATTATGAATTTGCAGATCTGTACATTAGGTACATGAGTACCATCAAAACAGCTGCAACAATAATGATTATCTTGAATATCTTTCTTTCTTCTGCTTTCTCTTCTCTTTTTGAAGGATGGTTATGATGTTTTGACATGATGGGATAATTTGCTGCAAGGTATAAACACTATCCCAAAATTCAAACCATAAAATAATGCTTTTTTTTCAGATGAACTCAACGCCATTGCCGAATAAAGTCTGCTACTCTTTCGTCCGTACGAACATCTTTCCATTGGAGCTTTTGGGTGAGATAAACACCATCAAGTGTGCGGCATCTGCTTAAGGCAACATAAGTTTGTCCATTTTCAAAAGCACCTCTTCCAAGATCAATTATTGCTTTGTCAAAAGTCTTTCCCTGACTCTTATGTATGGTGACCGCCCAGGCAAGTTTTACTGGTAACTGCGTGAAAGATCCCACAGGGTTTACCTTAATGGTCTGATCCTCATAGATGTACCGTACAATTTCCCAGGTAGCCATTGGAATTTCAACACTACTTTCCTGACTTGGAAATTTGACCCGAATGCTTTGTGGCATAAGTTCCTCAAGGATGCCAATACTGCCGTTGATAAAATTCTTTGCAGGATCATTTCTTAAAGTCATTATTTGTGCGCCCACTTTTAAAATTAAATGCTGCTCGGCAGGAAATTGTGATGGATTTATGGATCCCTCCATTATTGCTGAATAAGTTTTTGGCGAGGTGTCAAGTTTGTTAAGCTCTTTAAGATTTATTTGATTTGCCTGTACATTGGTACTTGTCAAGGTAATGGCAGGTAACCCATCTTCAGTTGGGTCTGCCTGAGCCCTTTGATTTATTTCATCCAAATCCTCTTCATCGCATTCATTAAGCCGAATCCTGTTTAACAACCGGATGAAATGTAACTCATTTTGACGAAATACTTGCTCTAGCTCAATCAATTCAAAGGAATCCAACTCTTTCATGACATTTGCAGAGAAAAAATATGGGGAAGTATAATGGTGTTCGAAATATGCTTTTTCTTCAGGCGAACTGACTACTGGGGGTAATTGATACAAGTCACCTACCCACAGCATTGGAATTCCTCCAAATGGTTTATCCTTCTTTTTGGACAACTTTAATAATTGATCCATGTGATCCAAAATATCTGCGCGCACCATACTGATCTCATCAATTACGATCAAATCAATTTTTTCTGCCATGGATTTAGAAAGGGGTTTGTAATCTTTTTGACTGATCCATCCCGGAGGAAATTTAAAAAATGAATGTATAGTCTGGCCACCTACCAAGACTGAGGCTACTCCTGTTGGTGCTAGAACAATCATATTAATTCTGAAAGTTCTTTTGATTAAATTCAATAAAGTACTTTTTCCGGTTCCCGCTTTACCCGTAAGAAAAACTACCCCTTCCAGCTTTTGGATTCTGTCGAGTGCATAATGCTGTTCTGCATGCAATTGGTATACTTCTTTTGATTCTAACACAAAATCTAAGTTATCAATAACTAGTCCAACTCATTTTATTCTTTTACCATTTTAGCAAGGTACACAACTACTGGAAAATGATCGGAATATCCAAAATTATAAACGTCCCCTGAAAAGGTTCGGCGAGGATAATTTTTATAATGACCATCCTCCTGGATCATGAAGCTTTCATGAAATATTTTATGCTTTAGAAATTTGTATTGAACATTTGATTTACCCAAACAATTTTTAGAGAGTAATATTTGGTCAAAAAGACTCCAGCTATCATCATGTGCAGTAGTCCCTTCACCTAAAAGGTAATTTTTATAAAACGGATTATAAAAACTACCTGATTTTAAGGATCGAGTCTCTTTTTCGGCACGTAAATATTTTGCAACACTTGTACTGTTTGGGTTATCATTCAAATCCCCCATAATGATGATGTTAGCATCAGGATTCAATATTTGGATTGAATCTGCAATTTCTTTGTTCTTTTTACTTGCTTGTATTCTTAAGGAGCTCGTGGCAAGCTCACCTCCTCTTTTTGATGGCCAGTGATTGACCAAAATATAAACTATTTGATTCTCTATTTTTCCTTTTGCGATCAGCAAGCCTCGGGTTTTACGAGAATTTCCGTCAGAATCTTTCAATGGAATTTCGACCATTTGAGCCTCTAATGGGGTGAAATATTTATTCTGATATAAAATAGCCAAGTCAATTCCCCTTGGATCAAAGGAGTTAAAGTGAAGGATTTGATAGTTTCGGTCTTTAAGATTAGGAGTCCTGACAAGATCTTCCAACACTTTTCTGTTTTCTACCTCGCAAACTCCCAATATGCCTACACCGTCAGGGTTTAAATCAGTTCCTAGTCTTACAATCACCTCAGAAAGTCTTAATAATTTATCTTGATATTTGTCCTCTGTCCATGCCTTAGGCCCGGTAGGGGTAAACTCCTCATCAGCAATGGATGGATCATCCTCTGTGTCAAATAGATTTTCAAGATTATAGAAGCCGACACAAGCGATCTTTGCCTTTTGACCCTGGATGTTTGAAATAAAGGTTAAGGAAAAGATTAAGGGAATAATAAGAAATGATGATTTTCTAAAAATACAACTTAGAATATGGAAATGCTGGATTAATCTGGATAAATTTGAGCTTGAATTTTGGATCATGATCGTATTTAAACGGGTTATTTTATTATTTTGTTTGATTTCCTTTGGACAATGTATTTGTGGCCAGGAACTTAGAGGCATAGTTACAGATTTTTCTACAGGTAAAGGTATAGAAGGAGTAAAAGTGTTCCTTCTGAATGAAAATATTACAACGATCACAGATGAAAAGGGCAAATTCTCCATACGCTCAGTAACTGCTTCAGATCTTCTTACATTTAGATTGGATAAACCAGGTTATAAAATTCTGGAACAAAACATCAACGTCTCGGAAAACAATGCGCAAGAGTTGGAGTTTTCTTTGGTTTTGATGAATGCGCCTAAAATTGAGATTCCAACTATTCAGTTGGATGAGGGAGATGGGGATGATGATCAGGATTCTGAAGTCTATAGTTTATTGACCAGTTCCCGAGACCCAATATTACAAGCCGCCGCCTTTCAGTTTAGTCCTTTTCGATTTAGATTAAAATCTATTGATCAGATATATAACCAAGTCGGATTTAATGGCTTTCTGTTAACTGATCTGGAGAATGGAAATAACCCATTTTACTTGTTTTCCGGACAAAATCAAATCACTCGTTATTCTGAAAACGACCTTAGCTATCCAAATCAGAATAATGATTTCGGAAGTCTTGGTATCAATCAATGGATCAATTTTGATCCGGCAACCTACAGAAAAGGATTTATTGCCAATTATTCTTTGTCTAACCGATCCTTTACCCATCGGCTTGCATTACAATATGTTAACCACCTGCCTTCAAAGGGGGTACATTATATTATTGGAGCAAATCGACGATGGGCTCAGGAGGCTAATATTCCGGGAACCTTCTATGATGCCTGGGGGTTGTATGCGGGTGTTTCCAAGAAATTTAAATCGAACGCTGGCTTCAGTTTGTTTTATGTTCAGGCTCCGGTTGTAAGAGGTAAAAATAGCCCTGGTATAAAAGAGGTATATGAATTGAGTGGAGACCCTTTGTATAATTCCTATTGGGGTTATCAGGAAGGCGAAAAAAGAAATGCAAGAATTGCCTCCACGAATATTCCCGCTCTTTTTCTAAACTTCCATTCCAATCCTAATAAAAGATTAAGCTTTACCTCCGGTCTGATGATCCTCAAAGGTAAAAGATCGGATTCAAATCTCGATTGGAATGATGCATTTGATCCGAGACCTGATTATTACCAGAAATTGCCGTCATTCATCGAATATGCACCAACAAAAGACAGTATTGCTTCTTTATGGAAGTCTGATGAATCAGTAAGACAAATTAATTGGACAAGAATGTACCAGGTAAACAGGTCTAATTTGAATACAGTCTATAACATTAATGGAGGTCTTGATTCAATTTCCGGAAGGCAATCTCAATATATTCAATTTGATCGCCATGCTGACCCAACTGATATAGAACATTTTCTTCAAATTAAATATTCTCTTGGAAAAATAAAATTGTCCTCAACTTATAGATTAGAATATGCACAAAAGGAAAATTATCTTGAATTGCTGGATCTGTTAGGTGGGGATTTTTATGTTGATAAGGAAACTTTTATTGATGATGTGACCAGAGCAGACCCTGATGTGAATTTAAAAAATAAAATAATCAGGGTAGGAGATAAATTATCCTATGATTATACATCTGTGCTTCAGCGATATTCTACATTTACACAAGCCAATTACAAAAGAAGAAAATTTGATTTTGGTGCCGGGTTTTTAGCTGCATATAAACGTGATTTCCGGGAAGGGAAATTTCAAAACGCAATTTTCGAAAACTCAAAAGGAAAATCTGAATTACTTACAGGATTTCAATGGGCTCTGAAAACAAATGCCATTTATAAAATCAATGGTCGTAATTATTTGACTTTATCGCTCGCATACGAGTCCTTGCCGCCTTTGTTTGATCAGGTTTTTATCAATGCAGGCTGGCGTGCAGATGTGCTTCCGGATATTCAAAATTCTAACAACAGATCTGGTGAGATACAATATTTCTATAAAAGTCCAGGATTTAAATTTCAAATTGGTGGATTTGCAGTTCAATCTAAAAATCAAATCCGGAACAAAGATTTTTTCCTGGATGGGGATTTGGAAACCGGCAACAATCCTGAACTCCGTGATGGAGGCTTAATTAATGGTTTTTATAAAGGACTTGATCAGGAACATCTTGGATTCGACATAAGTGCCGAATATGCATTGCCTTATGGTTTTGTTTTGGGTGGCATGTTTCAAAATAACATTGCAGTGTATACTAATAGACCAGATTTTTTAATCTATGACCAATTCAGTAAAGCTTCTTCAAAATATACTATCTATCTGAAAAATTTCTTTGTTCCGGGTACACCACAGACAGTAGGAACCGTAAATCTAAAATATAATTTCAAGCGATTTGGTTTTGTGACTTTGAATTTTTCCTATGTCAACAGGTCATACCTTGAAGTTAATCCTTTAAGAAGAACTTCAGAAGCTACTCAGGGAATTGACAGAAATTCGGATTTGTTCAGGACTTATATTGATCAGGAAAAGTTGCCGGAATATTTTGTATTAGATGCTTTTGTCTTCAAAAGTTTTAAAATTTATAACCACTATACCAGCCTTAGTTTAGGTGTAAATAACTTACTAAATAGTAAAAATTTAGTTTCCGGTGGTTTTGAACAATTTAGATTTGATTTTGAAACCAATAATCCTCAAAAGTTTCCTAACAAGTATTTTAATCTTCAGGGAATTAATTATTTCTTTAACCTTATCGTATCATTTGAATAAGCTTTAATTTATGATATTCAATAAAGTATTAAGTTGGACCACAGGCGTATTTATCACCTTATTTTTTGTAATGTCTTGTGTAGACAGGGCGTTTGATGAGCCGCCTGTATATACGCCAACCATCCCTTTCTCTGCAAACAGCTCAATTGCGCAACTTAAATCAAAGTATATCCCCGGTCAGTTTGTGGATATCACCGAAGATTTAAATATTGTTGCAACAGTCATTGCCGATGATCGGTCCGGGAATTTTTACAAGACCATTGTGGTGCAAGACAGTACAGGAGGAATAGAAGTTAAAATTAATAGTATAGGACTTTTTGCCTTATTTCCTGTCGGCACAAGAGTAGGAATAAAGTGTAAGAATCTTACCATTGGTGATTATGCAGGGCTTATCCAATTAGGTCAGGGATCCTACCTCGATAATGGAAGAGATCGATTAGCAGGGATAGAAGATGCCTTGTTGGATCAGTATGTTTTTGCCGGGGAACGTAACAAATTTGTTGTTCCAAAAACAAAGTCTATTAATGCATTAAACTCTTTGGATCTGAGTACATTAATAAAATTGGAGGATGTTGAATTTGACCGAGCTGAGTTAGGAAAAACTTATGCTGATGTGGCGACTCAAACTTCACAAAACCTAAGCATTGTAGATTGCAATAAAGCAAGCTTGTTATTGCGAACCAGTGGTTTTGCAGACTTTGCAGGTTTTGTAATTCCATCCGACAACGGTAGTTTAACGGGTGTTTTATCTAAATTTAATACGGATGTGCAAATTTACATTCGGGATACGACAGACATTTTATTCAACAAAACTCCTTGTGGAGGCACTACCGGACAGGCAGTCTTAAAATCTATTTTGGAAGTAAGAGCTCTTTATACAGGCGCTGCCAACAATATAACAGAGGATATAAAAATTTCTGGCATCGTTACATCTGATAGAGACAATTCAAATGTAAATTCACGAAATCTATTTATCCAGGATGCCAGCGGTGCTATTACCGTCCGCTTTACTGCTAACCATACCTATGGATTGGGTGATGAGCTTGAACTTAATTTGAAAGGAATTGAATTGTCTGAATTCAATGGCCTTCTCCAATTGAATAATTTCCCTGCAAATAAAGTAACTAAAATTTCAACAGGTAAATCAATTTCACCGAAACTAATTACGGTCGCGGAGTTATTGTCTTCATTTGAAAATTATGAAAGTCAACTTATTCAAATTGTAAATGCAACATTGACAAAATCCAGTGGTTCCAATTATGCAGATAATGTCGAAGTGAATGACCAGACTGGAAAAATTAACCTGTTCACAAGCCAAAGTGCAAAATTTGCAAATGATAATTTTCCTACAGCAATAGTGAAAATAACTGCAATTGTTTCTCAATTCAACAGCAAACAATTATTAATTCGTAATACCTCAGATGTGGTAATAACTGGAGGAGGAGGTCAGGCTGAGCTTAAATCGATAAAATTTATCCGAGATTTGTTTTCTGGTACGCTGACCAATGTTTCGGGAGATTTTAAAGTTAAGGGTATTGTGAGTTCAGAAAAAAATGCACTGAATGTGGTTACGCAAAATGTTTTTGTCCAAGATGCCTCAGCCGCAATTGTCATCCGTTTTTCTGGGAACCACTCTTTTAATCTAGGGGATGAAATTGAAGTCACCGTTAAGGGAGTCGAACTTTCCGAATTCAATGGCTTGTTGCAATTGAATGGAACACCCCTGGCTAATGCTAAATTGATCAGCACGGGAATTCAGATACAGCCTAGAATTGCAACGGTCGCAGAATTAATAGCTCAGGCTGAGAATTGGGAAGGGCAGTTAATCAAAATTTTAAATCCTGGTTTTTCAAAATCCTCCGGTTCGAATTTCTCCGGTACTGTGGTGATCAATGATGGTACAGGCACCATAGATTTATTTACCAGATCGCAAGCCAATTTTGCTTCAGATATCTTTCCAACTAATGCCAAAAGCATTACGGGTATTCTATCTCAATTTACAGCAAGGCAAGTGATCATGAGAACATCTGCGGATATTGAACCGTAGTCATATGATTTCGTATGGAGGTTTTTAAGTTTAAATATTTTGATCTTTTTTTAGGTGAAAATATTATGAAGCCCTCCACAGACAGTGTCATCCTCGGCGCTTGGAGCAGTAAAAGAAATTATAATAGGATACTCGATTTAGGTTGTGGTTCAGGCATTTTGGGTTTAATGTTGGCCCAAGAGAATCAATCCTGTGAGGTAGTTGGAATCGATTTAAGTAAAGATGCCGTTAATATTTCAAATTTAAATTTTACTAAATCTGAATTTAGAAATGCTTTTCACTTTGTTCAAGGGGACTTTGTTGATTTCACCTCTTTACCTGATCCGTTTTTTGATTTGATTATTAGCAACCCGCCTTATTTTATTAAAGATTTGAATGCGTCTGAACAATCAAAAAATCTTCAGAGACATTTCACCTTGAAAAAAATTTCAGACTTAGTTTTTAACGTTTCCAAATTACTTACAGATAAAGGTTTATTTATATTGGTATTACCGGTTGGTTTGGAGTCAATATGGACCACAGAACTTATCTGCAATGGATTGTATCCGCTGGATTATTTAAAAATCAAACATTCTAATAAATCAGAAACATCCTTGGTTTGTGTTGCTTATTCCAGACTTTCCAATTCAGTCGGTTTTGAAGAATTAGTTATTTTAGATGATGAGGGAAATTTTTCGACCGAGTATATAAATCTCACAAGAAATTTTATTTCTGTGTTGTAATTAATATTGCAGCTATGTTTTATGCTTTTAATAGTTGATTTGCGGATCCAAAGAGTTTTTTTGCTCCATGGATCTTAATATATACTTCCCTAATATATCAAATTCAATATTTACGAAATCTCCTGGGTTTAGCGATCTTAAATTTGTGTTTTGGTATGTGTACGGAATTATTGAAACTTCAAAAAAATCATTTTTTAAATCTGATATGGTAAGGCTTATACCATGGACACATACGGAACCTTTTAGGACCATTAAATGGGCGTACTTAGGATCAAGAGAGAATCGGAATACGTGACTACCTTCCAGTACACGTATAGAAATACATTGAACTGTGTCGTCTGCATGCCCTTGTACAAAATGTCCACTAAGCCGGTCGCCAACTTTTAAAGATCTTTCTATATTTATAAGATCTCCTTTTTTTATAAGCTTAAACGCCGTTTTCTTAATGGTTTCTTCAATCAAGGTCACCCTGTACGAATCATCATCACATTCAACCACTGTCAAACACACGCCATTATGAGAGACACTTTCATCAATTCTTACTTCTTTACTTATTTTTGAGGAAATGCGTAAGTCAAAATTTCCGTTTTTCTCTTCAATCTCAATAATCTCAGCGATATCCTCAATAATTCCTGTAAACATTATTTGCCTTTTAAAAGCTCAATAAATCCGGTAATTACCCATTCCTGAATCTTGTCCGCATTGGGGTAAGGTCTTACCTTGCACTTGTAATAATAGGTTCCATCACTTAATTGATTTCCGTTGTTATTGTTTCCATTCCAATTAATTTCCGGGTCAACGGTGGTGTATACAACTTGTCCCCACCTGTTTACAATACTTAACTCAATAGATTGAACGTATCTGTTTATCCTCGGGGTAAAAATATCATTAAATCCGTCCCCATTTGGGGTGAATGTATTAGGTAATTCATACGATGGGCAATAATTGGCGCAAATTTTTTCAAAAGGTTTGCATTCTAGTCCTAATGTATCGAATGCGCTAACCTGATAACACAATGGTTCATTTTTCGTGATCAAATGTGTGTATCTGGTAAGACCTGGATCATTTATCTCAGTCAGTAATTCAGTTCTGCCATCTGGGTAAATTACGTAAACTCTATAACCGGAAATATCTTGCGAGATGCAACTTAAGTTTGGATTATTCCAGATGATCTCATTTACATCAGTTGGTACATCTGGTCTGTTTTCACAAGGTCCTTTAACTTGAAAATCCGGACAACAAGGTGGGGTAGAATCTATTGCGGTAATACAAAACTCATTGGAATGATTAATCAATGGGCTTTCAATCCATGAAATACCATAACTCCCTTTTGATCGCAGAAGGTAGCAATACTCCTCACCATAAATGATTTCTTTATCCTGAAATGATCTAAGTGAAGTGGTGAAAATGGAATCATATTTACTTGCGGATTTATTCTTTTTAAAAATCGTGTATTCATAATTATTCCATGGAGTGGATTCATCCCAGGACAAAAACATGAAGCCATTATCATTCTTTACATTTAGGAAAATACTCTGCGCAGTGTCTGATTCTACTATGTAATTGTCATTTGAACCAATTACAATCTTGTAAAAATGTCTGTTGTCATTTGTGTTTCTTAGACTATCTATAAAAAGTGTATCTGAAAAATTAAGTAAATCATTTGTGGATTGAGTGTAACCGGCAATTTCTAAGAAATTCACAAAATCAACAGAATGAAAGGCTTTGATGGTAAAAGGTGGTGTGCGATTTAGGTAGTCATACTTAGTGGGATCTGGCTTAGTCCACTTTATTTTTATTTTTCCATCATTAGAATTGGTAGCCAATACATCTGCGTTAAGCAATAAAGGGGCATCGGTAGAAATATAATCACAAGTTTCATTGGAAGCTAGGGAAGGAGTAAAATTATATGGATAATTCCCGGGACTTAATTTAGCAAATTCGGCTTGAACTCTATAACAATATGGTATGCCTTTAAGCGACGAACTATCAAAAAAAGTGTATTTTGAATTACTCAAATCGTTGACCAGGTAGGCAATTTGCATATAATCTGATTGTTCTAGTCCCGGATTACAGGTGTCTTGTAAAAGAAATCCATTGTTTATTTTACGCCAAACTGAAAATCCCCTAAAATCAGATGAATCCATATTGCAGGCATAAGGGAAGTCCCAAAACAAACGGATTTTATCATTTTCATTAATCGATCTTAGATTGTTAGGCTTAGGGCCAATCACTTTAATTCTAAGGACTCTGGTTGCAGTTAATCCGGTAGTGTCAAAATAATTATCAACAGCTTTTATAAATATGGAGTAAGGTTCTTTTCGAACATGATTGCAAGCCGTATTCCATTTCAAATTTACAGTTACTTTCGGGGTATTGAATCCGGAGGGAAAACTAATCAAAGCTGGATTTTTTAAAAAAAGTGGCGCACCATCAACTTCAACTTTAACACTTCCTCCTCTGGATCCTTTATCCGGATCATCCACAAAAAAACTTAAATCTATCAAACTGCCTGCGACTACACAGGTGTCCAAAATGCCGCTGATCAATGGTGGGTTATTTTCTTTACAAGATTCCACTACAAGAATTTGCATGTCTCTAATGGTTGAACTTATTTTTATTCCCTTTCGGTATTCTGTAATGGCAATGGCAATATTATATTCCCCGGCTCTTTGCGGAGACCTCCAAATAAAACTTCCGGTTTTGGAATCCAAACTGACAGCATTGTTTATTCCGGGTAAAATCTGACTTGGTAAAAGATAGTTGGGTACACCTGTTTTTTCAGCCATTAATGGCGTAACCAATTCAAACGAAAGACTGTCGCCATCTTCATCATATGCAGATGGATTGTGCTCAAATACTTGATAAAGACAGGCTATATCAATAGGAGCCTTTAGTAAGATGGGGGAATGGTTAATTCCTTGGAAAGTGGTGTTAAAAAGTGTAATGGTAGATTGAATGTAAAATGGGACATTAATGGAGTTAGGAGGGTCTACGTTTAATATGTTGTCAATTCTATTAGGGTCTAACATACTGATGCTATATGTTCCTCTCCCGGGATAAGTGTGTTCAGCTATGTAAATATTCTTTTTAATGTCATTAGGTAATGGCTGTCCATTTCCATTGGATCTTTTAACATTGGTAAAACTTCCATCTCCCCAGTTGATGCTCAGTGTATCTCTGTCGGCACCTACACTGGATGTTTTGGTATAGGTAATTAAGGTTGCTCTTATGGTTAAATTGCTAAGCTGTATATAGGTAATTTCTCCGGCACGGTTATGTGTGGCAAGCAGGTTTGCACTGTACATCATTGCAATCCAAAGAAGTGATATGTTTCTACCCAGCCACATATTCAATCCTTCTCCATTTTTAATCGATTAAGACAATGATGAAGACTATCCTTCCAAAACGGGATGCTGATGCCTAATGTTGTTTTGATCTTACTACAATCTAAAACACTAAATTTTGGCCTTGACGCTGGAGCATTGAAAACCTCTGTACTGATAGGAATAACCTTTACCGGCAAATTACAATGTGTAAAAATTTCACATGCAAATTCATACCAACTCAAGGATCCTTCATTGGAATAATGAAAAACTCCTTGTATGGAATCTATTCCTTCTGTCCTGAGATGGTCAATCAAAAAGATCAGCATATTGGCAAGATCCAAAGCATAAGTAGGGGAGCCGATCTGATCATTGACCACACTTACCTGATTATTTATCTTGCCTAATTTCAGCATGGTTTTAACAAAATTATGTCCATAATAAGAATAAATCCATGAACTTCTTAAGATAATTGCTTGAGGATTTATCAAAGCGATGAGCGCTTCAGATTTAGCTTTAGAATCTGCATATATACCTTTTGGATGCAGTGGCATATCTTCCTTAATAGGATCGGGTTTCTCCGAATGAAAAACATAATCCGATGAAAAATGGATAAATTTTATGTTCTTTTCAATACATGCACTTGCCAATATTTGCACAGACACTGTATTGATCTCATAACATAATTCAGGCTCTTTTTCGGCCAGGTCCACTTTAGTATAAGCTGCGGTATTAATCAATACATTTGGCAAATAAAGAGATAAAATTTCCTCCGTCTTTTGTTGTGAACTGATATCCCATTCAGATTTATTGAAAAAGAACCAACTCAAGTTATTTGAGTTGTTTGCAAGTTCTTTCAACTCGCTGCCAACTTGTCCATCTGCACCGGTTACTAAAATGGTAAACATCTAAAAGTTATAGTGTTTAATTTCTGGCCAATTAAGGTCTTTCCCTGAAATAATTTGCTTATCTATAGGTACTAACCAGTCAATATTCAAAACATTGTCTCTTGGGTTAATGCCTAATTCTGAGCCGGCATGATAAAACTCATCACACTTATAATTAAAAATACACTTTTCACTAAGCACCGAATATCCATGTGCAAAACCTTTTGGAATTAATAGTTGCTTTTTATTTTCCATGGAAAGTAAAATAGAAAAACTCTGCCCAAATGTTTTGCTTCCTGGTCTAAGATCTACCACTACATCCAATACCTCTCCATAACTAACTCTCACAAGTTTAGATTGTTGGTGAGGTGCAGATTGAAAATGAAGACCACGAATTACTCCGTATTCGGATTGAGATTCATTGTCTTGCACAAAATAATAATCTAAATGATTTGCATCAAATAAATTTTTGTTGTAAGACTCCATGAAATACCCTCGGGAATCTACATGTACTTTGGGTTCAATAATGAGCAAATCTTTCAAAGGAGTATTAGTAAGCTTCATTCTTATTTCTCTTTGAACAACAATCTTATTGGCACACCCGTGAAATTAAAAAGACTTCTTAACTGGTTCTCAAGAAACTGTTTATAGCTACCTTTAATTTGATCCGGATAATTTGAGAAAAAGGCAAATAGTGGATATTCCTTTTCTATTTGGGTGATGTATTTGATTTTAATTAAATGATTTCTAAATGAAGGTGGAGGGATTTTTCCTATCGCTTCAAGCATTTTTTCATTCAACTCGGATGTTTTTATCTTTTGACTTCTGTGTTTGTACACTTCAAGTCCTTTTTCAATGGCTTGAAATACGCGTTGTTTTTCTTTTGCCGAAATAAATAAAATAGGCACGTCATTGAATGGCGCCATTTTATTTTTTATAGTTTGTTCATATTCTTTGGCAGTGTTTGTAATTTTTTCAACCAAGTCCCATTTATTTACTAAAATGACCAAACCTTTATTCCTTTTGATCACTAGGGAAACAAGTTCCATATCCTGTGATTCAATACCCATTGTTGCATCAATTACAAGGAAACACACATCTGCTTCTTCAATACTTTTAAATGCCCTGATCACAGAATAAAATTCAAGATCCTCATGTACTTTGGCTTTCTTTCTAATCCCTGCAGTATCGATGATGACAAATTGTTTTCCGAATTTATTGTATTCCGAATGAATAGGGTCTCTTGTTGTGCCAGCAATGTCGGTAACCATGTTGCGTTCTTCATCAAGCAAAACATTAATCAGAGATGATTTGCCTACATTGGGTTGTCCTATAATGGCAAATTTTGGCAAGTCAGGAAGTACAAGTTCCTCCGGAGGGATTAGTTCTGCAATTGCATCCAGTAACTCTCCGGTACCGCTACCGGTCATTCCGGACACACAATACATTTCATCAAATCCTAAACTCCAGAATTCCTGAGCCAAGAGTAATCGTTCGTGGTTGTCCACTTTGTTAACTACCAAGAATTTCTTTTTGTCTACTCGTCGTAGTAATTGAGCAACAAATTCATCCAAATCTGTAATTCCGGTAGTCACATCAACCATATAAATAATGGCACTGGATTCCACAATGGCAAGTTCGACTTGCCTCCTGATCTCGGATTCAAATATATCACTGGAATGTGCAACAAATCCACCTGTGTCAACAATGTAAAACTTTTTTCCATTCCACTCGGCAACATCATATATTCTGTCCCGAGTAACTCCACTGATGTCATCAACTATGGACTTTTTGTGTCCAACTAGCCTGTTGAACAATGTTGATTTTCCTACGTTAGGTCTCCCTACAATTGCTACTGTAAATCTCATCTTAGTACTCCTGATTTTTCTAAAAAATTAATATCGTTCCTCCAATCCTTTCTGAGTTTAATGCTTAACCCCAGATAAGCCTTTTGCTGAAGAAATTGTTCTATCTCTATTCTTGATTTTATTCCTAACTCTTTAATCTTAGATCCATTTTTGCCTAATAGAATTGGGATTTGACTTTGTTTATTTGTATAAATGGTAGCCTCTATACTTGCCATTGGCAATTGATCGTCGACTCCTTTACATTTGGTGATTTCGACAAAGGTACTAAAAGGGATTTCATCTTCAAACAAATAGTAGATCTGTTCTCGGATTAACTCACTTAAAAAGAACTTTATGGGTTTGTCACTGGCTACATCATCCGAGAAATATGGCTCATGAACAGGTATTAATTCCAGGATTTGCTGCCTGAGGTCCGATATGCTTTCACCGGTAAGTGCAGATACCAAGAAGCTGTAATCCAGGTCATTATAAAATTCCAGATCGTTTTTGACCTGATCTATCTTCGATACTGGGATTTTGTCTTTTTTATTAATGACCAGTATTTTTGGAATGGTTAGCTTACGACATTCTTCAGTAAGGGTAAATGAACTTTCCTTAGGTCTGGACCCATCAACAACCATGAGTAACACATCAGCATCTGCTTGTGATTCCCTGATTTTATCATTCATCATCTTCTGCATGGGATAGTTCTCCTGTTCGATCCATCCCGGTAGATCTGAATAAATGACCTGGGTTTGTGGTAAATTGCAAATTGAAAAGATGCGAGCGCGGGTAGTCTGCGGTTTTGGCGAAACTATGGATAGTTTGTGCTCGCTTAATGCATTAACCAAAGTTGACTTTCCACTATTGGGCAAACCGACGATGTTAACAAAACCTGACTTATTTATTCTTGATTCCAATAAGTGTTAAATTTTTTGATCAATATATTCAAATAAAATGGTAGGCGTCATCTTTCTCCAATTGAGATCATTAAACTTTTTACCAAAGTTGGTGTGGTATTGTAATAAGGTCCTTTTCATTTCATCTTTGACATGTTCCAAAATATTGATAAAGCAAATCCAACCACCTTCATCTGAAATATCTTCCTTCCATTCTTCGTAATAACAATCATCCGATCCATGAAAGTTTAAGACATGTTCACACAATAAAATGAAATACTTTATCTTGTGTTGGATCATCACATCAATGATGTCTCGCTTGAGAAACATGATGTCATTTTCAATACAATCATTCCACTCGCCAATTAATTCTATAATGGCAAATCCATCTGCATAATCAACAAATAGAATTTTTATATACAAATTTGCGGAACCAAAACTATCCCACTGTGGATGAACATAATAGTTGTATATTTTGTTGCTGTACGTAAACTCACTATAGGTAACTTTATAAAAAGGTGACTTTTCATCCTCAGAACTGTTATACAGGTCTCTCCAGAGATAAAATGGTTCAATATCATGCATGCCGGTAAATACTCTAATAACAAAATCGGTCTAAAAAAGATTCGCATAGTCCTGACGGGCCCTGAATCAACGGCTAAAACAAGTCTTTCAAAGGCTTTGTCAAACCATTACAAAGTTAACTTGATTCCTGAATTTAGCAGGTATTTTCTAGAGAACTCAGTTACACCTTATACTTTTGAAGAGGTGAGTCTAATGGCAAAGAATCAAGTCAATATGGCTACTTTAACGCCATCAAGGTTGCCATTTCAATTGGAAGATACGGATTTACTGACCTATTTAGTGTGGCAGAAGTACAAGTACAATTTGATTGATCCGGAACTATTGAATTTTTGGGAAGTTAATAAAGCTGATTTTTACCTGATGTGTCTACCAGATGTTAAATGGCAAAATGATCCTCTAAGGGAGCATCCTCATCAAAGAATACCTATCTCCAAATTATATATTAATTATTTGATAGACAGCCATTTGAGCTTTGGATTTGTTTCCGGAAATGGCGTAAGAAGATTTAGTAATGCAGTTTTTTTAATCGATCAGTTTCTAAAAAAAGCTACCTTTGCATCCTAGGGGTGCCGCATCAGTGATTTTCACCGGCTGAGATTATACCCATTGAACCTGTACGGGTAATTCCGGGTAGGGATCAGGCTTGATGCTTTGCACTTCTAAAAAGCCTGCGATATGTTTAAATTTTGCTTTTTTTTCTGGTTGCTATCCTTTGGATTATTTGCTCAGTCTGAATTATATGGCAAGGTGGAGGATGAAAATTCAAATCCTTACCAACATGTGGTGGTCAAAATAGAACAATTAAATCTTTTAACCCGTACGGATGATTATGGAATGTATACATTCAAAAATGTACCATTAGGTAATTATGCCGTATCTGTAGATTATGGTTATGATGTGGAATACAGACAAGTGTTTATCGACAAACCAATAATTAATTACAATTTTACTATTTCCAGAAGGATCAATTTTGAAGAAATTAGCATCAGCTCTACTAAATGGGGGTCAGAAGCTTTGGTGTCCACTAAAAAAATAAATGGGGATGAAATTCTAAATAATAGAAATGACAAGGACCTTCCATACATCCTAAATACATTACCATCCATTCAAGTGCAATCGGATGCAGGAAATGGGATAGGGTATACTGGTTTTAGAATAAGAGGAATTGATCCGAATCAAATTCAGGTTAATTTAAATGGAATTCCTTTGAATGATGCGGAGTCATCCAGAACTTATTTCGTGAATACTCCTGACTTATTGGGGAGTGTAGATCGTCTTGAAGTCCTGTCTGGTTTTGTGCCAGGAAGAAGCGGTCCAGGTGGATTTGGCGCAGCATTAGATCTTAATCTGAATAAATTATTTTTTAAACCCTTTGCAAGAATATCTACCCAATTCGGTTCATTCAATTCTTCCTTGATTTCCGTAATGGCAAACACAGGATTATTTGAAGATGCTTATAATTTAGAAATACGATACAGCAGACAGAATTCAAATGGTTTTATTGAAAGATCTGACAGTAGGTTGAGATCACTGTTCATTTCTGGCGCCTTGATCAAAAAAAAATATAGCCTTAGAGTAAATTTTATTCAGGGTTCTGAAATAACCGGTCAGGCTTGGAATGGACTGCCTTACCAGTATTTTGGTCAGGATAGCCTGTTCAAATGGAATCTTGCCGGACGGGAAAAAATGCCCGAACCTTATAAAAATGAAGTGGATAATTACAAGCAGACTCACTCGCAAGCTTTTTACAATAGAGCAATTAATCACAATACCAATGTGGTGTTCAACTTTAACTTCACAAAAGGAAGAGGTTTCTATGAAAATTACCTTGCGAACAAGGTGTTGGCAGATTTTGGGATCAGCGATCCGGATACCTTACAGGCAGATATTATAAGACGTAAATGGTTGGATAATGACTTTTTATATTCCTATTTGGGATTGGAGAAAGTTTGGAGTAGTAAGTTTTCATCCAGTGTTGGTTTAGCGTTTTCCTACTACAAAGGCAGGCATTTTGGACAAATTATTAAAACTTCATTGTTTGAAGTGAACGGTGTAGGTCAAAACTATTATTTCAATACCGGTAAAAAGAATGAAATATGCAGTTTTTTAAAAACAGCTTATGATTTTAGTCCAAAATTAAAAGCAGTATTTGATTTTCATTTAAGATCCGTAATTTACAATGTGAATGGAACTGATGACATTTATGGACCAATAAATTTGAATCAAAATATAAGTCTGATCAGTCCCAAACTGGCAGTTATATTTCAACCTTTTAATATATTGCAAACCAGTTTTTCCATAGCCTATTATGAGAGAGAACCCTATAGGGAAGAACTGCTTAGCAACATATCTGTGGATAAAGAACGATTACTTTGTTTGGATGCTGGCCTGCAATGGAAAAGTAACAGAGTTATGGCATCTGCAAATTTTTATCACATGGATTATCGCGATTATCTCGCACCAAATGGAGATTTGAACGACACCGGTGATCCTGTAAGAGTAAATGTTCCTAATGCCCGGCGTAGTGGTGTAGAATATAATTTTGAATATGCTCCATTTAAATTTTTATCGGTTTCTTACCAAGGAAATATTTCAAAAAATTTAGCTAAAAATTTCAATGAAAAAATACCTGTATTTGATGAAAATTACATTAAGATAGATGAGATAGTTCGATTCTCTTCAAGCACGCCACTAGCTTTTTCTCCATCTCAAATCCATGGTTTTACTTTAAAAGTAAATTTTATCAATAAACCAAAATTTGCAGAATTGCTTCAGATCATATTAAACTCTAAATATGTTGGCGCTCAGTTTTTGGATCTTTCTGGAAAGGAAGAAGCTAAAATCGAATCTTATCATGTAGAAATGCTTAAACTTCAATATTCCAGATCCATAAGAAAGTCAAATTTGATTGCCTATATCCAACTGAATAACCTAAGTAATCAAAAATACTCAACCCATGGTTGGTTTAGCAGGTTTGGGAGTTCGGTAAGTATGGATCCGGAGACAAATCCGTATTTGGGAGTAGAAAATAAAAATGTATATTATTACAAAGGTTTGTTTCCTCAGGCCTTAAGACACTTTAGTGCCGGCGTAAATATCACATTTTAGAACCTGTAAGTAAGACCAATTCTAAATTGAATGGGCAGATCTACAGATTCTTTTGGTGCCAGAAAATCATACATTAGATACAATTCATAAGAAAATATTCCACCGGCATTATATCCCAGACCTGCATAAAAATGTTCATTCCAAAGTCGTCGGGTTTCCAACTTGTTGTCAGGACTAAGACCGACAATTTCAGATTGACTGATTTGTGAATATTCAATATGTGAAAATAAATATTTCAAAAATTTTAATCGATTAAAAGCCCCCAAACCAAAATTGAATGCATTGTATTTCCACACATCCGGAGCTGCATCAAATCTTCCTCCGGCATACGAGAACTCAAGTCTCGGTCCAACAGAGATCCAACTGTTTAATTTATAACCAACCAATGGCGATAAGCCTAATTCAAAAACATTGCCAACAACTCCATTGCCAATGGAAGCCTGATAAAACTGTAAATTAAATCCACCACCAAACCAAAGATGATCAATTAAATGATATTCTTCCTGATCTTTCTTTTTTGATTTGGAGGATTTCGAAGATTTCGAAGATTTCGAATTTTGTCCAAGACATGGATTCATCATGACCAAACAAAAACTCAAAATGAATAAGGAAATTGCTGATTTTATTATTTTTAACATTATGTGTAAATTATTGAATATTAATTAATTATAAATTCAATAGTAAAATATTTGAACGATCGTCAGAACTTGTGGCCTGCAAAAATGAGATTTTTTTTAATTTGTGGCGTTTTAAATGCAAACAAAAAAATATGAAATCTGGAATTTTAACTTTTTTTATTTTGTTGGCCTGCTTTTTTGGCCTAAATGCTCAAACGATTACTGGAAATCAGGTTCAATCTTCTTCAAAACCAACCCTTGACAAAATATTCAAACACTACGAGGTGGTGACTTTGAATATTAAAGAAATTCAATCCACCTTGAACACCAGATCTACTGTAAAAAAGCTTCAGTTAGATCTTGGATCAAAATCTTGGCCTTTGGATCTCTTTGAATATGATTTGTACGGTAAAGATTTTTATCTCTCTGTATCCGGCGATAATGGAGTAACCCGAAGACCGAGGAATAAAGATATAAAAACATTTAAATCTATTTTAAGAACGCCAAGAGGTGGATGGGGCTGTCTTACCTTGACAAACGATTTTTTTACTGGTCATGTTGTAGATGCAGGTCAAAGTATATATTTTGAAATGGTTTCCTCTCTAGATCCAGCTGCACCCAAAGATGAAATTGTCATCTATTCTGAATCCGATGTTATACGTAATTCAGGTATAACTTGCGGATTTGAGGAGTATGAGAAAGCTATGCAGTTAAATCAAAAAGAATCCCATAACAACGATATTAATTCAAGAGGAGTTTGTAGAAGTGTGGATATTGCATTGTCCTGTGACAAAACTTTACATGATGCAAAAGGAGGTGTCGCCCAGGCAGACGCCTTTATGACTTCTGTTTTGAATAATGTACAAACTAATTATGATAATGAATTCAATGATGCAGTGGAGTTTACGATCAGCACTGTTTTTGTTGCTTCAACAGTCGGCGGAGATCCATGGAATGGATCAACAACCATCAATGCTCAATTAGATCAGCACCGAGCTTGGGGAAACAGTGGAGGTTATGGTGGAGCTAGTTATGCAGTAGCAACAAACTGGACTCGAAAATTTACTTCTGGAGCAATAGGACTGGCTTGGTTATCTGCTCTTTGCAGCAGCTTTAGATACAATGTTTGCAGTGATTATGGTGGTAGTGTTGGTGGAGGACTTAGAGTTCTTCAAGCACATGAGCTAGGCCATAATTTTAGTTGCCAGCATGACGCTGCCGGATCGAATACTATCATGGCGCCTGCAGTTAACGGATCGAATACCTGGTCTTCAAATTCTATTTCGTCTGTAAATAATTATCTTCCAGGACTTGGTTGCTTGGGTACTTGTTCCGCAGGAGATCCTCCTGTTGCTAATTTCAAAGGAAACCCAACCTTCGTTTGTGCAACTGGGAAAGTACAATTTACGGATTTATCCACCGGCTCACCTTCTTCTTGGTTGTGGACATTCCCGGGTGGTTCACCTTCTACTTCAACGCAACAAAATCCGTTAGTCACCTATACCACGAAAGGGGTTTATGATGTGACTCTTAAAGTTACTAACCAGTTTGGGTCAAATGAAGAAACATTCAGTCAGTATATTGATGTGGAAGCCAAAGCAGTACCTATTTTTACCACAAGTGTTATAGACAGAGATCTTACAACTACCAACAATTCGTTAAATGGAGATTCTTATTTATGGTCTTTTGGTGATGGGAATAAATCTACTGAAGAAGAACCTTATCATACCTATGCAGAAGACGGAGTCTATACTGTTGAACTTGCAGTGACCAATCGTTGCGGGACTGTCAAGAAAAATGTTAAAGTCAATGTGGTAACACCAAACGAAGCTAATTTTAGTTCTGATGTTCAGGATGGTTGCTCAGTACTTAAAGTAAAATATAAAAATCTATCTTCTAAAAATTCAAATACTTTTGAATGGGAGTTTCCAGGTGGAAACCCATCCAAATCTACTTTAAAGGAACCGATTGTTACATATACAGAAAAAGGACAGTTTGATGTAAAACTAACTGCCTTTAACTCAAGGTACCGCCACACAAAATATGAAGTTAAATACATTAAAGTGGACAGTACCCCGATTGCTAATTTTGAAGCTGCTGCACCTTTAGGAAACTTAATCAAGTTCATAAACAAATCTATTGATGCCACAACTTACGCATGGGATTTTGGAGATAATTCAAAAAGTTCTGAGGTTGAACCTGAGCACAATTTTCCCGGCCCCGGAAAATATAACGTTTGCTTAATCAGTACGGGAAAATGTGGAAAAGACACCACCTGCCAGGAGGTTGAAATCAGCACAACTTTAAATTCGAAATTCTCAATTGATAATGCTAAGGGTTGTGTGCCATTTGAAGTACAATTCAAAAATAATTCAACCGGTGCTACCAGCTATGAATGGAGCTTTCCCGGAGGAAACCCATCTTCTAGTACAGATCCAAATCCTAAAGTTACTTATGACAAAGTTGGAGTTTATGATGTGACTTTGGTCGCAATCAATGGGACAGATAAATCTACTTTAAGCCAAACCGCCTTTATAAATGTTGGTGCGGCACCAGTTGCCGAATATCAATCGACTGTTTCAGGATATGCAGTTTCTTTTAACAACACATCAAAAAACGGTGGTAGTTATTTGTGGGACTTTGGGGATAAGGAAACCAGTACTGAGGAAAATCCTACACATACCTACAAAGCTGAGGGAGAGTATGAGGTTACCATGACCATGACTAACGATTGTGGAACTTCTGAGTTAAAACAAAGAGTAATCGTTTATCTTATTCCAAAAGTCAACTTCTCCTCATCCAAAACGCGTATATGTGCAGGCGACTATGTAACCTTCCTTGATGAATCGTCTAAAGATGTAAATAACTGGGTTTGGCAATTTGAAGGAGGAGAACCGGCAACATCAACGGAAAAAAATCCTTTGATTTCTTATGCAAAGCCGGGAAATTATGCTGCCAAACTAACAGTAAAAAATACAAATGGTGAAAACTTCATTACGAAATCGAATTATATTGAAGTAATCTCTTCTGTATTATGTCCGGACAAAACCGGTAAAAAAAGGAAAGTTCAACTGGGAGAAGAATCTGACCCTGGAAAATCGCTCAACAACAGAAACCGAACGAATGCCGAATTAACTGTTCTTCCTAATCCTAATTCTGGAGTTTTCAACATATTATTGGGCCAAGTTTCTCCTAAATCAGGTATTTCGGTTGTTCTTTCGGACATTATGGGCCGTAAGTTATATGTTAATAATTCTCCTGAAATTCAGGGAGGAATGATCAATTTAAACTTAAATTATTTAGAATCAGGGACTTATATACTTCAGTGTAAGCTGGATGACATTCTTTTGTCCAAAAAATTGATCATTAATAAATAAAATTTTTTAAAATTAATTAAGAGCCTTACCTGTCCGGTGAGGCTTTTTTTTTATGATAAAACAACATTTGGCCTCCTTTTGGAGTCTTTAGTCATATATGTTTTAATTTTTGATCCTTTCCATTAATCGGTTATAAAAAATAAATAAAATGAGCTATATTGGTAGGATTTAATTTAAAAACCATTATCCAGACAAATTCTTATTTGATATTAATATTTTTGGTAATATATTTAATTTTGGATTTGTTTTCGTTTCTTTAGTTTGAATAGATTTATTGCTATAGTTGGTATTTGTTTTGTTTGGTCAGGCGGCTTGCTTGGACAATGGTGTTGTATTGACACGAACTTACTAATAAAAGATAATTTTACCCAGACCTTAAGACTCCAGATTTCAGGTGCAATTGACAACGATTTAGCATCTGTTTCACAAGGTGTTTGTGGAGTTCGAATCAAATTTGACCATAAATTTATTGGAGACCTGACCATCAATTTATCCTCTCCATCCGGTCAGACAATAGGACTTATAGGTCCTGTGGGAGATTCGGGTTTCACTTTCTTCTCCAAATGGAATGTCACCTTTGTCCCATGTGGCCAAAAAGCCGTTCCGGATGCGGGCTTCAAATCTAAGTGGGATAACCTCCAGTTTTGGGGGATACTCGGTCAGTTTTTTAACGGTACTTATTATCCGCATAATGGTTGTCTGGAAGACTTTAATTTGGGAAGTGTTAATGGTACATGGACTCTTACTCTTATAGACAACGACAAAGGATATGAAGGAAACATTGAGAGTTTTTGTCTTTTGTTCTGTGACAATTCCGGGATTTCATGTAACTCATGTAGCCCAAACGGAGGTTATTTTGATCAAACTTCCTTAAGCTATTGTGAGAAAAGTCAAGAATTGAATCTGCAGATAAGACCCATCCAAGCTAGTTTCATTCCAGATTCTTCAATTTATGCTTATGAGTATCTTATAAGTAATGGAGATATTATTATAGACCGAACTGTTTCTCTTGATTTTAGAAATTATCTTCCTGGTAACTATGAAATTTGTGCTATTTCTTACCTTAAATCGGACAGCCTCAAAATACCAAAACTTGGTCAGGGCGTGAAGTTATCTGAATTGAAAAATGATTTGGCCGCCAACCGAAGCGGGATATGTGCCGAATTGTCAAAAAATTGTCTCGATCTCAAGATCAACAAGGTTCCGGATCCTTTGGATTATAATGTTTTTATTTGTCGAGGGGACAGTTTTAGGTTAGACAGCACATTTTATTATCTGGAAGGAAATTATACTGTAAAGTACACCTCCCAAGAATCCTGTGATTCTGTGATTAACTTGAATTTAAAATTTGTAGATTTAAAAGCTCAAATCAAAAATCCTCTTCCTGAAATAAATTGTTTAAATCCAATTGTCAATTTGGATGTATCTGGCTCCTCTTTCCCCCAAGGAACAGAATTTATTTGGACGACAAACGATGGACAATTTTCAGACCTAAGCGACTTGTTAAGGCCTAAAATAAATAAAGCAGGAAACTACAAACTTGTAATTAAAAAAGGTCAATGTGCAGATTCTATAGAAGTGTTGATTACAAAAACAGGAACTCCTCCTGAATTGGAGGTTAGTACGGATACGCTAAACTGTAAAAAATCTTCATTTATTGCAAAAGGCTCAAGTAATGTAAATTTTCCCACATGGATTTGGAGAGATAGTTCTGGCAATGTTTTAGGAAATTTAGATACATTAACCATAAATAAGTCTGGGAAATATTCCATTCAGGTAACAGACATGGCTGGTTGCTCAAATCTCCAGATTATTAACGTGGTAGAGGATAAATCTCCTCCAATAATTAGTGCTTTTGCGACTACCATTACTTGTCGGGAGGATTCTTCAGTACTCAGTTTTGTTAGCCAAGATAGTATTGTGACTTATTCGTGGTCTGGTCCTTCTGGTGTGTTTAACTTAGGAAGTATTCATTATGTTAAACTTCCAGGATTATATAAGGTAGAAGCTTCAGGTAAGAATGGTTGTATTGCTGAAGAATTCGTCCAGGTAAATTCAGTAAAAAATATTCCTGATTTTAAATACAGTGTGGATACTTTATCTTGCAAGGATACGGTGGTTAGAATTGTTCCGGTGATTACTTCGCCACTAGAATTAATTGAATTTTCAGGACCGGATAGTTTTTTGACAAATGAATTTGCTCCTTGGGTGAGTAAATCAGGATTGTACCAGGTTAAAATAATTGATACAGCCGGTTGTAGACTGGATACTTCTTTATTTGTACATGAAGATCTGGAGATGCCAGATTTTCGATTGTCCGGTGAGGAATTAAATTGTGGAGAAGACAGTATTCAAATTTTTCTTTTTCATAACATTAATCCTTTATTTAACTACCAATATAGTTGGAATGGTCCAGTAGGATTTATATCAGATCAGCAAAATCCATGGGTTAGACAAAATGGTTTGTATATGGTCAAAGTTACTTCTCCAAATGGTTGCTTTTCTTTAGACACGATTACAATTTTTGAAGACAAAAACCGACCAGTAATTAATCTGTCTGCTCCGGAAATAACTTGTAGGGATACAGTAATTTCAATTTTAACAATTTCTCCAACAGGCATTAATTTTGATTGGAGTGGACCAGATAATTTTGTTAGCACCAATCAAAATCCAATGGTAACCTTAGGAGGGCTTTATATGGTAACAGTTACTGCTGCCAATGGATGCACCTCCGAAAAATCAATTGAAATAATTGAAAACAAAAAGCCAGGTATAATTTTTGTAAATGGAGATACGATAAATTGTGTTAGGGATTCAGTATTGATCAATGTCCAAACAGCTGGCCAAATTGATTCATTTAATTGGTCGGGTCCATCAAATTTTAAATCTAATTATTTAGAACCAAAAGTAGCACAGGGAGGATGGTACTTTTTATATGCCAAAGCAATCAATGGATGCATTTCCATGGATTCCACATTTGTTTTCGAAGATACCACCAGGCCAGATATATATTTAATCGCCGATTCTATTACATGCAATCAGGCGTTTGCAAATATTTTTACCACAGTACAGGATTCTTTTGCAAGTTTTATTTGGGTATTGCCCACAATGGATACTTCACGAACAAAAAATTTGCAAACAAGTTTGGAAGGAATACATACATTATTCGTTACAAATTCCAATGGATGTAAAAATTCCAAAGAAATATTTATCCATGCCTCAAAAGATAAACCATTATTGAATTTGGTTTCCGATACCATCACTTGCAAGTTTAATTTTGGAGAGATTAAAAATACAACACACGAACCATCATATTCCTATCTCTGGGAAAGACCAGATAAATCAAGGGATACCAGTATAACAATCCGTACAAATTTTGTTGGTTGGCATTTTGTTACAGTGACAAACTCATTGGGTTGCATCCAAGTTGACTCTATTTTTGTAAACAGCAATATAGTTAAACCTGACATTTCATTCTCCGATACAATAGTTAACTGCAAAAATTTGGGAAATGCATGTCTTAAGGTAAGCAGTAGTTCAGTCTTGGATTCAATTGAGTGGACAAATCCAGTGGGGATTAAAAGTTCGGGAATAGAAGTTTGCAACCCGATTGGTGGTTATTATCAGGTTAAGGTTTTAGATAAATCTGGGTGCAAAAATATGGATTCGGTTTTCGTTAAATTCGATACTTCTTTATCTGTTAATCCAATACTTTTAGATACTATTAATTGTAAAAAATCCTATGCTACATTGGACTTAATTTCAACGGACTCAATTTCTAAAGTTGATTGGTTTGGACCATCAAACGTTAATTCAATATCAAATTATAAATTTGAATTTACTCAGCCGGGTAGATACCTTGCAAGAATATTTGGTTTGAATTTTTGCAACTTAGATACTTTTTTTGAAATAAAATCCGATACTTCAAAACCAATATTTAAACTTACATCAGATACTATAAATTGTTTGAAACCTAGAGCCTCCTTGAGTATCTTTTCATCAGACTCTAATCTCAACTATAATTGGTTGTTTCCGGATGGAAGTCGGTATGTTGGAAGTGCAGTTTCAGTTTTAATGGGTGGAACTTACATTGTTACAGTGACTTCTGGAAATAATTATTGTTCTGATTCTGATTCCGTCATGGTAATTGTAGATACTATTGCCCCAACATTAGTTGCGGATGACTTGTCGCTGCCTTGTAACTCTGATTCCGTTCAGTTAAAAGCATCTTCTAATTGCACAGATGCAATTTTTATTTGGACTGGACCCAATAGATTTTTTGCTACCGAACAATATCCATTTGCTAGAGATACCGGAACTTATAATGTAAATGTTATTTGTAAGAACAGATGCTCTGCACAAAAAAATATCAGATTGGGAAATATCGCAAAATATCCTGAATTTTTAGCGGAAGGTGGAATCATTAATTGCATGCAGGATTCTCTACAATTAAAACTTAAACTCCAAAGTCAGGATTCTGTTTTAGGTTGGAGTGGTCCTAGCCAATTTACCTCCAAGATAAAAGAACCATTTGTGAGCCTTCCTGGACAATATACAATTAGCGTGATTAGTTCAGAAGGTTGTCGAAAGGATAGTTCTGTTTCAGTTACTTTAGATAGCGTTAAACCCGATTTCAGAATTTTGCAATTGGATACATTTAAATGTAGCCAAAGACAAATCAGATTATTTGGACAATTATTTGATTCGTTGTCAACTTTTGAATTTTTATGGTCCAGTACCAATGGATCTATCCTAGGAGTTCCCAATGTAAATCCTGTATTAGTAGACTCTGAAGGTGATTACGAACTTTTAATAAGGAATAAACGTAATGGTTGCTATTTGAAGAAAATTTATTCCATAGAGGATGCTTCAAAAAGTCTTGACGGAATAGATTTAGAGATTGATATGCCAAGTTGCTTTGGAGTGGATGACGGAAGGATTAAAGTAAAAGATGTTTATGGTGGCAAGCCACCTTATCAGATGTCTTTGGATGGTTCTAATTTTAATTTAACTAATGAATTTAGAAACCTTGCACCTGGAAGTCAAAGGATTTTTATTAGAGATGGGTTTGGATGTACTTACGATACTTTAATAGTAATCGGGGAACACCCCGAACTTAAATTATTGGTTTTAAAAGATACTACTATTTTGCTTGGCCAGACAGCTCCATTAATTGGTGTTACTAATGTAGATACAAGTTTGGCAAAACAAATTGAATGGATGCCTTCTGAAAATGTTAACTGTCCCCAATGCCTTTTAACTTTTGCTAAACCTTTAAAAACTACCCGATATAAACTGCATATCATTGATGTAAATGGATGTGAAATTGCTGACGAACTTACTATCACTGTTATTACAGAACCAAGAATCTATATTCCAGATGCATTTACTCCAAATGGAGATAAAATAAATGATGTAGTTAGCCTAATAACCGGAGAGGATGTTTTGTTTGTAAATAAATTTGAGATTTATGATAGATGGGGGAATAGAGTTTTTGGATCTTATGCTTTTGATCCAAAAGTGACAGAAGTCGGTTGGGATGGAACTTTAAATGGTTCACCTGTGAATTCGGGGGTTTTCGTTTACCTGATAGAAGCTGTTTCTATAAGTGGCAAATTGATTTCCAAGAGTGGCGATCTCACTTTAGTACGATGATAGGTCCCTTGGCTCGCTTATAAATAGTTGATTATTAGTATGATGTACTAGTAAATCGATTATGAAAGTTGACTAAATTTTTTCTTAATATTTTTTTTACTTGTGTTGCAACGGATATCTTACTAGTGGGGTCTTATTATTAGCCAGGAAGATTGGCCTGATTATAGATAATGTGTTAATAGGGATGATGGAATACATGAGTTGTATTTTTAATCTCAATAAATTCTTGTAATTAAATTTGTAAATTGTTGTTAATCAGTGTACTTTTATTCGGCGTTTCAGAAGCTCGTATAGATATTAATTTAATGTATAAGTCAAACAAAAACAATATGAATAAAATTTTACTCTCCTTTTTCATTGGAATATTTTCCATTTGGAGTTTAGAACTTTCAGCACAATGTACCCCTCCTTCAGCGGATGAATGTGAAGACGCTAACGTTCTTTGCTCTTTGGATGAAGTAAATGGGTATACCTGCCAGAATACTACTTATTCCAATCCAACTGGATGTTCCCCTCTATGTCCTTCCGGTGGAGGTGCACATAATACTGGTTGGTGGGCATTTGTTTGTGATGGAGGTCCTGTCACAATTACTATTACTTTCAGCAACTGTTCCGTGAATGGTACAGGGGTACAGATGGGTATTTGGGGAGATTGCGATTGCAACGAATCCATTGTTTGTAACCCTAACTGTAATGGGGCTGGTTCATTTACCTTGTCCGGAAATCTTACAGCCTGTAAGACTTACTACCTTTTCGTAGATGGTTGTTCTGGTGATGTATGCGATTTTACACTAACCACTTCGGGAGGTTCTGCTCCGATGTTGCCTCCATTAGGCAATATTATGGGCCCGCGGGATGTCTGTAAAGGTGCGTGTAACATAAAGTATACTATAAACACAGGAGGAGCTTGTGGTCCGACCTATGAGTGGACCTTAGATGGAACAGAAATCGGAAGTGGATTGGGCGAAGTAACTTTGGATTTTCCTGATGAAGGTGATTTTCAGCTATGCGTTACAGCCTACATCGGAAATCCACAATCGGGTTCAATTTGTGATCAGGATGGACCAAAATGTATTACCATTCGGGTTAGACCAATTGCAGATAAAATAGGTCCTCCTTGGACACTTTGCAATGAGCGGATTCCATTTAATTGGCATGGAGAGCAAATTTCAGCTACGGGTGAATATCGACATGAATTCACTGATCGAGCCACATGCTGTAAGTTTGACTCTGTCCGGCAATTCATTGTTCTCGAGGTCCCGGAACCACCGGATGTATATCATTTAGGATGTGATAATAATGATGTCTATATAGATCCAACCACCAGACAAGTATTTAGTACCTGCCAAAATGGAAAAATTGTCAATTTGCCAAAATCGACAGATCCATGGAGATGTGATAGTACTTATAAGCTTACCGCTATATTTTTAGATTACAATGTCACATTTAGAGAGTATTGCATAGGTGGTAAATTGGAAATTCAGCCAAGAGTAATAGATCGTACGAAAACTTGTGGAGCATCTGGTCTTTCTACAGACATCAGCTATAAATGGTTTCTAAAAAATGACCCTGGTAAAAAAGCTATAGGTAATGACGAAATTCTCACTGATGTGGAGAAAAAGGATGATTATTGCGTAGAAATAAAAGTTTTGGCAAACCTTGGGGATAAAGCAATTATTTGTTTTTATGAATTTTGTGAGCAATTTGATGAAGATCAATTCAAGCCCAAAAAGGTGTGTCCTAAAGGAGATCTGCAGGTTTGTAAGGGTAAAACAGGTATATATTACATTGATACAATTTTACCTAACGATGTTTACTTCCTAAATTGGAATGTAACTGGAGGAACAATTCTTACAAAGAATGCATTCGACACTACTGTAATAGAAGTACTTTGGAATACAAATGCACCAATAGGAACTGTGTGTTTTAATTTTGAATCCAATTGTGGTCCAAGCCCTGAGTGTTGTATTGATGTCGAAATAGTTCCTTCTCCTGCTCCTGATGCTGGGCCGGTAATTTCTGTTTGTGGTCTGTCCACTAGCTTCCAAGGTAAAAAGGATGTTGGGGGCCAATGGACTAAAATTTCAGGACCTGGAAATGTAACTTACAGTGATCAGTTTGATGATAAGTCAGCAGTAACTGTTGATCAATATGGAACTTATGTTTTTGGATATACAGAAACACGATTGGGTTGTATTACAACAGATTCCACTACTATAAATTTCAATGATACACCTACTAAAAGTGCTGCAAACTATATTTGTAATTCCAATAACAAGGACTATACCTTCAATTTTCAAATATCCGGAGGTAAAAGCCCATATACAGTAATTAAAGGAAATGGAACCGTAAGCCCTCTGGGTGTATATAACTCCGGGGTTATTTTAAACCTGGCTAACGATACCGTTAGGATAAGAGATGTGAATGGTTGTGAATTTACTTTCATTCATGTTTATGAGTGTAAGTGTACCAACAATCTGGGTAATTTGGATAAAACTCAACAAATACTTTGTGAGGATGGGGTGGTAGTAATTAACTATGACCCAACCGGGCAGATTCTGGATCCAAGTCCAAATAAAGACACAATTATTTTCTTTATTTATACAGATCCTAACAATCCTTATAGTTCAAGGATTAGGGACATCAGTTCTTTATCCATACCTTATGATCCAACTTTTGTTTATGGACAAACTTATTATGTTGGTGTTATTCTTGGTAGAACCGACAATAAAGGAGGAATTGACCAGATAAAAGGTTGTTTGAGAGTCGATGGTGGCGTTCCGTTTGCATTCTACAAAATTCCTGCACCAAATGCAGGACCGGATGATGCGATATGTGGTAGAGTATATGATTTAGGTGGTTTTCAATCTATCCCTGGTTCACGCATAGAGTGGAGATTGGTTCAAGGACCTTCACCAACTTCTGGCGTATTATTCAACAATACCTTGGATCCCGCAAGTCAAGTAAGTGCTTTGGGTGATTTCGGTACATATGTATTCGAATTAGAAGAAAACAACAATGACATTTGTATACAGAAAGATTTAGTGAGCATTACTTTTAATCCTTCACCGGAGGTAAGAAACGTAGAGCCAAAATGTGTTGCATTCGGAGCTCCTGGTTCCAAGGATGGTAAATTTGTTGTCGAAGCCGACCTTATGAGTGGAAAGGCACCATATACTTTGCTGACAGCCAAAGGAACCATAACGGGAAACAAATGGGTCTCTGATACCTTAGCAAGTTTGGACACATTCAGTATTCAGATTCAGGATGCCAATGGATGTATTTCTCAATTAACAATTGATATATATAATTGTAATTGTGATCCAATTGATGCAGGAAATTTGGATAGCTTGCTAACACGAGTCTGTGAAGACGAGTGTGTGCCTATCAAAAATTTGATACCTGAAAGTATTAATGCAGCCGAGGATGTAGCTATATATATATTGCATAAGGGTTCATATAATGACCCTTCTACTGTCCTTGATACACTTTATTCAATAAATGATATCATTTGTTTTGACAAAACTAAAATGCTTTTGGGCGTCGAAACTTACTTTATTACCAGGGTAGTAGGGGAAGATCTTGCTCCAAGAGATGGCGTGGTAGACATAAAAGATCCTTGTAAACGAATTTCTAATAACCAACCTATCATTTGGGAGCCTTATCCTTTGGCTGATGCTGGATTAGATAAAGACATTTGCGGACTTACTTTTCCATTAGATGCCAATCTTACTTTAGGTAACGGAACCTGGCGTCAGATAGGTGGAAGTAATGCGGTATTTGCAGATCCTAATGCCCCGTCTACTACAGTAACCGTACCCGGGTATGGAACCTATAATTTTGAATGGGCAGTATTCAATTACAGTTGCGATGCATATGACTCTGTTACTGTAACATTCCTGGATGCTCCTGAATTTATTGACAACACATATACTGTTGAATGTGATAATACAGCTGAAAATTATCGGGTGAGAATTACTTCCCGTAATGGTAATCGACCAAGCTGGAATATACAGGGAGAGCATTCAGTTAATGATCCTTTAGTAGGTAGCTTTGAGGCCGGAGATCGATGGTTGACGGATTGGATTCCTCAGGGAAATCCATTTTTACTAACCATCAGAGATAAAAATAATTGTTTGGTGGATTCTTTCCAGGCTGTGGAGATTTGTAATTGTATTACGGATGCTGGTGTATTAACCATGACCCCTAACAATCTTTGTTTTGATGCAGCAGCTCAAGCTAACTATACTGTAGCTCCAGGTGTATTGGATGGAAACGATATCTTTAGATATGTTCTATATGATGGTACAGCAGGAAATCCAAGAGCTGGCACAATTATTAGTTTTAACGATAATGGTAGGTTTGTTTTTGATCCGGCTACAATGCAATTGGGTAAAACTTATTACATAGCCGTTTTCGTTGGAAATATTGATCCAACAACCGGTAATGTCAATTTTACTGATCGTTGCTTGGATAATACTCCTGGCGTTCCAGTAGCTTGGTTCTCTTATCCAGTAGCTGCCATCAATGGGCCGACTGAGTTGAATTGTAAAGTAACCTCAATTACTCTAAATGGCGCAATATCAACCAGTGGATCAGGTGACCAGTTGGCTTTTAATTGGACTACTTCAAACGGACAGTTTGTTAATCCTGGTCAAGTTACTGGTGCAACAGTAGACATCAACAGACCTGGAACTTACAATTTGGAAGTCGTGGATCCTAGAGCTGGTTGTAGACATCAAACAAGTTTTGTTGTCACACAGGATATAGTTAAACCTACAGTAGATATTAAAACACCTGGCATTTTAACTTGTGATGTTAAAACGCTTAATCTGGATGGAACAGGATCTTCAACCGGAGCAATTTATCAACCAACATGGTCAGGTCCGGGTAATTTAACGGGTGGGAGTACTTATACCCCAACTGTAAATGCAGTAGGTACTTATACCCTCACAGTGGAAAATTTGAAAAATGGTTGTGTGGATCTCAAGACTATAAATGTTACAGAAGATGTTGCTTTACCTGTTGCGGATATCAGTCAAAAAGGAAATCTTACATGTACTGTAAACCAAATTCAATTGGATGCTTCCGGTTCACGTGCTAACTCTGGAACAATAGGAACTTATACTTGGACAGGAAATGTGCTTTCAGGACAAGGAACCAATACGGTAACCATAGGAAAGCCTGGTGGCAGTTTTATTGTAACCGTTAAGGATAGTAAAAATGGATGTATAGATTCTGACACTATTGATGTGACCGAAATAGGTAATCCATTGGCAGATTTGTTAGTTGATCCGGTAAATCCAAAATGTTTTGGTGAGCGTAACGGTACAATCACCGTTAATCAGGTATTGGATGTTAACAACCAACCATTAGGTAATTTACAATTTTCATTTAACGGTGGACCATTTACATCAAGCAAAGCCTACAACAATTTAGGTCAAGGTTCATATAAGATTACTGTAAAAGATCCAAATGGTTGTTTATTGGAAAGAACATACAATCTTATTGAGCCAGGTAAATTGGGGATAGAAGTAATCAAGAGTATTGTTGTGGATCAAGGTTCTTTAGTTAGATTGGATTCATTATTAATTGCTTTAAGAGGAGGAACTTCTGCAAATGGAGCATATAAGGATACTACATGGTTCAATATCGACCAACAAGTGGATTGGGAAAGTAAACTGAACTATTTAGCAGATACTACAAGAGAATTTTTAATTACAGGGATAGACCAAGCCGGTTGTGAAATCAGCGACAGAGTAAGAGTTTTGGTAAGAATCATTAAAGATGTGTGGTGGCCTACTGTAGTCTCTTCTAATGGAGATAATCTCAACGATCATTTCAATGTTTATGGTAAACGAGTTAGAAATGTAAGGTTGCTGCAGATTTATGACAGATGGGGATCACAAGTTTATTCTCAGACTAATCTTCCTGATGGAAACACCAATAGATCTGTCGGATGGTCTGGTGAATTTAAAGGAAAGAAAGCTCTTCCAGGTGTTTATGTTTTCTACGCTGAAGTAGAATATGAAGGTTCTACAGGATTTGAAAAAGTAAAAGGAGAATTTACTCTCTTGCGCTAACAATTATAAATCTAAATATAAAAGGCCTCCAATTTGGGGGCCTTTTATATTTAGATTCATTCTATTTTAGAGGAAATGTATTAGAATGCATGCTAAATATCATTTTTTGAAATGACATGAATTTTCTAAAAGTTATGGATAAGCAATAGCTTTGGGTTCGATATTTTAATATCTTAGTATATGAGCATATTGATTGAATCTGATTTAAAATGTTTTCATTGTGGGGATCAGTGTGACGATTCAATTAAAATTGAGGACAAAGTGTTCTGTTGTTATGGGTGTAAAACAGTATATGATTTACTTCATAAAAATCAGCTATGCGATTACTATAACTTTGAACAAGGTGCTGGAATAAAAGTTAAATCATTCAAATCTGACCGGTTTGCATATCTTGACAGACCCGATATTATTAGTAAATTTATTATTTTCAAAGATAAAGAGTGGCTGCATTTAAAATTTGAAGTGCCACAAATGCATTGCATCTCTTGTCTTTGGTTGCTGGAAAACCTGCATAAACTCAATCCTAATGTAATTAGCTCTAAAGTTGATTTTAATCGAAAAATCGTAAAAGTCATCATTAACTCAGAATTAATTACGGTAAGGGAGCTTGTTGAATTAATGAGCTCTATAGGCTATGAGCCATATATTTCATTAGATAACATGGAGAACAAGGCTCCGAAAGCGATGGATCGTTCATTAATTTACAGAATAGGTGTCGCTGGTTTTTGTTTTGCCAACATTATGCTATTGAGTTTTCCGGAATATTTAGGCTTGGAAATGTCTAAGGATAAAGATTTGGGATTAACCTTTAGATACTTAAATCTCCTTTTGGCTTTGCCTGTATTTTTTTATGGTGCTGTTGAGTTTTTTAAGATGACATGGATTGGCTTTAAGCGCCAATATGTGAATATTGATGCACCTGTGTCTTTAGCAATTGTAGTGACTTTTGGGCGGAGCATTTATGAAATTTTTTCCGGTATTGGACCAGGATATTTAGATAGTATGTCAGGTATTGTGTTTTTTATGTTGATCGGAAGATATTTCCAGTCCAAAACAAAAGCATCCTTATCCTTTGATCATGATTACAAAACTTATTTTCCAGTAGCTGTCACAAAATTAGATCAAGGCAAAGAAATTCCTGTATTGCTCCATGAAATTAAAGAATCCGATATATTAAAGTTAAGACATGATGAAATTTGCCCTGTAGATGGAATCTTATCGAAAGGCGAAGCTAAAATGGATTATAGTTTTATTACTGGAGAAAGTGAGGAGAAGAAAATCCAGACGGGGGGGATGATTTATCAGGGTGGGAGAGTTGTGGATTCCTCAATTGAAATACTAGCACTAAAACCATTTTCGAAAAACAGCTTTGTAGATTTATGGAATAATCAAGTATTTTATCAGGAAAAAGTGGACCAATCTGTCATCCATAAACTAAGCAGTTATTTTTCAATATTTGTGTTCTTGATTGCTTTTTCTGCCGGTGCATATTGGTATTTTTCAGACCCATCAAAGGCTATGCATGCATTAAGTTCAGTTCTGATTGTTGCCTGTCCTTGTTCTCTTTTATTGACATCGAGTTTTACTAATGGGTACATTTTGCAACTCTTTTCTAAATATGGTTTGTATTTAAAAAATCATTTAGTTATCGAATCATTGGCTAATGTAGATACTATTGTATTCGATAAAACAGGAACTCTAACTGAACCTGAATCAAAAGAAATTCAATTTATAGGGTCAACATTAACTCAAGAGCAGTTGCATTTAATAATTTCTTCTATTGATAATTCAACCCATCCATTGGGTAAAAGGATAGCTGCAAATTATAAAAATTATGCAACACTAACCCCGGATGAATACAAGGAGTATAGACACCTTGGGATCGAAACCAGGATAGGCCAATGGAATATAAAAATGGGGAGCAAAATGTATATTCTTGGGGAGCACGAAAATGATATCTCTGATTCCAAGGTGTACTGTATGATTAATGATTTATATCTTGGTGCATTCGTTTTAAAACAAAAACTAAGAGATAATATGGCTAGTGCACTAGTAAAATTAGCTAATTATCCAATGAAAGTTTTAAGTGGGGACACGGATGTTAAACTAGGCAGTATTTCTTCACTTTTGCCTGCAAGTACATCATTATTAGGAAATCAAACTCCTCAAATGAAAAGAACGTACATTGAGCATTTACAAAGCTCGGGAAAAAAGGTCCTAATGATTGGTGATGGATTAAATGATGCTGGTGCTCTAAAACAAAGTGATTGCGGGATTGCGGTTGTAAATGACTCATTTTGTTTTTCCCCTGCTTCAGACGCTTTGCTTGGAGGTAATCAATTGTACAGGATTCATTCAATTTTAAAGGTGGCCCGAAAATCCCAGCTACTTATCCAAACAGTTTTTGCTTATTCTATTCTGTACAATATTATTGGATTGGGCTTTGCAGTTTCCGCACAACTGACTCCTTTTGTTGCTGCGATTTTAATGCCCATTTCCTCCATCAGCATTATTGTGTTAAGTTTTGGTTTGGTAAAAATGCTTGAAAATAAATATTTTACAGATATATAAATAATTGATAATCAAAATGATTAAAATCATTATTAATTCTGATTTGCATTATAAACAAAAACAAATTTTAAAGAGACTTTTGTAAAAATTATACAATTGAAAGTTATTATTTTGCTTTTATTATTGAGTTTGGCAGTAGCAATTTTCTTTCTGTTTGCATTTATTTGGGGTGTAAAAGATGGTCAGTTCGATGACGATTACGCCCCCCCACGCAGGATATTATTTGATTCAAAAGACATTAACCACATAGATTAAATTATGGAGCTACAGAAATTTTATTACGACAACACTAATGTCAGAAATTTTGCCTACGCAACGGTTATTTGGGGAATTGTAGGTTTTTTATTAGGGGTGGTGATTGCCTTTCAGTTGGCATTCCCTTCTTGGAATCTTGGTTTTTCATTTACGACTTTTGGTAGATTGAGACCCATCCACACCAATGCGGTGATTTTTGCCTTTGTGGGCAACGGAATTTTTACCGGGGTGTATTATTCACTTCAAAGATTATTAAAAACCAGAATGTGGAGTGATACCCTAAGCAAAATCCACTTTTGGGGCTGGCAATCCATTATTGTACTTGCAGCTGTTACTCTTGCACTTGGTTTGACAGAAGGGAAAGAGTACGCCGAACTTATTTGGCCAATTGACATCCTGATTGCACTAATCTGGGTGATTTTTGGTATTAATATGTTTGGAACAATTCTTACAAGACGTGAGCGTCATATGTATGTTGCCATCTGGTTTTATATAGGTACTTGGATTACTGTTGCCATGTTACACATAGTTAATTCCTTTGCAATTCCAACTTCGTTGACACACAGTTACAGTTTTTTTGCGGGAGTACAAGACGCTTTGGTACAATGGTGGTATGGTCATAATGCAGTAGCGTTCTTCTTAACGACGCCTTATTTGGGTATCATGTATTATTTTGTACCAAAAGCTGCAAACCGACCCGTATATTCTTATAAATGGAGTATTGTACATTTTTGGGCATTGATTTTTATTTATATATGGGCAGGTCCTCATCACTTACTTTATACTGCATTGCCTGATTGGGCCCAGTCACTCGGTACAGTATTTAGTGTGATGCTTATTCTTCCTAGTTGGGGAGGTATGTTGAATGGCCTATTTACTTTAAGAGGTGCTTGGGACAAGGTTAAAGAGGATCCCGTTTTGAAAATGTTTGTGGTTGCATTAACATGCTATGGAATGAGTACGTTTGAAGGGCCAATGATGTCTTTGAAAAATGTAAATGCTATTTCTCATTACACAGATTGGACTATAGCACATGTACACATAGGTGCTCTTGGATGGAATGGTTTCTTAACATTTGGTATGTTGTATTGGTTGGTTCCCAGGATTTATAATACAAAGTTGTATTCTACAAGACTCGCAAATACGCATTTCCTTATTGGGGTAATTGCCATACTATTATATGCGATACCAATGTATTGGAGCGCATTTTCACAGGCATTCATGTGGAAACAATTTACAGAAGCTGGTCAATTGAAATATCAGTTTTTGGAGACTGTAACTAAAATTATTCCTCTATACATTGTGCGCGGTTTGGGAGGAACAGTATTTCTTTTCGGAGCCGGCTTGATGGTTTATAATTTATACAAAACTGTTCAATCTGGTAAATTTCAAGCTGAAGAAGCTGCAGAAGGGCTGCCTTTAAAAAATCAACCACTTACTGTTATGCAAACTTATTGGCATAACATCATTGAGCGCAAGCCTTTAATGATGTTAGTTCTAAGTTTAGTGATGGTAGCAATTGGTGGATTGATTGAGTTGGTGCCAACCTTTTTAGTTAAATCTAACATTCCTACCATTGCATCAGTTAAACCTTATACACCGCTGGAATTGCAAGGTCGTGATTTGTATATACGTGAAGGCTGTTATAGTTGTCACTCACAAATGATTCGTCCATTCCGGGATGAGGTTGCCAGGTATGGAGAATTTTCTAAGGGAGGGGAGTTTGTTTATGATCATCCATTTCAATGGGGTAGTAAGCGTACAGGACCGGACCTAGCAAGAATTGGTGGAAAATATACGGACAGTTGGCATTACTTGCATATGAGGGAACCTGCTTTAATTTCCCCTGGATCGATTATGCCTGCCTATCCTTGGTTATATGATAATGACTTAGACTTGAGCACAACTGCGGCAAAAATCAGGGCTATGCAAACATTAGGTGTTCCTTATCCTGAAAAATATGACGAAAAGGCCAATGAAGATTTACAGGCTCAAGCGATAGAAGTATTCAAGAGATTGAAAGCTGAGAAAATTGAAGCAGATCCTAATAAGGAAATAATTGCTTTGATTGCATATATGCAAAGAATGGGAGTGGATGGAAAATTGAATCAAAACAAGTAATTTAATACAGATGAAATTCAAGAATTATTTGTGTTCAATTGACCATGTTAATATTTACCCACTTATTGGGTTGGTGTTATTTGTTAGTTTTTTTGTATTCGTGTTGATTTATGTTGTTTCGATGAAAAAAGAAGAATCCAATCAATACGCTAAAATTCCTTTGGAATCTTAATTTTTAAATTTATGAAATCAAAATCTTTATTTTCCATAATAGCTTTTCTTTTTGGTTTAAACCACTTTGTTTATAGTCAGGGTGGTGTTGCGACGGGGAATAATGCCGTTCAGAACGATCCATATGATGTAGTCAGATACATGTTGATATTTGTGTGCACTGTTTTATTGCTGATTATTATTGTATTGGGTAATGCTTTGTTGGCAGCATCCAAGCAATATTTAAGAACTAAAATCAATAAACATTCTTCAAATATTTTGACATTATTGATTACAATATTAACGCTCAGTTTTTGGTCTATGCCAATTCAGGCAAATGCACAAACCACCATGATGCCACGAATCGATTGGGGTTTAATTCCAATGGATGTTTGGGCAATGATTATTCTAGCGTTTCTTGAATTTGTTATCATAATCGCTATTTCAAATAAAATAAAAGGGTTTGTTACACCGGAATCTGAAATTTTAGAACCATCTAAAAAGGAATCTTGGTTAATCAATTTATGGAGAAAGGCCAATAACTTCAGACCTATCGAGCAAGAATACCAAATTGATTCCGGCCATAATTATGATGGTATTCGTGAGTTAGATAATAAGGTGCCGGGTTGGTGGAGTTTTGCCTTTTTTGGATGTATCTTATTTGGCGCGGTTTATATGTACAGATACCACGTTGCTCATTCTGCTCCTTTGCCTCATGAAGAATTGAGCATAGCTCAGGCCAAGGCTGCTAAGGCTAAGGCTGAGTATATGAAGAACCAGTCTGAGTCCGTAGATGAAAATTCAGTGGTAATGTCTGATGCTGCTGGTATTGCAGAAGGCGCGGAATTATTTAAAACCAACTGTGTGGTCTGCCATCTTGCTCAGGGACAAGGAAGTATTGGTCCGAATCTTACGGATGATTATTGGATAAATAAGGGAGGCTTGAAGGATAT
This sequence comes from Candidatus Vicinibacter proximus, assembly GCA_016713905.1. Taxonomy (NCBI): domain Bacteria; kingdom Pseudomonadati; phylum Bacteroidota; class Saprospiria; order Saprospirales; family Saprospiraceae; genus Candidatus Vicinibacter; species Candidatus Vicinibacter proximus. The sequence goes on from JADJOE010000003.1 coordinate 768,653, forward strand.
TTTTGCCACTATTAAGTATGGTGTACCCGCTAAAGGAATGAAGTCATGGGTAGAAGATTTCAGTCCAAGGCAGATTGCTAATTTGTCAAGTTTTGTAAAGTCTTTACGAGGTACAAATCCTCCTAATCCTAAAGAAAAACAAGGTGAGCTTTATATCGAAGAAGCAAACGGGTCAACTTTAGTGGACACATCAGATAATAAGAAACCAGTGGACACTACATCATTGGGTAAATAATGGCCATACAACCGAAGAATGATGTAGATTTCAAAGACCGGATTTCAACGGTTGATGCCAAAGGAAAGAGAAAGTGGATTTATGCATTAAAACCTGAAGGAAGTTGGTATAATTATCGGTCTTATTTAAGTTATTTTTATTTACTGGTCTTTTTTGTTCTTCCATTTCTGAGTATCAACGGGAGTCCGATAATGATGTTTAATTTTCCAAAGGCAGAATTTATATTTTTTACTGTACTTTTTACTCCGCAAGATTTTGTAATGTTCGGTCTTGCAATGCTGACTTTCATTTTTATTATCATTGTATTTACAATGATATACGGCAGGTTGTTTTGTGGATGGGTATGCCCTCAAACGGTGTTTTTAGAAATGGTGTTCAGAAAAATTGAATACCTTATTGAAGGGAATGCAAATATCCAAAAGATAAATGATGCTAAGCCAATGACTCTGGAAAGAGGTGTGCGAAAGTTTATCAAGCATTTTGTTTTTCTATTTGTATCGTTTTTGATCTCCAATACATTTTTGTTGTACATAATTGGTAAGGACGAGTGGCTTATTTTGGTTTCAGATCCATTTAAATACCACATCATTGGGCTAATTTCAATATTGGTTTTTACCTTGGTTTTTTATGGAGTCTTTGCCTTTGTTAGAGAAATTGTTTGCACAGTGGTCTGTCCATATGGTAGATTACAAGGAGTTCTGGTCGACAATAATACGCTTGCAGTAAGTTATGATTCAAGACGTGGTGAACCAAGAACCAAACACAAACTGGAAGAGCAGCAGGGAGATTGTATTGATTGTAATTTATGTGTTGCGGTATGTCCGACAGGAATAGATATAAGGAATGGTTCCTCCCAACTGGAATGTACCCAATGCACTGCATGCATCGACGCATGCAATATGATGATGGCAAAAGTTAAGAGGAAGCCAGATTTGATTAAATATGCTTCAGTGAATAATATAGTTTCCAACCGAAACTTTAATTTCACCCCTAGAATTAAGGCGTTTTCAGGTATTTTATTGGCTCTTATCGCATTGTTTGTGTATATTTTGGCCACCCGGACTCAATTGGATGCTGTAGTTTTGAAAGTTCCTGGCCAAATTCTACAAACCAATCCGGACGGGAGTGTTTCAAATTTTTATTCTCTAAAATTAACAAATAAAGGAAGAAAAACATTGCCGATTTCTTTGTCCATGGAAGATGGCATTGGATCCATTGAGTTTGTTGGACACAAAGTTGACTCTATCACAGGAAGTACAAAACTAGATTGTTTGTTTTTTGTTAGATTGGAAAAGGATCAAATAAAAGAACACAAGCGAAAATTAGAATTATTGATAAAAAGTAAAGAGAAGGTTCTCGCAAGAAAAGATTTGATATTTGTAGAGTTTTTATAACAATCTAAATGACCATGAATTTCGGACATAAAGTATTGATAGTCTATATTATAGGAGCCCTTGGAATAATTTTTATGGTGGTCTTAAGTCTTAATATTGACTTTGAAATGGCTGAAGACAACTACTATGCTAAAGAAGAAAAAATGGAGCATTATTTGGAAGGAAAACGAAACACTTCCAATCTTGAAGGCGGCATTGTTCAATTGTCCGTAGACCAAAATTTTATAGTAGTCAAAATCAACCCAACATTAGATACTTCATTATTAAAAGGCGAATTGCACTTTTATTATCCTCCTGCCAAGGCGTTAGACAAGAAAATGGAGATATTACCTCCTGCTAATTATGTTTATTCGTTTGCCAGGTCCGAAATGGGAAAGGGAAAATCCATTTTAAAAGTTTCCCTAGAAACTGCCGGAAAGTTTTATTATGATGAAATTTCAGTAGTAAATTAAATGCTTGTTTTCCTTTTATCTGCATTGACTTTGGGCCTTGGTAGTTCACTGCATTGCATGGGTATGTGTGGTCCATTGGTAATGGCAATGCCATTTCAAGATAGCAATGGGGAAGTCGCCATCTCTCGTTTGGTATTGTATCATTTGGGGAAAACCTTAAGTTATGCCAGTCTTGGGTTTATATTAGGAAGTTTTGGCATGGGATTTAAGCTAATAGGGTATCAACAAAGTTTTTCCATATTTTTTGGTGCTTTTATATTACTGATAGCCATAGCACCTTATATCTTTAAAGAGGTCATTCGCTATCAAAATGGATTTTTGCTAAGAATAAGCAGTGTGACCTCCACATTCCTCAGTCGATTGAGCCCCAATTCTATATTTTATTTAGGAGTTGCCAATGGATTGATTCCCTGCGGTATTGTATATATCGCCCTTGCAGCATCAGTATTGATGTACTCATCCTGGAAAGCATCCCTTTTTATGATGGTTTTTGGATTAGGGACGATCCCATCCTTAACTGTAATAATCTATTCTAAAAAATTGATTTCAGGAAATTGGGGTAATAAATTTAAAAAATTAACGCTCATTTTGAGCGTAACCCTTTCATTCTTGTTTATGCTGAGAGGCATGAACTTAGGAATACCATATTTAAGTCCTAAATTAGATGACAAATCAACTTTAAATTGTTGTCATAAAAAATAATTAGCCGGTTAACTATATAATATAACTCAGAAATTGAGCATATCTCGTATGGGAACCTTTAAAAGTTAACCTTGAATTAATTAGTTAATTATCAGGTGTTTATTCTTGTTCGGAGGTTCTAAGTTGAATAAGAAACCAAGAACAAATAAAACAAACGGTACAAATAGAAGCAATAATCATAAATCGTATTTTGAGTTAGTCATGCAAATATAGTATATATTATGAAAATATTTAATATATTTTTTTTGAACTTTTTTTAAAATAAATCATTTACTTCTAAGTTATTGATTTATATCATCTTAAATAAACTTCAGACTTATGAAAAAATTAATCCTGTTATTGTTTTTAAGTATTTCACTGAGCCTTTCTGCACAGATTCAAACACCAGCTCCAAGTACATTTTGTAAAATTGAACAGAAGTTTGGATTGGGCACTATTTCTATTGAGTATTCCAGACCAAGCATGAAAAACCGCAAAGTATTTGGGGAATTAGTGGATTATAATACCCTGTGGAGGACTGGAGCTAACAAGGCGACTAAAATTACTTTTACGGATGATGTTATGATAGAAGGTAAAAGTTTGCCAAAAGGAAGCTATGCTTTATATTCAATTCCAGGTGAGCTCAGCTGGGATTTGATATTTTATTCAGACTGGGATCAACCAGGTACACCTAAAAATTATGACATTTCCAAAGAAGCAATCAGAGTTCAAGCAATACCTGAGTTGTTAACCACTTCCATAGAAACATTTACCATTGATATTAACGATATTAAAAATGATGAGGCAACATTAAATATAAAATGGGAGAATACAGGTATAGCAGTAAAAATTAAGACTGATGTAGACAGTAAAGTGGTTAAAAGTATCGAAAAAGTGCTCGCAGGTCCAAGCTCTGATGACTTTTTCCTTGCAGCAAGATATTATTTTGACTCAGGTAAGGATTTGAACACTGCACTTGGATGGATTCAAAAGGCCAATACAATGGATCCCAAGTATTGGAAATTGAGAATCGAATCCCTAATCCTTGCTAAATTAGGTCGTAGAACAGAAGCAGTTGAAGTAGCACAAAGGTCAAAGGCTCTGGCTGCTGCAGATGGTAATGAGGATTATGTGAAAATGAACAATGAGTCCATTGCAGAGTGGAGTAGGAACTAAATTAGTTATACATTTGAATAAGTCCTTGTGGTGCTCACTTCAAGGACTTATTTTTTTAAATAGCCTCTTACTGCAATAGCGCCACCCGTAGTTAGAATTTCAACACCAAATTTTCCATTATTCAAAAGCACTATACTGCTGTCAGCCAGATTTATTTTAACATTTAATGGAGATGTTGGGTTCGTTCCGATGTTTTGAACTCGCTTAATTCCATTATTTTCTTCAATAGCATATGCTGCAAGGGCAGGAACAACATTACTAAAGGTAACGTCTAATTCCAGAGAATTCCCATCAAGATTACCAGAAATCTTACCACTTCCTGTGAATCCTGTTAATGGCGTGAGATCTCCAGAATATTCACTTCCATTGCTTTCTTTACCACATGAAATAACAAATAAAGAGGCAACAACTACTAAAATTGAACATTTTAATATCGACATATAATAGTATTTTAAATTTCTTTTGGGTGCTTGAGAAAATACCGAATGGTAAACAAATGTATTATAAATTCTTTTAAATTTCAAGTTTAATTTCAACATCAAAAAACCCCCATCTTTGGTCTTTGAGAAAATTGGGTAAATTTTATAGTAAGGATATGTCTGAGAATGCCAAGGATCCTACTCGAATCATCGTAGAACCTTCTTCAAGTGCCATTTTATAATCCCCGGACATGCCCATGGATATTTCCTTCAGTTTAAATTTGGGAATCGAAATTTTATTTATTTCGTCAAAATAAGTACGTAACTGTTGAAATTCTTCACGGGTGGTGATGTTATCAGATACCAGGCTTCCTATGCCCATAATGCCATCAATTGAAATATTATTTAACAAATGCCAGGGGTCAGTAAGGATGGATCTTTTGAGTTCATTTATGTCAAATCCATACTTATTTTCATCCTTAGAAATTTTAATTTGAAGTAATACTGGGATTACTCTGTTAACTTTTTGGGCTTGCTTATTGATCTCCAAAGCCAGATCGAATGAATCAACAGATTGAATACAAGAAATAAAAGGCACTATTTGTTTAACCTTATTGGTTTGTAAGTGACCAATCATATGCCATTCAATATCCAAGGGAAGTAATTCCTTTTTAAGGAGTAGTGCCTGAACTTTATTTTCTGCAAACATTCGATGTCCTTTTGAGTACAGTTTTAAGACATTTTCTGGATCTTGCAACTTGGTAACAACAATGAGTTTGGCATTGTGTTTTGTACACTCTGAATTAATCAATTCAAAATTGGTCATAATATCTTTTGAGTTTTAATTAATTCAATGGGATAAGCAATGCTTTCTTCCATTGAATTCAATGCATTAATTAATTTGAATTTATTAAATTGATCAAGATTTTGTAAGGATATTTTTCTTTTCGTAATGATTTTCTTTAAAAGTAAGTATTGTCGCATAGTGCCATTTAATAATGGTTCATCTGGAGTAAACCACTCATGTCCATCGCTGAATATTATATTGTGAATGGAAGTGTCCCTTATAATCCCGTTTTTTACAATTAGTATTTCAGCAGAATTTGAAACCTTGTTTTTAAGATGATTAATAATTAGTCTATTTGAATATTTAAATGAATAATCAAGCAATGGTTGATGGATTGGGATTACCATTTCAATAGAGTTGATTTGATAAGGAGCAATTTCAAGAATATATTCAGAATGATTATAGGAAAATTTTAATTTAGAAAAAGGATGTTTGAAGGTTATGTTGTCCAATTTAAGATTTGGAAGTTCATGGGCCTTGTACTCTGGGTAAAAATAAGCAAAGGTTTGGTTTATTCTTATTTGATGAAGATTTAGATTTCTAATCTTACCTTCAATTAAGGCCATACTTTCAAAAAATGGGAACATAAATTTTGTTCATGTATTCTTTGTATTCTAGTATGGGGTCTGAATTAAAAGTAATACCTCCACCTGATTTAAAAAAGAATTCCTGATTATCTTCCTCAATATACCTGATCAATATACCTGAATCAAGATTTCCATTGCAAAATGTTCCGAAAATTCCCGTATAAAACCCTCTGTCATAGTCTTCCGATTCATGAATGATTTCCAAAGTTTTATCTTTTGGTGCACCACTGATTGAGCCTGCAGGGAGTATTACATCCAGTAAGGTGCCATATCGATTATAATATTTTTCTTTTAATTCCCCTGAAATTTTTGAACTCATTTGTACAATAATTCCATGATTTGTCATGAGTTGATCCAAATATTTGAAATGGTTCACTTTTACCTTATTGGCTACCATGCTAAGATCATTTCTAAGAAGATCAACAATGGTTAGATGTTCCGCATTTTCTTTGGGATTACTCAATAATATTTCCGGTGATTCGTCTGCCAGTAATTTATGAGTTCCTTTCATTGGATATGTGCTGATTTGATGATCATTTATTTCAATAAAGCATTCTGGGGAAAACGATACGAATTTATCTTTTACCCAAAGTTTATATTTGGCATTACTAAAATTAAATATTTCTAATAAATCTAGAGTAGTGTTTATTTTAGTCTTAATTGTTAAATTGGTGAGATAAGTGTTTCCCAATGCAATTTGTTGTTTTACCTGATTAAATTGATTTAAATAATTTGAAAATGGAACTGGTTTAAAATTAAAGCTAAATGCTTTACTTGATTTCGATGCTAAACTTTTTTTATTAATTTCATATTTTATCCAATTGCTATCCAGTTTATTTAATGATTCACAAAATCCTAATGTTTTATCAAAATTTAAAACAAATAGAAAATCTTCTCCTTCAGCCTGAAGTTTGTCCATTTTTTGAATAGCCTCCTTGTAAGGAATGAATGAGTTCATGGTACAAAATTAAATTTCTTGACTAATTTTACGAGTAATATTATAGGATAGTGTCAAAGAAAACTAAAATTATACTTGTAGATTTAAAGGATTCCTTCACCTATAATCTTGTTCAATTGCTTGAAAATCTGGGTGCCCATGTATATGTAAGGCCTTATTCGAAGGATGTTGTGGCTGGATGTGAGGAGTACGATAAGATTTTGTTATCTCCCGGACCGGGTACCCCTGAGGATTATCCGGCATTATTTGACTTAATCCATACTTTTCAAAATAAAAAACCTATATTAGGAATATGTTTAGGCCATCAAGCCATAGGAACCTTTTATGGAGCCAAATTGGGTCAATTGGCAAAGGTTCAACATGGACAAACAGTTTTATTGTTTCCAGGGAGTGGGATAGAGGGTACCTTATTAGAAGGAATCTCCCTGCCTAAACTTGCTACATTGTACCATTCCTGGGCCTTAAAATCGAAGGATTTTCCTTTATGTTTAAAAATTAGTTGTACAACTCTGGATGGAACTATTATGGGGGTGAAACATAAAGATTATGAAGTAGAAGGATTTCAGTTTCACCCAGAATCATACATGAGTGAGATCGGCAAGGATTTATTGGACAAATGGCTTAGTTTTCCTATTTTATAATATGAAAACACTTTTATTATTCATTGTTTATTTTTCAATATTTGAAATCAGCGCCCAGGTTGTTGGGGTGGTTGCCAATGAAGAAAATGAGGTTCTTGCATTTGCCAGTGTCTATTTGGATGGAACAACAAAGGGGACAATGGCAAATTCAGAAGGAATGTTTGAATTAGTTTTAGAGCCTGGTGAATATCGGTTGGTATTTCAATATACCGGATACATAAAGCATTATGAAAACATTCATTATAAGGGAGGGAGACTGGAGTTAAAGGTTTTTTTAAAGGAATCCAAATATAATTTGAATGAAATTGTTTTTAGTGCCTCGAGAGAGGATCCCGCATACGAAATTATAAGAAAAGCAATTGCCAAAAGAAAACTTATTGAAGGCAATATAAAAAATTATTCTTGTAATGCTTATACAAAGGGATTGATGAAAATTCTCAATGCGCCACAGAAAATACTGGGAAGAGATATTGGAAACCTAAATGGTCAATTGGACACTAATCGACAGGGAATTGTTTATTTGTCTGAATCTATCTCTAAATTGAAATTTTTTAAACCCGATATTTTACAAGAGGTTATGATCAGTTCGAAAGTTTCTGGTAATGATAATGGTTTTAGTTTCAATAGAGCAACTGCACTGAATTTTAATTTATATCAGAACACTATTCCGTTTGGCAGAGAAATTATTTCTCCAATTTCGGATTATGCATTGAGTCATTATCATTACAGATTAGAAGGTTCTAATATGGATACCGATGGTCGACAAATTCATAAAATAAAACTAATTCCAATCATTAAGAATGACCCGGTTTGGTCTGGATATATTTATATTGAAGATCAAAAATTTATCATTTCTGAATTTGATGCATACATAAAAGGAAGTCAGGTCAAACAAGAAATATTTGATACCTTATTTTTAAGACAAACTCATTTTTTAACAGAAAAGGAACATCAGCAAAAAGTTCAAAGCCAGTATTTTGGATTTAATGCAGGTATTCTTGGATTCAAAATGGAAGGAAGATTTACAATAGTATATTCGGAATATCAATTTGATGGGATAGAAGATACTAAAGATAAGCGAGAGCTGCTGGAAATACTCCCAGGTGCTAACATTAAGACAATAGAATATTGGGACAAAGAAAGGCCAGTACCTTTAACAAAGGAAGAAATATTTGATTATGTCCGGAAAGATAGTATCAAATTAATTAAAGAATCTAAACCGTATTTGGATTCAATGGATCGCATTGCTAATCGTCTGAGTTTGTCGAATATATTATTAGGATATAGTTACCGAAACAGCTATGAGAGAATGTATTTCAATACCAATGGAATATTCCAGTTTTTGTCCTTTAATCCAGTTCAAGGCGGGTTGTTAGATTTTAAAATCAAGCACTCTTTTTATGTAAAAAAAATGGATTGGAATAAGAGTTTAAATTCTGATTTTTCAGTCAATTATGGTTTTTCTGAAAAAAAATTGAGAGTTCAACTAGGGGTCAATTACAGAATGGATGCTTTAAATAATAGAATTACATATTTTAAATTTGGTCAAACTGTCAACGAATTTTCTCCCTTCGGATTGGTAGACAGACTCAGTAATTCAATGACTTCACTTTTTCTTAAAGTGAATAGAATAAAAATGTATGATGAAAAATATTTCCTGGCGGGCTGGGCACAGGATATTGGTTATGATTTTAGGTTTAAATTGAATTTGAAATTGTCAGAAAGACATGTATTGGATAACCATACAAATTTTAGTTTTAGATTCGAGGAGAAACCTTTTGAATCAAACAAAAGTGCCGGAATACAAGATTCTATTCTTACAATAACTAAGCCACAATTAATTCAATTCAGTATCGGATTAAGATATCAACCAGGAACAAAAGTTTGGAAGACTCCTACAGATTTACAAAAACTTGGATCAAAATGGCCGGTATTTAATTTAAACCTTCATTCCAACTATTATGTTCTTGGGAAGACATGGGTCCCAAGAATTGACTTGAGTGTGAGATATGAAGCAGGGTTAGTCCGATGGGGTAATTTCATCGTTTCCTCCTATTTTTCCTTGATCCCTAAGAATTCAGAACCGGATATTCCTGAACGTATTTATGCAAATGGAAATCCATTTATCATTTATACTCAAACAGCTGATCCTAATTTTTTTAGAGGTCTTCAAATATACCAGATTATTGAGAAAAATCGTTTATTCTCCATGCATCTTGAACATGATTTTCAAGGACTTTTTCTTGATCGAATACCTTGGGTAAACAAATTGGGTTTGGTGGAGGTTTTTAAGGCTTCTTTGTTGAGCACTTCTGATTATAGATTATATAAAGAGATAAGTTTTGGATTAGGAAATATTGGATATAAAGCATTTAGGTTATTTCGGATCGATTGGGTAAAATCTTATTATAGTGGTGCAGCTAGTCCGTCATATATTAGAATTGGTATGGATAATTTTATAAATGTTGGAAGGTAGTTATATCATCAAGTTAAATCTGTCGGAAATTGAAACGTTTATTTAATTACTTTTTTATATTAGTTGCTTTATTTACAACTTCATGCGTTACTGGTCTTAAAACTAAGTCAAGTACGGAGGCCTATGATTCTAAACAGTATTCTTTAGCAATATCTTTGCTGGTAAAGGAATATGATGAAAAACCTTCCTTGGGACAAAGGGCAATTCTGGCATTCAAAATTGGCAACTCCTATGAGAAAATGGGATTGTATTCCAAGAGTTTGATTTGGTACAAAAGATCATATGAACATGGCTATGGTTTGACAGCCTTGGAAAAATATGCATTTATTTTAAAACAAAATGAAGATTATGAAGCAGCCATAAGTGCTTTTGGTTTGCTGAGTGAGGAATCAGGTCTGCCTCAATTATACCAAAGAGAAATATCCATTTGCAAATTATGCATTGAATGGAAAAAAAAGTCAGAATTACCCATTCATTACGAAGTTAGTTTAATGGAGGATTTAAATGATCCTTCCAATAATTTTGGAGCTATTCATACCAAAGAAGGTAATCTTCTTTTTTCTTCTGACAGATTGGGGGTCACCGGTAATGAAAAATACAAATGGTCTGGTAATTTTTATTTTGATCTGTTTAAGTACAACACTTTGGGTAAAAGTATACAGCAATTAGGGTCAAACATTAACACAAAATTTAATGAGGGAAGTTGTAGCATTGATCACAGTGGAGAAATAATATATTATACCAGATGCGCAGCCTCTGGGTGGTCTGACTATTATTGTCAGATTTATACAGCTGCAATAAATAGGGCAGAACCAGAAGAGAAATTGGATTTGGGAGGAGGTGCTTGTAATAATGCACACCCAGCAATCCATTCTTCTGATAGTATTTTGATATTTTCTTCAGACAGGATAAATGGCTTCGGTCAAATGGATTTATATATTTCCATAAAAAGAGAAGGGGAGTGGCTGCAGCCACAAAATCTAGGGGAAACCATAAATACTCAGGGAAACGAAAAGTTTCCTGTCTGGCATAGGGATACTTTATATTTCTGTTCTGATTATCTGCCAGGATTTGGTGGCTTGGATATATTCAGAACCTGGCGAATGGCCGATGGCAGATGGACTATGCCACAGCACCTTGATTATCCAATCAACAGTGGTGGTGACGATCTTGTTCTATCTCATGCCCCAGGTTTTATAGCAAATGATACATTGTTAGATAAGGGAGTTTTGACAAGTAACCGTGGGGGCAATGGAGATAAAATTTTCCAGTTTACATTATTGAAAACCTCAGTGAAGCAAAAAGAAAAAATTCAAAAGCCGACTTATAAATTTAGAGTATTTGCAAATATTAATTTTCTACGAGCAGAAGAATACACTTCTCATTCTAATAACTTTCCATTGGATTCTGTCCAAATTCAAATGAGTGATGACCCTAAGGATATAATTTTTAATGGCAGAAAAACTAATCTTGTGCTTCAGTTATTGCCAGATTCAAAATATGAAATTAGAGCATCCAGAAAGTCATACTTGAATTCTTCCTTAACTTTTACAACCCCATCTATACCAGACTTATCTTCGGATAGTACCTTGACCCTAAATTATTTAGTGACCATGATTCCTTTCGAATTAAATAAGGAATTTGTTTTGCAGGATGTATATTATGACTTTGATAAATGGGACTTACGAAAAGATGCTTTGCCCGCTATAGATAAATTATACGAAGCAATGCTCATTAACCCAAAGATTAAAATTCAGATTGGGTCTCATACAGATTGTAGAGGTGATGAGAAATACAATTTGGAACTGAGTAAAAATCGGGCAAAATCTGTTTATCAATATTTATTAAATCGAAATATTTCGCCTGAACGTCTTGAATATATTGGATTTGGAGAAACAGGATTTGCCATGCCCTGTGATTGCAATCTGTGCACCGAAGAGGAGCATCAGAAAAATAGAAGATCAACTTTTAAAATTAGTCTTCTCGAATAAATGCCTAGTGGTCTTCTTACTTAATGCGGTTAGTTTTACTAGCCTTAATATGAATTGGAAGAAAATAAATGAAGAATAGTAGTATCATGATCAATTGACCAGAAACTAGATACCATGGCCAGGGACCTAGGTAATCCAGCATAGATGCAGTTTCCGGTTTACGCATCGAATAAAAATAGTTACTGTCAAATGCAAGATTGATCATAAAGGAAAAAACTAGATATATGTTTGCCCCTATGATTGCATTTATTAGATCCTTTTTGTAGACTGACCATTTGATGACAAACAGCCCATGAAGTACTAACATAACCAAACCACAATGAACCAACCAATATTTAAAATAAATTGGATGAGGAAAGTTTTCTTTGAGTTCTGGTGTAAGGATTGCTTGAAATGTACCCACTAAAACCCAAAAATATAAAATGCCAAAAAACCATCTTGATTGATACACTAGAGTAATTGGATAAATTAATGTGAGAAAATTGCAAAGATGGAAAGGCAAATCTACTCTTGCGTCCAGGTCATTGTTATACAACTTATAAATTACCAGAAAAATATTTGTGCCAGCTAGAAGAATGGAAAAAAGTAGAGCTTGCCTAAGTTGTGCGATTTTTGTAAATTTATCTGAAGATTTTATCCAAATAACACACAATAAGGTAAAAAATAAGACAGGTAAAAGATGTTCTAATGTATATGCTTGAAATAAATTTACGTTATAAAGATTATGTTCTGACATTGTGAAATTTCAATTTAAAATCGGCTATTTTCTAATTTAAGTCTTTCTTAACAGAGTTTGAAATAACTTTGCTAGCAATTTTAGTCTAAAGTTAAAAATGATGAAATACTTTGTTTTTATTTTTGCTTTTATTTTTTTTCAGGGTAAGGTTCACTCTGACCCGGATCCAAAGGCTACAAAGTGGCTTAAAAAAGTGGAAAAAGTATATAATTCATTTTCAAGCCTTAAGATTGATCTGAGTATAGAAACAAAACCTGCGGAACAAAAAGCACATTTTCAAACAGGGACTTTTATTTATCAGGATAAAGCTTTTAGTCTGGTTTTGCCAGATCAGGAATTATATTTTGATGGGCATACACAATATACCTACTTTAAGGAAAGAAAGGAAGTTCAAATAACTTCTTCTACTGATGAAAATGCGGTATATCATCCTAAGTTTTTTGCCAGGCTTTATAAATCAGGTAAGTATGATTATAGGCTTGATTCGGAAGATTCCAAGACTTTAACTGTTGAATTTATACCAGTCGATAAAAAGGAGAGTTTCTTCAAAATAAAAATACGCATTCGTAAGGCAGATACTCAAATGATCCAAATTCAGATTTACGAAAGAAATGGCGATAAAATTATAATCAATAATAAGAAGATTATTGCCAATACGCCTATCCAAGCCAAAAATTTTTCAATGGATCCACTTAGGCTGAAAGGACTACATGTTGAAGATCTTCGTGATGAATAATTGAATTCAAAAGGCTTAAAGTGCTACTTTTGCATTTTATATGAGTATCAAATCCAGTTTAATTAAGGCAACAGCACAAGTAATTTGTGTACGGGAAGATAAGGTAGCTTCTAATGCAGTTAAAAATCAATCAATTGTACTTAATCAATTGATAATCAAAGGAAGAAAAACTTCTTTTGGGAAGGATTATAAGTTTTCAAAAATAAAAGATTTAAGGTCATTTCAGCAGCATGTACCACTAAGTGATTACGAAAAACACATTCATTACTTTGAAAGAATTAAGTCAGGGGAATCGGATGTTCTTTGGCCTGGGAAGCCCAAATATTTGGCTAAAACATCCGGAACAACGAGTGGCACTAAATATATTCCTATAACCCGAGCAAGTATACCCAATCATTTGAATAGTGCCAGAAACGCTTTGTTTTCCTATGTCCACCACAGACCTGACACTAAAATATTCGATGGAAAAATGTTGTTTTTGTCTGGTTCGCCAGAATTAGAGTTTTCGAATGGGATAGGCGTCGGGCGATTATCAGGTATTGTTAACCATGAAATTCCATCCTGGTTTTCCAAAGCTAAACTCCCAGATCATCAAACTAATATGATCCAACCATGGGAGCTAAAAGTCGAAAAGATTATTGAAGATTTGCTCCACAAAGATCTCAGAGTAGTAAGTGGAATTCCGCCTTGGATTCAGATGTTTTTTGAAAAGGTTTTGGAAAAAACCGGGAAATCATGTGTGAAAGATGTATTTCCTAATTTGGAACTCTACATTCATGGTGGGGTAAACTATGAACCTTATAGTCAAAGAATCAATTCTCTGGTAGGAGAACAACTTTCTTTAATGGAGACATACCCTGCTAGTGAAGGATTTATTGCTTATCAAGACGATCCGGATATTGAAGGCATGAGATTAGTGAGCAAATCTGGAATATTTTTCGAGTTTATTGCCTTGGATGAAGTTTTGGATCCAAACCCTAAAAGATTAACACTGGAAGAAATTGAAATTCATAAAGATTATGCAATTGTATTATCCACAAATGCTGGTTTGTGGGCTTATGTCTTGGGTGATGTGGTAAATTTTAGTTCATTTAATCCACCTCGTTTAAAAGTTACCGGAAGAGTAACTCAATATATTTCTGCTTTTGGAGAACATGTAATTGCTTCTGAGGTGGAGGGTGCCTTGAGAGAAATTCAAAACCTTTTTGATTTACAGGTGATTGAGTTTTCAGTTGCCCCACAAGTAAACCCTAAAGACAATCAATTACCATATCATGAATGGTTTATAGAGTTTAAGGATGTGCCAAAAAATTTGTTGGAAATTTCATCAAAATTGGACGAGGCGATGAAATTTAGAAATAGTTATTATAAAGATTTAGTTAATGGCAGAGTGCTAGATTCGCTTAAAATCCGACCAATTAAAAGTAATGGATTTAAAAATTATATGATTGGTATAAAAAAATATGGAGAACAATTTAAAGTTCAACGCTTGTGTAATGACCGGAGAATTGCAGAAGAATTATCTAAACAAATTATACTTACTTAGAATTCAGGGCAAATAAACCCTTCATTTGTGTAATCCCCAATAAGGGAAATACTTATTTCAAAAGAATGTGTGGGGTTGCCATATTTTAATGCATCTCGTAATCCAATATCATATTGCATCCCGATGATAAATCTTTTAACTTCAAAACCCAATAAAAATCCAAGGTCAACAGGAGTTAAAAATGAAGATGAAGATACACTTCTCAAAGAAAGTCCGGCATGCACTGCGGTTTGATTGAGCGAATAAAAAGATTGCCTGTAATTTATGCCGGCTTGTAATATTTGTAAAGGTCCTTGTGTGGCGAAATAAAACTTTGGAAAGAGTTGACGAAAGTTATCCAATTTATAGGAAAAATTAAGTATGGTGTTTGTGCGGATGAGTGCTTTGGATTCCTTGGTTCCACTATAATTGATATCCTCAAGACTTTTGTAAAAAGAAAAATTTGGCCTGAAGATATAATGCATTCCCGACCCAATCTGAATGGCCCACAATTTGGACATTCTGGTAGAATAATTAATGCCGACTTTTAGGTCCGGTGTAGCATGTATGTTTTGGGGTAATATCTCATTAGTACTTCCATTGTAGCGATCTAATCCGTCGAACTGATCTTCAAAATATATATTATCATAACTTATTGATCTTTGAAGTATCCCAAGAGTTATTCCACCACTCAAATAAGTTTTTTTAATCTTGTCCAAAAGTTTGTGGTATGCGATTGAAACCCCCATTTCATTTTTATTCCAATCTAATATTTGGCCGCGATCGGAAATGAAATAAGCCCCTAATGCTAAAAAATCACCTTTAAAATCTTTGCTGCTCTGATCAAACTTAATGTCACCTGAAATTCCGAATGTCCTGTAAGGTGCATCGGCAAACTTTACCCAGTGATCCCTATTGATGATTCTAACTTTAAAATTTCCATCAAAAGAACCTGTTAGTGCAGGATTATAATAAGAACCTAAAGAATTGAACTGTGAAAAGCTAATGTCCTGGGCAAAACTTTTTGTAAAGCCAATAGTCAGATACGTAATAAAAACAATTTTTAATAAACGCATATTCAATAAGTTAAAGCATTTTCAGCATAAAGATACAATCAAATAGTGCTCCTGGATCTGATTTTTTTATAATTTCGGGAATGCAAAATTTAATATTTAAGGATCCTGTAACATTTTTAAGAAAACTACCAGATCATAAGTCAGAAGGCGTAAGTCAAATCCTGTTTGGTGAAGAATATGTGATTCTTGAAGATAAGAACAGTTGGATTCATATAAAATGTCTCCATGATGGCTATTCTGGATGGATCCTGCCTAATGATGGTTATCAGATTGCCCAACCAAAAGAAATTTCTTTGACAATTCAGGCATTGATAAAGATCAAAAGTGAAAATGGAATATTGAGAATTCCATTTGGATCATATGTTAATGAGAAACAACTTTATTCTAATAATTCCTCTGACGAATTTATTATTAATTCACCACTAAAAATGCATGTTGCGATTGAATTAATTAATCATGTTTTTTTAGGTAGCCCATATGTCTGGGGTGGCAGGACTGTATTCGGAATAGATTGTTCAGGTTTAAGCCAAATGTTTTGTAGAATTTTAGGTATAGACATTCCAAGAGACGCTCATCAACAGGCAAATATTGGAGAAAAGATTAAATTGCTTACAGATGTACTGCCGGGAGATCTGGCATTTTTTACAACCGATACAGATAAAGTTAGTCACGTAGGTATTATTATGCCGGGAATGAAAATTTTACATGCTTCTGGGAAGGTAAGAATAGATCAAATAAATGATGAAGGAATACTTAAAGTGGAAGCAAACCGGATTACACACAATCTTCATTCCATACGAAGGATGAAATAACTTGTTATAAATAGTATGTCAAACCAATTGTATATCGCTATAAAGCCCTGATTACATCGTATTTAGTGAGTACATGGTATTGATTATTTTGATCTTTTGTAATCACTCCTGGTATTTTTTCAGTAAAGCATTTATTTAACAAACTCATAGGTAAGTCCATGGATACTTTAGGCATTGGATCAGACATAATTTGTTTTACCTCCTTGTCGGCATTATTTAACGGATTTTCAAGTATGAAGGATAAAATTGAGTTTTCAGAAACTGTTCCTATGATGTCGTCATTTTCAAGAACAGGTAACTGAGAAATATCCCTTTCCTTCATAATTTTCAATACATTTCTTATTTTTTCATTTGCCTCTACAGAATAGAAAGCTTTATCCTTCTTTGCCAAGATGAGATCTTTTACTTTGATTTCTGAATCAAGAAAGCCTCGTTCTCTCATCCAATCATCATTATAAATTTTGCCAATATATCTGCTGCCATGGTCATGAAATATCAGAACCACAACATCGTCTTTGGTAAGTTTTTCTGATAATTGATTTAGCCCGGCAAGTGCTGAGCCGGCTGAATAACCTAGCAGAATTCCTTCTTCACGTGCAAGTCTTCTTGCAGCTATCGCAGCATCTTTATCCGAAACTTTTTCAAATAAATCGATGATTGAAAAATCTACATTCTTCGGTAAAATATCTTCACCTATGCCTTCAGTAATGTATGGGTAAATTTCCTTTTCATCAAAAATGCCCGTTTCATGATATTTTTTAAAAACTGAACCGTAGGTATCAATCCCCCATATTTTGATGTTGGGATTTTTCTCTTTCAAATATCTTGCTGTCCCAGAAATGGTTCCTCCTGTTCCAACTCCTACAATCAAATGGGTAATTTTACCGTCCGTCTGATCCCAAATTTCAGGTCCTGTGCTTTCATAATGTGCCTGTGCATTACTTAGGTTATCATATTGATTACACCAAAACGAATTGTTGATCTCTTTACTCAACTTTTCAGCTACAGAATAATAGGATCGTGGATCTGTAGGCTCAACGTTAGTTGGGCAAACAATTACTTCCGCTCCAAGGGCTTTGAGTAAGTCAATCTTTTCTTTCGATTGTTTATCGCTTGTTGTAAAAATGCATTTATATCCTCTTACACAAGCAACTAAAGCTAAGCCCATACCGGTATTTCCACTGGTACATTCTATAATTGTACCACCGGCTTTAATTTTTCCCGAGGCCTCGGCATCGTCAATCATTTTAACAGCCATTCGGTCTTTGATAGAATTACCCGGATTGAAAGTTTCAACTTTTGCCAGGACAAGTGCCGGTATGTTCGAAGTTACCTTGTTTAGCTTTATTAAAGGCGTATTGCCAATGGTTTCCAGTATATTGTTGTAATACTTCATTTTTAATTTTATTTTGCAAAATTAGACTTATACGCTTAAATACCGAATTTAAGATAAACAAAGAATTTTGAGTCGACAATAAGAAGTTCTCTTGCTACTTCTCTTGAAACGACAACTTGTACCTCTTTGGGGTAATTCTTAGGAATTTTGCCTATCACTTTTGCTAAAACTGTTTTTCCCGTGATTGGATTGTGAATTTCAATAAGAGAATTCCGACGTGCTTTTGCATGTAAGGCCAATAAGTCTGAAGTCTTATGATTACTAGTTAAGCATACACCAACCCCCCTGGAAGCTTGAGTGAGCGGTACCTCTTTACCGGATCTGGCTTGTTTAATGGGTAGATTTTCAGGTAATTTAGTAGCATCTATTAAGTCAAGAGATGTGGTTTTTTCGGGTTCCTGTTTAAACATCGTGGTTTCCGGTTTTTGACACCTTATGATCCAGCCAATTTGTATAAGTTGGCCTTGTTTCAAGTTATCATCTCCAAGTTTATTGAGCTCTTTTAATTCTTTAAGCTTAAGTTTTGTTTTGTGACGGGTAATCTCAAACAGCGTTTCTTTTGGCTTAACTTGATAAAACACCTTGGAAAGACAATTAGGTAAATTAGACTCCTCATGGTAAGTCAATATCTCAGAAAGAGGTAATTTTATCCAATCATTTTCCCGAATAATGTCTTTTCTTAAATCTGGATTAATTTTGAAGACATCTGATTCTTTAATTTTGAAAGTTTTACAAATGAAATAAAGACTTGAATTCTTAACCATTTGGATTAAAATATATGGATTATTCTGGTCATCAAACTGAACTAATAATTGGGAAGGGATTTTTTCCGCGTTGTTGGATTGTGCGTAAGTGTTTGATAATGAGAATATTAATAATATAATCAAAATAATGTTTGGAGACTTCATTTTTTATATTTTTACAAAAATATTACATTTATTTGTAATATACATATAATTGATTAATAATAGTTTAATGAAAATTTTAGCGGTAATACCTGCACGATACCAATCTACAAGATTACCTGGTAAAGTGATGCTTAATATTGGGGGGAAATCATTGATCCAAAGAGTATTTGAACAGGTTTCAAAATGTCATTTTTTTGATCGGGTAGTAGTTGCTGTTGATCATGAAATCGTATTTGATCATGTAGAAGCATTTGGTGGAAATCCGATAATGACCTCAAAAAATTTACTTTCCGGAACCGATAGGTGTGCAGAAGTGGCAAAATTAAAGCTTGGTTTTACACATATCGTTAATGTTCAAGGAGATGAACCATTTATAGAAATTCTTGCATTGGATCAAATTTCAAGGATGCTCCAAGATCCTGAAGTAAAAATTGCAAGTTTGATGACTCCTGTAAAAGAAGTAATTGAGCTAGATAATCCAAATATAGTAAAGGTGGTCGTCAATAAGTTTATGGATGCCATGTATTTTAGTCGGGCGACAATACCACATGCAAGAGAAATCCCATCAGAAGAGCGACTAAATTCAATCAAATATTATAAACACTTAGGTTTGTATGGATTTCAAGTGGAAACCTTATCAGAAATTAGCAAACTTCCGATTGGGTCCATTGAAAAAATTGAAATGTTAGAGCAATTAAGGTGGTTAGAGGCAGGTTATCAAATTAGGATGGGAGAAATTGAAACGAATAGTTTCGGTATAGATACAGAATTGGATCTGCTCAGAGCACAAGCTTTGGTTTTGCATGGATTATAAATGGTGATCCAAATGGTTTGGTTGAAAAGCCAAAGGCAACAAATCTGTGCAATTACTAAAAATATGGCATAGTCTATTCGGATGACCTAAAATGAGTCTAATTGGTTTTTTGTTTCGAATTTCTTGTTCTGCCAAAACTTGTCTGCAATATCCACAGGGAGAGGGGGTATATTTTGTTTCATTTTTTACCACAACGGCCACCGTGGAAATTATATGATTTGGGTATCTTACGTTCGCCTGATGGATTGCCGTTCTTTCTGCACAAATTCCACAAGGATAGGAAGCATTTTCCTGATTTGATCCCAATATAATTTCCGAAATATTTTCTAACCTGATTGCTGCGCCGACAAAATAATTTGAGTAGGGGGCGTATGATGTTTCGGTAGCATATAAAGCGGATTCCAGCAACTGAAAATCTTCCTCATTCAACTTGGAGCCATGCGAGACAACTTCAAAATTAATTGTACAATTTTTGATAATCATTTATGATTTTTTTACGACAATTTTTTGAGTGACTGTTTCAGTAGTATGAATCATCTGTATATAGTAAAAACCACTTTTCATTTTTGTGGAAGGTAGTTGGATCAGGTTTTTACCTTGATTAACAGATATAGTAATATTTTCTATTTGGTTAAATGCAGGATCCAGTATTCTAAAGCTGGCGGTCTTAATTATTGGGTTGTTTATGGTAAACTCAACATTTAGATCTCCTGCACCAAGCGGATTCGGATAAAGACTCAATTTGTTTAATGCAGAATAAGAACTGGATAGTGAAGCAATTGGTGATTCGGATTTGAAACCATCATGATGCATACTTGTGATTCTGTAATAAACTTCATTTGGCGAACTATTGGAATCGTTAAATGAATAGTTCTTGTTGGAACTTGATTGACCACTTGCAGATACTGTTCCTATGGAATCAAATTTAATTCCATTTAAACTTTTCAGGACAATGAAGTATTTTGAATTTTTCTCAGAAACTGTAGTCCAGCTTACATTTTGTAAAGATCCTGTTTTTCTGATTTTGAGACTAGTAAATTGAGTTTCTGATTGGGTACCGGAACTTAATTTTTGAGCTCCGAAGCCAACTGCACTTAATTCAATTGTTTCGAATTCTGCACTACTTTCATTTTGTGTAATGGAAGAGAGGATATAAGTGTTTTGAGATAGACTTATGGAATTCTTAAATTCCTTGTATTCATTTTTGGATGTCAAAGCATGGTTGGATTCAGGATTTGGATTTCCAGGTGATTTAATGGTAAAAAGTTTTAATTGCTCTTTTGTATAACCAGGAATAGAGCCTTGCACTTCTTCAAAATCCAGATTATTTAGATAAACTTTAACTCTAACCGGTTGCGAAAGGATTTTGGATGAATAAACCTCCCAATATTTATGGATTGCAAAATGCTCATTTTGTTTGTCGGTATAATCAGCAGTAATTTTAGCTGCTTTTTGGGCCCCGTATTTTTCTGTAGTATGTTCTGAAATTTTTAAAGTTCCATCCAGTATAGAGCCTATATTTTGACCATTTGTTTGAATGGACATAATTAAAACATCATCATTTTCATCAATGGTATTATTATCATAATAGTAGTTTGAATATATTCCATCATTACATTCAAAATTAGCTGTAATGTGTTGATTGGCTTTTAAAACTGATCTTGTCTTAGGTGTATAGGTATTTAGGCAAGCAGATGCTGCAATTTTACTTCTTATCAGATCTCCCGGCTCTTTACCTAATCCAAGGGAAAGGTCTATTCCGGGCTGTCCTGCCAAATAGCAATAACTCATAAGTGTCCCTTTTGTTGGTTTTTGACCAGCCAGGCAAGTTCCTTCTACCTTTGCACAATTGTCAATAGGTTGATTTTTATTGGGTCCCCAGACACAAGCGTGCGTATGTCTTGAGCCTAAAACATGTCCAATTTCATGCGCTGCAGAATACACATCGAAGCTAAAATTAGGGATGCCTGAGTAGCTCCCATTGACATTTACATAGGCATAGGAATAGTTCTTCTGACATAGAGAATTAATGTAAGCTATTCCTCCTAATGCGGCTTTCCCATTTCTGGTTGCTCCGGAAAGACACAATGATATGTTGCCATTATAGGTTTTGTACTTAAGTCTCAAGTGATCCAATTCTTCTGTTGCAGTAGTATGTGGGAAGCCATCCGGTGATGTGTGTATAATGATTTCTGAAATACTGATTTGGATATCCTCTCTTCGGTAAATTGTATTTATTTGATTGAACATTCCAAGAATATAATTACTGACATCCTGTGGGTTTTTATTGAATTTTAAATATAAATCATAATCTGCCCGAATGCTTATAGCGACTCTTTTACAGCTTTCCTTTGCTCTGGAAGTAAAAAGACCTTTGTCTTCAATGAAATGCCTGATATCATCTGTATTGCATGTGGCTATTATTTCATGTTCATTTTCAAGGTTGGCTTTAGTAATATTTGTGAAAAATTTGTTTTTGTTTGAATTTCCTGGCGTGATGCAAAAACTATTGAATCCATCTACTTGAATGTGCCCTGTTATAATTCCTTTGCTAAGACTTACACTTACCATGGATTGCAGGTTGTTGTTTATTATTCCTTTTAAATGAATGCCCTTATCTAAATTTATTTCCTTTAAATTTTCTTGATCTAAAAGATAAAATTTGAAATCGGGTTCAAAAAAATCGTAAGCAGTAAAATATATTTTCTGCACGCCTAATTCTGGCAGATAAATGTCTGTTTGAACCAGTTTGTTGTTGGACTTCAACCAATTTTCATAGAAACTTACGCTGGTTTCTAAAGAGGCTTGGTTTTTATGGGCTTGGAGGGAAATTGCTTTTTTATCAAACAAAGTTTTTCGTTCAATGTCACAGGATGCTTTTAATTCAATTAAAGAGAATGGATCTAATTTATATTGTGCGTTTGCTGAAGTCGCCAGAAGTAATATTGCGTATATTGCTATTTTTCGAAGGAAAGTTAACCGTGAGGAAAAATATACTCTAAAATTCATGGGATCTGATTTTAAAAACTCGTTAATTAGTTAAATACACATTATATATTTTAATAATATGTTACTCACTGAACAAGAATTATGCCAAACATTAAAACTGCGTTTGAGTGGATTATATAATAATTGTGAATTAGGGTTATTGCAAGATTATATACTTAAATCAGAGTGGTTTAAAATATATAATTCTGGAATTTGTAAGAATGTAAGTAAGGAATTGCCTACGTTTAAACAAATTGTCGATGATCTGGCCTCTATGGTTCCAGTACAATATGCCATTCACGAATCTGATTTTATGGGATTGGTTTTATATGTTGATTCATCAGTTCTAATTCCACGTCCGGAAACCGAAGAATTAACTGCTTGGGTTTCTCAAAAAGGAGGAAATAATTCAACTTTAAAAGTTTTAGATGTAGGTTGCGGATCAGGGTGCATATCTATTTACTTAAAGAAAAAGCATGTGCATTGGAAGGTGACGGCCTTGGATGTATCCGCATTGGCTCTCCAGGTGGCTAAAGAGAATGCAACAAGAGTTGGTGTTACCATTGATTTTATACAACTTGATTTCTTAAAGGAGGGAGATTTGATTTTGGATTCATTTGATATTATTGTTTCAAACCCACCGTATATAAGTAAAGAAGAATCCAATGTAATGTCTACGAATACACTTGCCTATGAGCCTGAAATTGCTCTTTTCCCAATAGGAGATGATCCACTAATTTTTTATAAAGAAATAGCTCTTTTTGGAAAATCACACCTTAAGCCTGAAGGTGAAATTTATTGCGAATTAAATGAATTCCTTGTTTTGGAGATCCATGAAATATTTAGATTAAATGGGTATCGGTCGATTGAAATCCGAAACGATATGCAAGGAAAATCAAGGATGTTAAAAGCCAGAATGGCCTAATGTCCTGTAACGATAATTTTAATAGTCCTTTTAGATGTCGCCAGAAAATAGACCCCATTTTGGATTTGATCCCAATGGTTATAAATATTTTCTATGGAATAGTGGATCATTTGTCCATCAATAGAATACATTTTACCGGTAGTGAAATTATCTAAATATTCCTTTAATTGGTGTTTGTCAAAAATAAATTCATTTCTGCCAACTTTAGAAGAGATTGTTTTAAAGCCGGTAGGAAGGCGGAAGTCTGCATTCATTTTGAAAACTCCTCTGCCGTGGGTAAAAGCCAATATTTTATTTTCAGTATTTAAATATAGTAGATCATAAACTTGAACGACATCGAAATCTGAATCCGTATAATTTATCCAGGTTTTTCCGCCATTATCGCTGGCAAATAGACCCAGGTCACAACCGGCAAATATAATATCTGGATTTTGCATATTGTATGCAACGGTATGAAATGGAACGTCTGGTAAACCATTGCCGATTGCTTTCCAATGGATGCCAAAATCTTGACTTACATACAGATGTTCATTTCCAAATCCACCAAGACTTACAAGCATCATAGAATCACTTTTTGGATGAAATGCAATATCGGTGACAATTCTGTTTGGCAGTAAATTGGAAATTTCTTTGGAGGTTTTTCCTTCATCAACACTTAGGAATAATCTTGCAGTTTGCGATGGATCTGGCATAGTCGAAAATGCAAGTACTGATTTATTGCGACGGGATAGTTCAATTGAGTTGATGGGCGCTGAAGTAGGGTTGCTCGAAAGAGAATTCCATTCTTTCCCATTGTCAACAGACTTTATCAATTGCCTGGACCCGCCAAATATTAAATTCTCATCCAAAGGGCTCATTTTTAATGGGCTGATAAAGCAGCTTAAAGGGTCAGGTTTAAGTACTTCTATCCAGGTTTTGCCATAATCAGTAGATCTGTATAGATTTAAGTTTTGCGCCAGACAAATCATATTCTTTGGATCTGAGTGATTGATTGTGCAATAGGCGCCATCCCCAATGGAAACCAATTTCCATATACCGGATGGATCAAATAATGCACAATTATTGTCCTGAAGACCTCCAAGAATTATTTTTTCACTTTTCTGATCAACCACTCCTGAATAAAACTGAGTAGTCAATAATCCATCATTACATGCATAAAAGTTTGTGCCAAAATCATCAGACCTAAACACGCCACCATCTGTTGCAAAATATAGTTTGGATGGATCTAAGGGGTTTGATACTATGTCATGAAAATCAGCATGGACTTTAATTTTATTTAATGTATAACGGTTGAATTGATTTCCATTGCCCAAACTATCTATGAACAAATCAACACCCCCCGCAATAATTTTACTGGAGTCATTATCCTTAATTTTTAAACCACGGGCATACCAACTTTGATACGTGCCAATGTCCGGAACTGTACTGTAGAAATAATTTGAAAATCCATCTCTAGATCTAAGCCATTGGACAGTTTGAAACTGATCTGACAGTAATGCGTACTGCCTCTGAGGGTTCTTTTGGTAATTTGCCAGCATTATCCTGCCTCTCAAATGGTCAAATTGTGGTAAATTCATTTTAGACCAATTAGCGCCACCGTCAATACTTGTGAATATTCCAAAATCGTCTGCATCTATTCCGCCTACGCCAACAGTTAAATATTCAGGAGAAATTGGATTCATGATCATCTCTACAGACATTTTCTTGTCCAGTATCAACTCCCAGTTAGTCCCTTTATCCTTTGATTTTAAAATTCCTTTGGTGGTTGCAGCATAAACAATATCAGGATTTTTGGGATCTATTAAAATCCGCCAAACACCATGGTATTCTTCCTTTTTCCAGTCAAGTGATTTGTGCCAACTTAGACCCCCATTTGTGGATTTCAAAATTCCAATTCCCCAGGATCCTCTTAATGTTCTCACATACTTTCCGCCATCAGTCCCCTGATAATTATAAATTTCACCTGTTCCAATGTAAAGAATTTTTGGGTCTGTGGGATGGATCGCAATACTGGTAACGCCAAGCGCCGGAAATCCAGTTTTAACGGGAGTCCATGCTTGAGGACCTTTCCCCCCTGAGGTAGATTTCCACAATCCAGCTCCAGCTGTTCCGACCCATACCTGGTTGGTATCCACCGGATTAATAGCCAGAGTTAGGCATCTTCCCGCAATTTTATTGGGTCCGAGACTTTCCCATCTATTTTCATTGCGAAAGATTAGATCAGGTTTTGGCAAATGCTCCATGCTTTGAAAAGCATTTGAATATAAATTAGCAGGAAAAAATTGGTAGGGGAATGTCCTCTTAAGGTTTTCAAACTCCAGAGCTTTATAAACGCCTGCATGTTTTTGTGGGTTTGATATTTCCTTTTTTGTGCAAGTATTTAGAAAAATAAAGGATAAGGAAAAGAATGTAATGAATAGGATCAATCTCATGGTCATCCCCCTGTTCTCTTGGTGTTTTTAAAACCCTTTTGGATAAGTATTTCAATAATTTTTTTTACATGATCTCCCTGTATTAATATTTCACCATCTTTTACACTACCACCGACTCCACATTTTTGCTTTATAAATTTTGCAAGTTCTTCCAATTTGTCATCTGATAACAATAGACCCATAATTTTGGAAACTGCTTTTCCTCCTCTGTGTTTGGTCTCCAATTGAACCCTCACGATTTGTGTGCTTAATGAAATTTGATCTGTGGATTCTTCTGCTTTTTCTTGACTACTTGAGTCATGAGTGGAATATATCAGTCCAAGATCTGAGAGATTGTTGAATTTCTTTACCATGGTTAGATTCTTTGCCCTTTTAAGGCCTCTTGAATAGTATTGTCCATTGCCTGGTGAGCAAGAGGCGTGGTAACTTCCTTTAATTTTTCCATCTCAAGCTGAATGCTTTCTTTTGTTTGCAAACTAATTTGTTTTTTAAGATCAAAGCAAATATTTTTAATTTCCATATCTTTTATAGGAGATATCCAGGACTGATGATTTTTTAGAAATTTTTCAGTGTGCAAGATCAATATTTCAGCTTCATTAATCAAATCAACTAAGGATTTTTTTTCTATGTCTGATGCAGCATGTAAAATGGATTCAGAGAGCATCCTTGCCATTTCGTGCGGACTCAAAGAAAACTGAGATTTAATTTCAATTTCCTGCGCTTGGCCTGATCTTAATTCTTTGGCTTTAACTTTTAAAATGCCATCCACATCTACATGGAAACTTACTTCTATTTTTGGAATGCCTGTTGCCATTGGGGGTATCTTGTCCAGGATAAATTCACCGAGCAAACGATTATGTTCCACTAAATCCCTTTCACCCTGATATACTGCAATTTTAAGTTTAACCTGCCCATCTTTCGAAGTAGTATAGTTTCTCGCCTGATTTATAGGTAGTTTTGAATTTCTAGGGATGATTACGTCCATAAGTCCACCTAATGTTTCAATACCTAAAGAGAGCGGATTTACATCCAGTAAAAGTAAGTCTTTTCTGTTTCCACTGAGGATATCAGCCTGAATAGCTGCGCCAAGACATACCGCTTCATCCGGATTCAAATTGTCGTTGGGCATAATTTTAAAAAAATCACGAACTGCAGATTTGATTACTTTCATCCTTGTGGAACCGCCCACCAAAAGCACTTCATCAAGTTCTGTTAAAGCAAGTCCACTGTCTTTAAGGGCAAGTGAGCAGCAATCTAAAGTTTTTTTAACTAAGGGTTTTGTAAGTTCCTCAAACTCACTTTGAGAGATGTGAAGTTTTATTCCATTCCATTCTGTAGTGTGGGATTTGTTTTCATTTAGATACATTTTTGCCTTTTCAGCGAGAATTCTCAATTTGTTTTTATGGGCAAAATCTTTAGGCGATTCAATACTATATTTTTTTGACCAAAATTCCACAATAGCCTGATCAAAATCATCTCCACCTAAAAATGTGTCTCCTCTGGTGGATAAGACATCAAATACCCCATCCTCAATTCTGAGTATAGAAACATCAAATGTTCCACCTCCCAAATCATATACAGCTATTTTTTTGGATTCTTCCCGGTTCAGACCTATTCCAAATGCTAAACTTGCAGCAGTGGGTTCATTTACAATTCTTAGAACATCAAGTCCAGCAAGTCTTCCGGCATCTCTAGTAGCTTGTCGTTGGTTGTCGTTGAAATATGCGGGTACCGTTATTACTGCTTTCTCAATTTTAGCCCCTGTACTTTTTTCCGCTTCTTCTTTCAAATATTTTAGAATCATTGCTGAAAGCTCAATCGGAGTGTAGTATTTATCCTTGATTTTTACTCTAATCAATTCATCTGAGCTGTCTTCGCTCAGGTGATATCCAAAGTGTTGTTTTTGATTCTTAAGGTCATTCAAAGACTTGCCCATCAACCTCTTAACTGAATATATAGTGGATTCCGGGTCCAGACTTAGTTGCTTCTTTGCGCCTTGCCCAACAGTAATTTTTCCATTAGAGTTAAGGTGAATTATGGAAGGGACAAAAAGGTCGTTTTGGTCTTTGTCTTTAATTATCAATGGGTTGCCATCTTTAATCAGGGAAATAAGGCTGTTGGTAGTGCCAAGATCAATTCCAACAATGATCTCCTCATTTTTCTTTATAGCGCCTGTCTTGAAGTTAATTGCAATTTTCCCCATGATTTCTTATAAACCAAATCTTAATTAATGTGTTTAAGTGAGCATATGTTGAGCATAAGCAAGAATAAACAAACCATTTTATTTATTGTTTTGGCAGGTTTGTTCATTACAAATGCAATTTTAGCAGAGTTTATTGGAGTTAAAATCTTTTCTCTAGAAAAATCACTTGGTTTTACACCGCTAAATTTCTCATTATTGGGCATTGAAAATTTGGCTTTTAATCTAACAGCCGGAGTTCTCTTATGGCCTGTTGTTTTTATATTGACCGATATAATTAATGAATATTTTGGGCCCAGAGGGGTCAGATTCTTATCTTATCTTGCTTCCGCATTAATAGTTTATGCATTTATAGTTGTTTTTTTTGCTGTCAGACTTCAACCAGCAGATTTTTGGCCAACATCACATATTACTGGTAATAACCCATCACTTGGATCCGAAGTAGGTAATCTTAACACAGCTTATAGCCTTATTTTTGGTCAAGGTTTATGGATCATCCTAGGTTCTCTTATTGCGTTTATTTTTGGACAGATTTTAGATGTTTATGTTTTTCACAAAATAAAAGAAAAAACAGGGGAAAATGGAATTTGGCTTAGATCTACGGGGTCAACAATAATCTCCCAATTCATTGACAGTTATATTGTTTTGTTTATTGCGTTTTATTTTGGAGCAGGTTGGTCTCTCAGGCAAGTTTTAGCAATTGGGACAGTCAACTACATTTATAAATTTCTTGTTGCTGTAATTATTACGCCTCTAATATATATAATTCATCATTGGATTGAAAAATTTCTGGGAAAAGAGTTAGCATCAAAGTTAAAACTTGAAGCCATGAACAGACAAAATTCTTAATTATCTCAATTATGGCAAAGCAGATCAGTAATACCATCTTAATGGTTAGACCAACTCATTTTGGTTATAATCAGGAGACAGCTTCCAGTAACAAGTTTCAAAAAAAACAAGAGAAACAAGATGCAAAAGACATCAAGCAAAAAGCCTGTGATGAATTTGATCAAATGGTATCAGATTTAAGATCTAAAGGTGTCCAGGTATTGGTTTTTATAGATTCTGAAGATATTTTAAAACCCGATGCTGTTTTTCCGAACAATTGGATCAGCATGCATGAGGATGGAACCTTGATAACATATCCCATGTTTGCGCCGATCAGAAGAAAAGAGAGAAGTGAAAGCATAATTGAATCTTTGATCAAAGATTTTGATGTCAGAAAGCGCTTGTCCCTAGAATTATTTGAAAGTAAAGATTTGTTTTTGGAAGGGACCGGTAGCATAATATTTGACCATGAGCATAAACTTGCTTATGCTTGTCAAAGTGTTAGGACATCCATTGAAGTATTGCAAAAACTTTGTTTGATAATCAATTACAAACCCATACTGTTTAATGCTTATGACGCCTCAGGCTACCCTATATATCATACGAATGTTTTAATGGCTTTAGGTATTGATTTTGTAGTTATTTGCATGGATGCCGTGGAGGAAGGAAGCAGGCAAAGATTAGAAGAACAATTTAAAGAAACGAGAAAGGAGGTTATAGACATTTCTTTTAAGCAAATGGAGTCTTTTGCTGGAAATATGCTTCAGGTTGAAATGGAAAATCATAAACCATTGCTGGTAATGTCAAAATCAGCATATGATTCTTTAAATGTAGATCAACTCAAAAAAATTAACGCCAAAACAGAAATTTTATCAGTAGCAATTCCCACTATAGAGCAAATTGGTGGTGGAAGTGCACGCTGTATGATGGCAGAAGTATTTTTGCCACCAAAAGGCACAAATTAATTTTAAAATCTGCTTGCAATAAATAATTGAAATTTTATTTTCCTATTTTATTTTTATTTATTGCGGAATGGTCTAATTTACCTAGTAATAATATATTTTCAATCAATTATTTTTTTGGAATAATTCTAGATATTCGGTTTGAGTATTTTTAATAAAATTTCAATCGTACGATCCAATTCTTCTATAGTGTTCAATTGTGAAAATGAAAATCGAACTGTTTTTCCTTTTGCATTTGGGCGGATGTAATTAAGAACATGTGAAGACTTTTCGGTTCCTGATGAACAAGCAGATCCACCGGAAGCTGAAATTCCATTTATATCGAGATTCATTAAGAGCCATTCAATTCCTTTTTGTTCTGGAAAATTGACGCTCAATATTTTTGGATTGAATTCTATTTCGGGTGTATTAAAGGATTCCGAGATTCCATTTTTGTTCAATCCTGATTTTAAATAATTGTTTAGTAGGGTAAGGTGATTCATTTTTTGTTCAAAAGATTCGGTAGTAATTTGGAGTGCTTTTGCCATAGCAGCAATACCAATAATATTTTCAGTTCCTGACCTCATATTTCTTTCCTGACTACCACCATAAATGAATGGTTTGATAAGTGTAGGTTCCTTAATATAAACAAATCCGATGCCTTTGGGTCCATGAAATTTATGGCCTGATCCTGTTGCAAAATCAATATCTAATTCGGTTACATTTAAGGGAACACTTCCAATGGATTGAACTGTGTCTGAATGATAGTATGCGTTGTATTTCTTACAAATCTCTGATATCGATTTGATTGGTGTAATGCTTCCAAGTTCATTGTGCGTATGTATTAAACTCACAAGAGAGGGGGCTTCACTTTGTTGTAATATGAATTCTAGTTCATTGAGGTCGATTCTGCCAAATTGATCAGGACTAAGATATTTTAATTGTATTTCTCCTTGTTGAGCATATTCCTTGCATGAGTACAGGACACATGGATGCTCTATTGGCGAACTGATGATGGTTTTTACATTTAGATTTCTTACGGCGGCTTGGATTATCATATTGGACGATTCCGTGCCACATGAAGTAAAAAATACTTGAGAAGGAGAGGTTTCCAAAAAATTACTCAAAATCTTTCTGCTCTCTTCAATTAAACTTTTAGCAGCAGCACCCTCTTTGTAGATGGCGGAAGGATTTCCAAAAATATTTTTAGATGTTTGAGTAATACATTCAATTACTTCAGGAAGCAATGGGGTAGTAGCCGCATTGTCGAGGTAAATCCTTTGATTCATAAAAATTATTAATTGTATTGTTCTATTTTAATTTTGATATTGTCTACCAGGTTTTTAGCAAGCATCTCCGATTTTGCTTCGCTGTAAATTCTGATTATAGGTTCAGTGTTTGACTTTCTAAGGTGAATCCAGGAATCCTCGAAATCAATTTTTAAACCATCGACCATATTTATCCGGGCCTGATTGTACTCATCTGATAGATATTTTAGCAAAGCTTCAAAATTAATTGTAGGATCAATTTTAATTTTATCTTTATACATAAAGTACATTGGATATTGAGCTTTTAATTCAGCCAGATTCTTGTTTTTTGTAGCCATATTTGCCAAAACAATGGCTATTCCTATTAACGAGTCTCTTCCATAATGTAAATCAGGTAAAATAATGCCACCGTTTCCTTCTCCTCCAATTGTGGCGCCTACTTCTTTCATTTTATTGACCACATGGACTTCTCCAACTGCCGATGAAAAGTGTTTGCCACCTTTTTGCAAAGTCAGATCAGCAAGAGCTCGCGATGAAGATAGGTTTGAAACAGTGTTTCCAGGTTTTACATCAAGCAAATAATCTGCGCAACATATTAGCGTATATTCTTCTCCAAAATATTGACCTTGGTGATCTACCAATGCTAATCTGTCAACATCCGGATCAACCGCAATGCCTATATCTGCTTTGTTTTTTGTAGCATTTATTAATTCAGTCAAATGTTCTTCTAGAGGTTCAGGATTATGGCGAAAATTTCCATCAGGATGTGAATTTATTAATTCATAAGTACACCCAAGACTATCTAATAATACGGGTATAGCCAAAGAGCCGGTGGAGTTTATACAGTCTGCCACCACGTGATATTTTTTGGATTTGATTAGTGATATCGGTAAATATGGGATAGCCAAAATGGAGTTTATGTGGTCTTCAATGCTGGTGTTATAAAAAGTTTTTTGTCCAATGCAGTCAATGTTTGCATAAACCAAACCCTCCAGATTGCTTAATTCTATGATTTGATGACCTTCTTCAGCTGAAATAAACTCTCCTTTCTCATTTAACAGTTTTAAAGCATTCCATTCCCGCGGATTATGGCTTGCCGTAAGTATAATTCCTCCAGCCGCCCTTAAATTTATTACGGCCATTTCAATGCTTGGGGTAGTCGAAAGTCCAGCATCGATAATATCAATGCCAAGGCTTTGGAGACTTGCCTCAACTAACTTAGATACCATTTCTCCGGAGACCCTGGCATCCCTTCCTATCACCACTTTAGGTTTTAAATTTCTCTTTAAAATTAACCTGCCAAAGGCCAAAGAAAATTTCACAATATCTTCAGTACTAAGGTTTTCTCCTTTTATTCCTCCAATGGTTCCCCGAATGCCAGAGACAGAGACTATAAGACTCATCTTTAAATTGATTTAGCTGACAAAAGTATTAATTTAGCGGCTTATTCATTAGATATAATTGCAAATCAAGACGAATGAAGGAATGGTTTTCAGAGTGGTTCAATACATCATATTACCATCTACTGTATAAGCAACGTGATGAACAGGAAGCCTCGGACTTTGTCAAAAATATGATTGATCTGCTGCCTACATATGATCATGCTAAAATTTTGGATGTAGCATGCGGTACAGGCAGACATGCTTTGTCTTTGAGTGAGTACGGTTATGATGTAACCGGATTTGATTTATCTTTGTCCAGCATATTGAAAGCTAAGGAATTTGAAAGCGAAAATCTCAATTTTTATCATCATGATATGCGAAGGGTTTTTCGGATAAATTATTTTGATATTGTTTTAAATTTATTTACCAGTTTTGGATATTTTGAAACTTTACTTGAGGATGAAAAGGCTGCATACTGCTTGTCAACCAATGTGAAGAAAAATGGCTATCTTGTTTTTGATTATTTTAATTCTATTTCTGTACAACAAAATATTGTCCATGATTTTAGTTTGAAAATTGGTGATGTTAATTTTAAAATCCGCAAGAATATCGTTGGAAGAAAAATTATTAAAAGCATCAAGGTAGAAGATCATGATGCTGTTTATAATTTTGAAGAGCGAGTTAGACTATATTCGCTGGTGGAAATTAAAAGGTTATTCAATCAGTTTGGGTTGGAACTTCAATATGTTTTTGGGAATTATTTTCTTGAAGATTTTCATGAACAAAAATCAGATAGGATGATATGCATTTTTAAAAAGAACATTTGATTCATGATAGGCTATTTAAATTGGTTGGATCATAATTTATTTGAATGGGTGCAGATTCATTTAAGGATATCCGAATTAGATCTGTGGATATCCTTATGTAGAGACAAGCATTTCTGGCTACCACTTTACATATTTCTATTCTCTTTTGTGGTTTTCAATTACAAGATTAATTTAGTGAAATTTACAATTGTTATTATAGTCTTGATTGGCTTGAGTGATCAGTTGACAAGTAGTCTTATTAAGAAAAAAGTAAGAAGGGAACGTCCTTGTAAAGAGGCATATTTTAGTGACCAATTTGATACGCCTGTAGGTTGCAGTGGTGGATTTAGCTTTCCTTCCAGCCATGCATCTAACCATATGGCATTAGGCACTTTTCTGTATTTGTTTTTTAAAAATCGAAGCATATATAAAAGGCGACTTCTATTGATATGGCCTTTAATCGTTGGATTTGCACAGATTTATGTAGCGGTCCATTTTCCATTTGATGTATTGGCAGGATTTGTGATTGGCTCATTCTTGGCAATAATCTGCTATTATATTTACTTATGGTTTGAGCCTTCAATAAAAACTTCAGCGTAATAAGTTTACAATATCTCAATACTTATATCAGCAGAATGGATTAAATTGTGTAAATAATTAATACCATTTAATTTATTCGCACTACCTTTGTATCCCGTAGCAGACTAATTAAATCATGACTAAATATATTTTTGTTACGGGAGGAGTTACCTCTTCTTTAGGTAAGGGCATTATTGCTGCTTCTTTGGCCAAACTCCTACAAGGTCATGGTTTTAAAACAACCATTCAAAAGTTTGATCCCTATATTAATGTTGATCCGGGCACACTGAATCCTTATGAGCATGGGGAATGTTATGTTACCGATGATGGAGCCGAAACAGATTTGGATCTAGGGCATTATGAGCGTTTTTTGAATATCGCTACGTCACAGGCAAATAATGTGACGACCGGTAGAATCTATCAGACAGTCATTAATAAAGAAAGGGCAGGTGACTTTCTAGGTAAAACTGTTCAGGTAATCCCGCATATTACGGACGAAATTAAGCGAAGGATTACTTTACTTGGAGATACAGACTACGACATAATTATTACTGAGCTGGGAGGTACCGTAGGAGACATTGAGTCATTACCATATTTGGAAGCCCTCAGGCAACTCAGAATGGAGCTTGGCGCTAAAAATTATGCAACTGTCCATCTAACCTTAATTCCTTATTTGGCCGCTGCAAAGGAACTTAAAACAAAACCAACACAACATTCCGTAAAAGAACTTCAGGAGGCAGGCATTCAGCCAGATGTGCTGGTTTGTCGAACAGAAAAGCCTATTACAGATGAAATACGTTCCAAATTAGCCCTCTTTTGTAATCTGGATAAAGTGAATGTAATCGAAGCAATTGATGCAGACACAATTTATGATGTTCCGCTACTTATGTTAAAGGAAAAGCTGGACGTTAGAGTATTAAAAAAATTAGGTTTAAAGTCCAGGAAAAAGCCTGAGTTAAAGGCCTGGAAAGCCTTTTTGTCCAATTTAAAGAACCCCATTCATTCCATTAAAATAGGTCTGATTGGAAAGTATAATGAGTTGCCGGATGCCTATAAATCTATTTATGAGGCATTTGTGCATGCAGGTTCAGCAAATCAATGTAAGGTTGAGATCGTTGCCGTTCATTCTGAGCATTTGGAAGACAAAAAATCGGTTAGTCTCGAATTGAAGGATCTGGATGGATTATTGGTTGCACCTGGATTTGGGGAAAGAGGTATTGAAGGAAAGATAAATGCGATTAAATACGCCCGGGAAAATAAGATACCTTTTTTTGGGATTTGCTTAGGCATGCAATGCGCCGTTGTGGAATTTGCCAGAAATGTTCTTAAGCTGAAAGCTTCATCTACAGAGGTAAACCCCAAGACTGCCAATCCAGTTATTCATATGATGTCGGATCAAAAGAAGATAAAGGAAAAAGGTGGGACTATGCGATTAGGTGCCTATGAATGTGCTTTGAAAAAACCTTCAAGGGCATTTAATGCTTACCAAAAGACCATGATTGCTGAAAGACACAGACATAGATATGAATTCAATAGTAATTATCTGAAACAATTTGAAGAGCATGGGATGATAGCATCAGGAATTCACCCCGACAGGAAACTTGTAGAAATAATTGAACTAAAAGATCATCCTTGGTTTGTGGGCGTTCAGTTCCATCCGGAATTGAAAAGCACCGTTGAAAATCCTCACCCTCTTTTTGTTGCCTTCGTGAAGAGTTGTATTAAAAATCATAAATAGTTGGCAGAACTTAAATATTGGAGGCGCTTTTTTACATGGTTTTTAATGCTGCTTGGTTTTAAATCGCGTTCCGCTGCCCAGAATATATTGCAAATTGATCATCCTTCATTTCTAACCCGATATTACGGTTTTTCAAGTTCTTATGTTGCCAACCGAAATCTAGAAATTTGGCTTCCAGAATCCTATGCCACATCAGGAGACAAAAGATATCCGGTTCTGTATTGGCAGGATGGCCAGAATTTATTTGAT
The DNA here is from genome assembly GCA_016713905.1 of Candidatus Vicinibacter proximus. Lineage (NCBI taxonomy): Bacteria > Pseudomonadati > Bacteroidota > Saprospiria > Saprospirales > Saprospiraceae > Candidatus Vicinibacter > Candidatus Vicinibacter proximus. The sequence goes on from JADJOE010000003.1 coordinate 804,849, forward strand.
CCGGCCGTATCTTATAACCACAACCCCTTAAGGATGGATGAATCAGTGTTGGAGCTTTCAGCTGCACATATGATTCAGGATTGTATAATAATCGGAATTTGGAATACGGATAACAGGTTTTTGGAATATATGCCTAACCGTTTCTATAATGCCCTTCCAACCAGCAAACGCAAAATTATTAAAAAGGAATATGGTGGAGAACCAATGGGAGACAATTACCTTAAGTTTTTAACTCGGGAATTAAAACCCTATATTGACAGTAATTACAGGACCCTTACAGATAAATTGAATTGTTACATTGGAGGGGCAAGTATGGGTGGATTAATTTCTTTTTATGGACTTTTGGAGTTTCCTCAGATTTTTGGTGGGGCCATTTGTATTTCCACGCATTGGCCTATAAGTGTACGCAGAAATTATAAAGAGATCCCAGAAAGCTATTTTCGAATTATTGAGGAATCAAAAAATAATTTAGTTGGATCAAAATTATATTTTGATCATGGTACCGAAAACATTGATGCCTGGTATAGCCCTTACCAATTAAGGATGGATCAAATACTCTATTCAGTTTATCAAGGTTCTTCCGAATATCTTTCCTTGAAATTTGAAGGTAAGTCTCACAGCGAATTAGATTGGCGCGAACGATTAGGCATTCCACTTGAATTCTTATTGTCTCCAAGGAGATTGTAATCTTTGTGATGCTCCAACCGGAATGTAAATAGAACTTTACTAAAAAGATTTTTTTGTTAAGACAAGATAGGAGGAAGTATGAAAGACAATCTTGTATTGATCTGAGTATATTGCTTGTGAAGGCAATATCACATAGTTAACCAATTGCTGATCGAAAAGATAGATTAAAGTTTCCTCGTCCAATTTTCGGTAGTTTGCTTTTGCAAGATCCATCAAGTTCCTGCCACTCCTTCTTGATTCAATATTGATTTTGTATATTCTATTTATGCGGTCGTACCATGGAAATAGATACGCTATTTGATGAGAAATTGCTTTGAAGTCAACCCATGAGCTTCTTTCTGACCATGTCTTGAAATGAGTAAAATCAGGAGGAAGCACAAATAGGCTTTTTATTTCTGTGTTATTCCTGGCCCAATCTGCTAACACTTGCTCCTCTTTAAAAATATCCTTTCGGTTGCATTGTTTGAATAAGGAAACACTTAATATCACTACCAATAAAACATAGTTAACGTATCTTATGAATCTGGAGGAAAATTTGTTTAATTTTTTTTCACCATACAGAACTAATGCTATAATGCTGAATAATTCGATCCAAATGGTTGTCTTAAACCATTGCATTTGTAGCATAATTTCAGATTTCAATAGGGTAGTGCCCACTATGTATATCAACATTATAGCACCTTGTAAGAGATAAATCTTAAAAATATTTCTGTTGACTTTATACCAAAGAATTATTCCTGAGAGGAATAAAAACAAAAATATTATAACATGTTGTAATAGCGTATATTGAATTAGAAAATGATGCCCTATTCTAAATTCCAACAGATCAAATAAACCCGATCCATGACTATGAAGTTTAACCCGGGCAAAAACCAACGATACTAAGTATGGGAAACTCAATATGCAGAATATTAAAATTCCTGCTAAGATTTTTCTGGATTCAATTCTTTTTGATTTAAAAATCTCAATGAAGCTTATAGTGCCTATAAGTAAAAAAATCTGGAAACCCACTAGAACCTGAAAAAATGTGGCAATAGCAAGTAGTAAAAATGCAATAATGATATTTTGTCTAAAATAAAAAACCAAACTCCAGACAGCTAATGTTTTTGCAAAACAAGAACCAACAGGCATATTGTAAAATAATTCATTAGCGCCTACTGAGGTATACGGGGCAATAAATAATACAAGGAGTATTACAAAGTTTATGGCATTATTGGTTAAACCGAGTACTTCCAGGAGTTTAGTTAAGCCCAGTATAAATGCGTAAAGACATATAAAATAGGCTATAAAAAGTAGAATGGGTTGATCTGCACCAATCAGGTACAGAAAATTATTTAGGAAAGATCTTTCATGCAGAAATAAAGACTCATTAAAACCAATATAAAAATCACTGGGATATAAATCAGGGTGGCGCATCTTTTTTAAAACAGGAACAATCTCAATCAGATCATTACCACTACCTTCATAACCCCAAAATACAATATAAAGGATGCAAAAAAGTAATACAGATCCGTAGATCTGATAGTTTGTTAATTTTGCAATCGATTTAAGCCTTTCCAATGAATTTTATTAAAACAGCTACCAAAGATCTGAAACGGATGTCCGTTTCGGAATTTAAAAACAGCCCAAAAGTACCAATAATTTTAATGGCTGATCACATCAGGTCCGGACACAATGTCGGATCCCTTTTTAGGATTGCTGATGCCTTTGGACTGGAAGAAGTTTTGCTTGTTGGATATACCGTAAAACCACCACATCCGGAAATCAATAAAACAGCACTCGGAGCTACCGACACAGTTTCTTGGAGACATTTAGATCATCCTGATGAATATCTTGCATTAAAGAAATCGGAGGGCTATAAAATTATGGCAATTGAACAGGCCAAGGGGAGCTGTCTTTTGCATCAATTAAAAATCAGCGCTGAAGAAAAATATGTATTAATTTTTGGAAATGAAGTAAATGGTGTGTCTGATTCAGTTCTAAAATTGTGTGAAGCATGTATAGAAATACCTCAAATGGGTACGAAACATTCTTTAAATGTGAGCGTGGCTGCCGGAGTAGTAACTTGGCACTTTTTTTCTCACTTTCTTTAATATCTTCTCTTTTTACCTTTGTTTTTATTATACAATACTCTCAGGCCAAGGGTAATTTTTTCGTGCGAAAGTTCTGGAAAAGCTAATGTTTCCGGATGTTTATCAAAATGTCCTATTGAATACATTAACATTGGGGTTAATGTCAGATGATCCGAGATGCCAAAATCATTACCAAAACCCAGACCGGTATATAGTAGACCTATCTTTTGTTCTTCAGTGGCATAATTTCGTATATTGTACTGATATGAAAGATTTATGATCAGATGAAGTCCTTTTTTAAGAGTGTTTCCCTCTTTTTTGAAAGTTGGGCAATTACAGTCATTTTTAAAATCAAAAGGATAAAGATTTATAAGACTAAAAACTTGAGGGCCTGTAGATTTAAAATCTAAAGTAGGGGATTGATCATGGGGTAATTTACCTGACTCGTAGGATAATCCTACCCCTGGTAAAAATTCTAATCGATAATTTTTTAATCTAAAAAAATAATTCATACCCACAGACAATCCAAAATAATCGCTAGCTACCTCTGTAGAACTACTGGCAAGCAAAGCAGAAATTATATGCCTTTCTCCATGAATTTGTGCTCCCCATTGCCCTTTAGCATGTGCAAATAGGACTAAATTTAAAACTATGAAGCCTACCAATTGTTTCATCCTGATAATAACGTAAGCTTAAAAGCTTTAATATCTTTGCACAAATATTTTTTTTTGAAAACAAAAACTTATAAAAAGGAAAAAGTTCAATTGATTACCCTAGGGTGCTCAAAAAACCTTGTGGATTCCGAGAATCTCATTACACAATTAGATTATAATCAATATAAAGTAGAGCATAATCCTTCAAACACCGATCCAGCTTCAATTATTATTATCAATACTTGTGGATTCATTGATCGTGCAAAAGAAGAATCTATCGAAACAATTTTGGAATATGCCCACTTAAAAAATACCGGAATTGTATCCAAATTATACGTTACTGGTTGTCTGTCACAACGTTATAAAGATAATCTCGAGTCCGAAATTAAAGAGGTAGATGCTTTTTTCGGAACAATGGAAATGCCGGCATTGCTCGCAAAGTTGAATGCAGACTACAGGCATGAATTAATTGGGGAGAGAATAATCACGACTCCATCACATTTTGCATATCTGAAAATATCAGAAGGTTGTAATAGAACTTGTTCATTCTGCGCTATTCCTTTGATGAGAGGTAAGCACGTTTCTATCCCCATAGAGCAAATTCTTCTCCAAGCTCGTAATCTTGCTCAGCATGGGGTTAAAGAAATAATTTTGATAGCTCAGGAGCTGACTTATTATGGATTGGACATTTATAAAGAAAGGAGTTTAAGTAAACTACTTAACCTTTTATGTGAAGTTGAAGGTATAGAATGGATCAGACTGCATTATGCCTACCCTTCAAAGTTTCCAATGGATGTTATCCATACCATGAAAGCTCAAGATAAAATTTGCAATTATTTGGATTTACCCTTGCAACATGCTTCGGACCCAGTATTGGCCTCTATGAAACGCCAAATTACAAATGAAGAGACCCGTAGGTTAATTGGTGACATAAGAAATATTTTGCCTGAAATAACTTTAAGGACGACAATGCTTGTAGGCTTTCCTGGTGAGACAGAAAAGGATTTTAATGATTTGTGCACATTCGTAAAAGAGCACCGATTGGATAGATTAGGGGTTTTTCAATATTCACATGAGGAAGATACCTCAGCATACCTTTTTGAAGACAATGTTCCGGCTGAAGTAAAGGAAGAAAGGGCTGCCACACTCATGTCCATTCAGGAGGAGATTTCTCTTGATCTGAATAAGGCAAAGATTGGGAAAGAATTTAAAGTGTTGGTAGATCAAAAGGAAAAAGCTTATTACGTTGGTAGGACTGAAGCAGACAGTCCAGAGGTAGATAATGAGGTGCACATTTCTGTAAAGGATTATTGCAGGGTTGGAGACTTTGCAAGAGTTAAAATTATCCAGGCGGACCATTTTGATCTAATTGGAGAACTAATCCCTTGACTTTAATATGGAAATATATCAAAAGCTTAAAGATCAGCCACTTATTCAAGCGGTCATTTGCATTGTTTTGATGTCTTGTTTTGAAATATTTTTTTTTCTAACAAACTTTTTCAAATTTTCCTGGGTTGAAGTTTCTGATATTTGGTTGATTGGCACATCTCTCGTTTTGTTTTACATAATTTTGAATACCATTCTCGGTTTTGGCTCCAGGGATATGATGCGTTATTACAAGGATTCCATTTACGGATTTTTATTAGTAACTTCTTTCATGGTTTTTTCCGGTAAATGGCTAACCGGTAAATCTATTTTTGAAGTAAAAACATATTCTTGGATAATTTTCGTTTTTGTAATTGTATATCTGGTTTTTCTTAGCATACAAAGTCTAATGCGCAAAATAGTTTCAATAGCTCTAAAACAAGATAAAAAAATTCAGGATGAACAATAAATTAATCTTTATTCTATCTGCTTCCCTTACATGGGGCAGTATTTCATGCCAACCTAAATCTGTTCAAAAATCAGGGTCGGCTCAAATTATCGAAAATCAAGTAATTGCTGATACCAATATTGTCATTCCTGAAAAAGTAGATCCCATACAGAAAAGTGAGGAAGAATGGGCTAAATCTCTACCAGAAATGGCTCAATACGTCCTAAGAGAAAAAGGTACAGAAAGATCCTTCACTGGAAAATTTTGGGATCATCATGAGAAAGGAGTTTATGTTTGTTCCGCTTGCAAATTGCCATTGTTTAATTCAGACACCAAGTTTAATTCTGGAACAGGTTGGCCAAGTTTTTATCAACCCATTAGGCCTTATCTTGTTACAGAAAATAGGGATCAAAGTCATGGTATGGTAAGGGTAGAGGTAGTATGCAGTAGGTGTAATGGCCATTTAGGGCATGTTTTTGACGATGGGCCGGAACCAACAGGCCTGAGATATTGCATTAATTCAGTTTCGCTTGATTTTATAGGAACTAAAAAATTACCTAAATAGTAATTTCTATAATTTCATCCAGTCAAAATTAAATCCTGAAATGGCGCCAAATACAAGTAGGCAGATGGCAGAAATAAATATAATGCCCCACAATAAAGGAAAGTACCAATTTGGAATTTTTGATTTTTCTAGTAATTCGGCAATGACGCTGATGATCAATAAAAAAATACAAATTAGAAATAGTAGTCCGGAAATTAAACTTGCTACGAAATCATTGAAATACCATAAAGAACATAAACATAGTGCTACAATCAATAAAATTTCAAAAAGTGGAAATTTTATTGGGGAATTTGAATTATTCATTGGTTTTTTCTTTATGTGGATCTGCGTTAATTAATTTAATATGGAGAACAAATTTAAGTGTGTTTTATTGTTTTGTCTTTTTTTAGATTTTAGCTATGCTCAGAGTTTTGATACAACGGCATATTTAAAAAAATACAATGAAAGAATTAAAATGTCCAGAATTGATGATATCTATATCCCTAAAAATACAGAAGATGCCATGAAGGAACTCCTGCGTCTTACAGATCCGGATGGAAGAACTAAAATATTGTCCGTTCCGGAGGATAGTATTGCCAGTAAACTACATTTTAGTTTAGGACGTTGGATGCTCATTAATTGGGGGTTTGAAGAGGGAAGTAGGATAAGTCATTATTATAAAGAAAATGGGGTATCCAATTTCGATGATATGCTGGATCTTTTAATTCGGAGTTTTTATCGAACCTTAGCCCAAAAGCCAATTAAAGAGATGGAGCTTTTTGAATGGTACATTTCAAAAAGAAAAAAAGAACATGATGAGAAAATTAAGAAATCCAAAGTAATTAAAAACCTTGGACCGGTCAAAAAGCATATGGAATAAAACATATTTGCTAAAATGTTTTAATTATAAAAATGAAATTTCTTTAAAATAATTACATTTTAATCTATTATTCCTCTTTATCAGAATCAACTGGTTTTTGCGTTGTGTCTAGGTTGGGGCCATTCCTTTTACTACCCTTATATAATTCAAATTTAAACAATCTGCATTCTAAGGGACCATTGAACAATTTTATTTTTCTTGTTGGTCTAAGACCAAAATGCTTCAGCGCCTCTAAATTAGAACTGATCACCCAGGCGTTACAACCTGCATAAAAGTGCTTTAATCTTGTACCCATATTTTTGTAGAAATCAATAATTTGATCCACTTCGATCCGTTCACCGTAAGGAGGATTTATTATTACATGCCCTCTTTCACCATTGTAGGAGGTTTCGAAAAAATCCTTTTCTTCAAAGTTTATTAAATCTCTGACTCCAGCTCTTTCAGCGTTTTTAATAGCAATGTCTAATGCTTTTTTATCCATTTCTCCGGCAGTGATTTTTCCATTAAATGTTAAGGTCTGCGCATCTGCTTCATTTTTAATTTCTTGCCAAAGTTTTTCATCATAGTCAAGCCAAGTTTGAAAACCAAAGCTTCTTTTCTTACCGGGAGGGATGTTGTATGCATACATTGCTGCCTCGATAGCTATTGTCCCCGAACCACACATTGGATCCATAAAGTCAGATGTTCTATCCCAGCCAGAAAGTTGGATGATACCAGCTGCTAAAACTTCATTCATAGATGCTTCGGTTTGGTTCAGGCGGTAATTTCTTTTCGACAATATATTCCCAGAGCTGTCAAGAGAAACATGCACAACTTCATTAGAAATGTGAATATTGATTCTTACATCAGGATTCTCTGTATCTACAGAAGGTCTTATATTATATAGATCTCTGAATTGGTCAGCAATAGCATCCTTGGATTTCAAAGCTGCATATTTGGAATGCGTAAAGATCTCTCCGCTAGTACTGCCATCAATTGCAAATGTCATGTTTGGATTAAAGTATACGTCCCATTTTATTTTTTTTACATGATGATAAAGTTGATCCTCATTGAAAGCGCGAAAACTCTTAATTGGTTTTAGAATTTTAATAGCTGTGCGCAACATCAGATTACTTTTGTAAAGCAGAGCAAGATCTCCCCGGTATTGTACAGCCCGATTTAAAACAACAATGTCTTCTGCTCCTAAGATACGCAATTCTTCTGCAAGAATTTCTTCCAACCCAAATAAAGTTGTAGCGGTAATGTCGAATTTAAATGCCAAAATAATTTATTAGTTTAATGATTAATTGTTATTTTTCTTAAATAAAATATTTATATTTTTAGTTAAGGGTTTTTAGATTTTAAATAATACATTCAAATATGGAAGAAACATATAATAAAATATGTGAAAAATTACAGGAATATTTATTTTGAAAGCACATCTTAATAATGAATTATTCGAAGCTCATTCGGCCTTACAGACAATTATTTTAGATAGCCATTTCATATTTCTGCTGCCTCCTTTTAAATCCTTCGTGGATAAAAGTAAAATGCGATTATTCATATCTCCCACCATATTGCCATCCTTTTCTGTTACAATAAAAAGATTGTTTCCGATTTCTGTATTATATATTTCGTTGAAGGAGAAAACTATTTTATAGCCATCTGCTGCAACAAATAAGAAATAGAATTGGTTGAGATTACGAGATTTTTGATAATCATATTCTACACTATCAAGAACCGATTTTAATAATACAACTTTTACATTATTTGATCTCTCTTCATTTTTTGGTGAGCAACTGGTGTTTACATTATTTAGTATTTGATTGGGATATTTTTTTAGGTCCTCTAAGGTAATGCTTTTTTCCTTTTTTACTTTACCTTTTACTGTAAATGAGCTTGTAGGTGAAGATGGGCTTATCTGTCCAAAAATCTGCGAAGAAATCAGAAGTAAAAAAATAATGCGAAGTCCTTTCATTTTGTAATCGGTTAAAATTAATTTATATTTTTGAAATCAATATATTTAAATACCTACATATTTGGCCAAACGAAATGTAAAATTTTCTATTATGATATACACCAAAAACCTTATCTCGTAGTTATCAATTTTTCTTCTTATTCATTTCCATATAATCAAAAACAAGGTTACAAAAAGACGTAACTCCTGTTTTGAAAGCCTTATCGTCAATAAAAAATTCTGGAGTATGATGAGGTCCGGATTTGATTGGGTCTTTTCCTACAGGAAGTCCCCCAATGAAAAAATACAAGCCTGGAACTTTTTGCGCAAAAAATGAAAAGTCTTCCGCTCCTGTAATTGCAGGCTTCAAAATTACATTATCTTTTCCAACTGACTTGTATAAAGAAGGTAACATTGCCTCGGTAAGTCCTATGTGGTTATAGGTAACAGGGTAATGAACCGAGTATGGTATAGTTACCAAGGCCATAGCACCAGCCGACTCTGCGGTTTTTTCTGCGACTTGACGAATGCGTTTGTAAACGAAAGCTTCATCTTCATCACTTAATGTTCTTACGGTACCCATCATTTCTACCTGTTCGGATATAATATTGAACCGGTTCCCTCCATGGATAGAGCCAACTGTTACTACTGCTGGGTTATTAATAAGATTAACATTTCTGCTTACAATAGTTTGTAAATTATTGATAATTTGGGCTGCAACTACAATTGGGTCTATAGATTGCCATGGCGTAGAACCATGGGATGGTTTCCCTGAAACAGTTATTTTGAAATCAGAAGCTGCAGCCATAGTTCCTTCAGGACGGTAAGCGATTTTACCAACTTCCAAATCCGCTTTCATGTGTAATCCAAAAATCGCGTCTACCTTTGGGTTTTCAAGCACTCCTTCTTTTATCATTAATTCTGCTCCAAATTCTTCTCCTTTTGGGGCACCTTCCTCTGCAGGTTGAAAAATAAATTTGACGGTTCCACTTAATTCCTTTTTCATGCCACTTAAGATCTCGGCTACTCCCATAAGAATTGCAACATGGGCATCATGACCACATGCATGCATTACCTCTGTTTCTTTTCCATTGTAAGTGGTTTTTACTTTTGATGCAAAGGGAAGATCATTTTTTTCAGCTACCGGTAAAGCATCCATATCTGCCCTTAAAGCCACGACCGGTCCTGCCTTGTCACCTTTGAGTATTCCGACCACTCCGGTAACTGCTACTCCGGTTTTTACTTGAATGTCAAGTGATTCCAGGTGTTTGGCCACAATGGCAGAGGTTCTGAATTCTCTATTGGCGAGTTCAGGATTTTGATGAAAGTCATGCCTCCACTGGATGACTTTAGGCTCTAATTTATCTGCTTTTTGATGGATGATTTCCTTTAAATCCAATTTTTGAGCATATATTGATTGTAAGGAGCATAGGTAGATTACGCATAATTTTATTTTCATTATTTATGTTTAAAGTACGATCATTATTGTTTTTAAAGATACAAATTAAAAGATCAAAGTTAGTTTAATGTTAGGGACCGACATTGAGGTTTTAAAGATTCATTGGCTATTTTCTCCAACATAAGCAGAAATGTTATTGAATAAAGAATTAATTCAAGTTTTTACGACCCAATTCCCATGATTTTCCTTTCTTTTAGGGCAGGTGATAAAAGTCAACATACTTTTACAATTCCGTTACATCGTTTTACACGTCAAATTTAGCATTGGCTATGGTTGTATTTAGATTTGTTCTATTATTTCACTTTTAAAATTTATTATGCAAGTCTACTTTTTAGTTTTTTTACATTTACTGCAGTCTTTATTTAGTCCGTGTGATACACAATTTAATAACAAATCATCGTCTGCAAACCTGGTTTTTCAATCATTGGATGGTGGCAATACATGGAAAGATGTAAGTGGTAATTTGCCCAAAGGTATTGGAATAAACTCTGCTTTTGAAAGTCATGGAGAACTTCTTTTAGCGACTGATAAGGGGGTGTATGGCGGAGATGCTACATCCGAATTAATTCAGTGGAAGGTTGATCAGGTCCTTGGAAAAAGCATTAGCAATATTTCTAATGGTTGGGCTGGGCCTTACGCTATAAGTTATGGCAACGGTGTATACCAAAAAATTATTGGAACATCAATTTGGGTACCTATGGACAAATCTCTCGGCGACAAAATGGTTAGAACAATTCTTGAAATACCTGGAGGGATTGTATTTATAGCAAGTGACAATGGTATCTATAAATCTATGGATGGCCGAAAAACGTGGAAGAAGGTTTTTTCAGAAGGTATGGTCCTTGGTCTAATGGAAAATGATGGTGTGTTATTTGCCGCTGGTTTTAAAGGGGTCCTAAAGTCAGTGAATGGAGGAGAACAGTGGGATTGGGTATTTACAGAAGATGGCATGGCTTTTTATACAGGAATGATTGATGGTCGGTTAACAGCTATAACCAGTGGAATGGGCCCATGGGGAATGGAGAAATCAGCTCCATTTGGGATAAAAACAAACAGATTGCGCACGTCCGTTGATGGTGGAAGGACTTGGCAAAGAGCGGATGCTGGCCTTTCGAATGCTCTTTTTAATCAAGATTTATTAAAGAAAAATATGCAAAATGGTGTCCAATTCAGGCCTAGTGCGATTAAGGACATTGATCAATTAGGAGAGTATTTATATTGTAGTCTCGATGCAGGGCTTTTTAGATCTGCCGATCATGGGATTACCTGGCAGCTTATTTTTAGTGCAGATGACAATAAATCTTTTGAAACAGTAATCTTCGGAAAATCAATTTATGTGGTTTCCGTTTTTAGTGGATGCTGATAGATTCCTGAAAATACAAAATGAATCAAAATGTTTTAAAAAGAGTAGGATAAAATAAAATAGGGATTAATGTGATTTTGTTTCTAGTAGATAGAATTAAAATGTTCTGAATGGATTGATTTGAAATACTTGATTGTTAAAAAATATCCAAGTCAAAATTTAGATTTCTAAATTCCCAAATTACAATTAAAAAAATATTAATCCCTATTTTAAACTATTAAAAGATTGTAAATAGTAGATCATTTTTCAATTGTTTTGGCCTACTTTTTATTGAGTTCAATTACCGTTATTTCAGGCCAGATTCCCACTCTGCCAGCAAATGCAAGAAAACCAAAGCCACGATTTATATGAATAATTCTGCCAAATTCTTCCTTGAGTCCTGCCCAGTGTGGATAACGGAATTGAACTGGACTGAATTTAAATCCAGGAATTTCTACTCCCATTTGAGCGCCATGGGTGTGACCGGATAAGGTGAGATGTACGTTGGATGGGTGCATTTTTACTTCATTTTCCCAATGTGTCGGATCATGAGAAAGTAAAACCTTGAAATCCTTTGGGTTGGTTCCTTGAAGTGCTTTTTCGAGATTCCCTCTTTTGCCGAATCCTACTCCCCAATTTTCAACCCCCAGTAAATGAATTTTATCGCCTTCTTTCTCAAAAGGATGATTTTCGTCTTGGAGCAATTTGAATCCCATTTCTTGGTGATTTTTAATTAATTGCCGGAGATTGTTGCTTTTAGCTTCTGGAGATTGCCATTCAATATAATCCCCATAATCATGGTTTCCAAGAATGGAAAATTTACCATAAGGAGCATGAAGTGAGTTAAGCATTGCCTTATATGGATTTACCTCATCAGCCGTATTGTTTACAAGATCTCCTGTAAATACTATAACATCGCACTGTTGTTCCTGTAACAATTTTAAACCTTTCTCAACTTCCTGTGGGTCATCAAAACTGCCGGAATGAAAATCAGAAAATTGAGCAATTTTGAAGCCTTCAAAAGCAGTTGGTAAATCTTCAAAAAACAATTTGTGGTAATGTATTTTATAGTTGTATTTTCCCTTAGTCATACCATAAAGAAAGGACACAAATGGGACGCTTGCCACCATTAACCCAACTTGACTAAAAAATAATCGTCTATCTGGAAAAAAGGATTGTTCTTCTGTAGTGTTCTGGCTAATTAATTTTTGCCCTACCCCAAATAAAAACCGATAGATGTCTTCTGAAAAAAGAAAAAAGATGAAAAAGATTTTGGTAACCAGTAAGGTAACGAAAAAATTCAATGTCCAACGGGAAATCCATGTAAAATGATGGGTCTTTTTAAAGCCAAAGAAACCATAAATCATCATGAATACTAACCCCCAAGATATAATCCAAAACCCTATCGAGATTCCGGTCCTGAGGTAACTAGACGATAATCCGGCGGTAAGGATTTTTATTCCCTGGAATACATAAAGATCCAATCCAAGGAAAATGATAAACATAATAACAAAACCCATTTATTTGGAGATTTAGAAATAAGTAACGCTATAATGACAGCATTGGTTTATTAGAAAATGCCAGTGCAGTTACATAATTAGACCAGAGGCATAAAAGTTCCCATAAGGATGCCAAATAACTGGACAAACAATCAGAACAATCGGATTAGTGTTGGTTAATTAAAGAATATCCTGAGGTGTAAGATTCAGATTTACAATGATTTGTATGTTAATTTTAACTTCCTTTATAGGGTTAAGGTGTTCTGGAGTGGAAAAGCTCTAAATTTGCAGCAAATACCTCAATATGGGATTGTCGAAAGAAATATACGTTGATTCAGAAATCATGCCTTTGAAAAAAGTTATTGTCCATGCACCTGATGAAGGGATTGACAGAATCAGCCCCAAGCGAGCAGGGGAGTTGCTATTTGATGACATTGTTTACCTGCCAGCAATGCAAAGGGAGCATAAAATTTTTACCAATGTGTTAGGAATGTTTATTGGAGATGAGAATGTTCTGGAGACAGAGACTCTGATTAGGGAAGCTTTGGATGCCAGTGTACCACTTAAGGAGGAGCTTTTACAGAAGTTGGCTGAATGGGAAGAATTACCTGGCAGTGTCATCAAATCACTAAATGACATGGATCATGGTTTACTGGCAGAGGTTTTAATTTCAGGCTACAATTACCCGGAGGATCACATTTTGTTTGATCCAATACCTAATTTTATTTTTACGAGGGATATTGCATTGACCATTAAGGATCATGTGGTCATCACAAAGGCATCCAAATCAGTAAGGCATCGAGAGAACCTCCTTACACGTTTTTTCATCTATGCCCATCCACAGTTTTCTAACTTGCTAACGGATGACCGTCTGATAAACCTTAATCTAATCAATGATTTTCCGCCTTCACGAAAAGGGGAGCCTATTTCTATAGAAGGAGGAGATCTGATGCTTTTAAATGAAGACTATTTACTCATAGGTAGCAGTGAGCGTACAACGGATCATGCTTTGAATACCTTGAAGAAAATTCTATTTGACAGAAAATTGATCAAAAATATTGTAGAAGTAGATGTGCCCAAAGAACGCTCTTTTATGCACATTGACACACTATTTACGCAAATTGACCATTTAGATTTTGTAGGCTATAAACCCATAGTGAAGGACGGTCTTGGTTCATATGTAACTGTACATCGTTCATCTGGTGAAATGGTCGAGTATCCTTCTGTGTTGGATTTTCTTCATGCAGAAATAAGTCCTGAAATCAATTTTATTTGGAGTGGGGACGGTGAATCTCCTTATCAGGAAAGAGAACAATGGACCGATGGATGTAATTTGTTGACCATTCGTCCAGGCGTAGCATTAACATACGACCGTAATCCTAATACTGAGAAAGCCTTTCGCAATAATGGTTATTCAGTAATTCACGCAAATGAGTTTCTCCGCCAGGTGGAAGGGGGTAGCATTGAGCCATCTGAATTAAAGAAAACCATCATCACTTTGCCATCCAGTGAGCTTTCAAGAGCACGTGGAGGAACACATTGTATGTCATGTCCAGTTATCCGTCAAAAGATCAGCGAGTATGTTTAAACACCAGACACAAGTCAGGGTAAGGTATTCTGAGACCGATCGAATGGCTTATGTTTATTACGGAAATTATAGTTTTTATTTCGAAACCGGTAGGGTAGAAGCACTGCGATCTCTGGGTTTAAGCTATAAATCCGTGGAGGATGAATTGGGTGTTTTTATGCCGGTGATGAATATGAATGTAAGGTATCTGCGCCCATGTTACTACGATGAATTGTTGATCCTGGAAACTACCATCTTGCATTTGCCTGAACGAACCATTGAGTTTGAAACCAAAATTTTTAAGGAACAAAACGAATTAGCCAATCAAGGCAAGGTGACCCTTTGTTTTGTCGATATAAAAACCAAAAAACGGGTTAATGCTCCTGAAGTTATTGTGGACAAATTAAAATCATACTTTGATTAAGGGTGTATATAAAATAAAAAAGGCTTTGTTAGATTTTGGGCCGTTTGCACAAGTGATACAATGGTCAAAGACTCATTCTCTTCCTGGTTTTTATGGTGTAAGTATATATACGACCCTTTCTTTTATAAATTTTGAATTAAAGAAAAATGATCTGGAAACCCGCGCCAGTGCCATGTCGTATAATTTTTTTCTTGCCTTGTTTCCGACATTAATATTTTTGTTCACATTAACTGCATATTTACCAAAGAGTTGGGATTTCTTTACAACTTTAGAAAATTCTCTTAATTCTATAATGCCTGTAGGCGCTAAGGACTATCTTTGGAAAAATATTGTTGGGGCAATACGACCTAAGGCAAACAAAAGTTTTCTTTCAATAGGATTTATTCTGGCTGTTTTTTTTGCTTCTAATGGAATTCTTTCCATGATGAGCGGGTTTGACAAAACGTACCGAAGTAGCTTTCGCAAAAGAAGCTGGATTGAGAAACATTTGATAGCTTTATTGCTCACTTTTCTTTTGAGTATTCTATTGATCTTTTCTATAGTGCTGATCATAATGGGGAGTTATATATTTAATTGGTTATTTGGATTGCTAAAATTGGGAACTTTAGCCGCGCTAAGCATAAAGCTTTTGCAATACGTGATTATCATCTTACTCTTTTATACAGTTATAGATTTGATTTACCGATTTGGTCCTGCATTGCGTAAGCCGATGAAAGGGTTTTCTCCGGGTACAATTTTTGCTACAACAACATCGATTCTTACTTCTGTTGTTTTCGGGTACTTTGTTGAAAATTTCTCCTCTTACCATAAGATATATGGAGCCATATCTGCTCTAATAATAACTTTAGTCTGGATTAGAATAAATGTACTTATACTTATTCTTGGATTTGAATTAAATGCAGGAATCATCATCAATCGTGACATCAAAAGTGACATCGATGAAGCAGCTGCATTAGGATCAAACCAATGAATTTTCTAAAAATTCATTCATTGGCTTGGCATCTTTATACACCTTAAGGATTAACTTTTCTAATCCATCTTTTAGGATAAGTTCGGAATCAAAAGCACAAGTATAATAAAATGCTTTATTGTACAGTAATGGTTCAATGGCTGCTACTTCTTTAAATTCTTTTGATATTACTTTGTTCTTTTCTCCCCTGATTTCACCAAATCTTTCAATAAATGATTTGGATAAATAAAGCTTTTTAAATTCGTTAAGATGGGTAGCTATATAAGTTCTTATTTTATGTAGGATCTCTGGGCCTGGTTCATAAATTCCGGAATAGATGTGAAATCTATCCGCTCTAAACTCCAGATAAAAACCGGGAGCGCTTATCTCCTTCTTGCCAAAAGCAGTTATTAAAGCAGACATATGGGTTTTGTATGGAGATTTGTCCTTGCTGAACCTGACATCTTTATATATCCTAAAAATAGACTCTTTAGCTGTCATTTTAATTCTTGGATCCTCTTTTTGTAATAAAACAATCATTCTTTCAATAAATGTTTGAAATGGAGTCTCAACCTTAGTTTTAAACCTGTTCTTGTTTGCATTGAACCACTCCCGATTATTGTTCACTTCAAGATCGGCTAAAAAATTTAAAAAATCTACTTCAAAAAATATCATGACATTCCGTATTTTCACACAAGATAAGGAGTGTATGAAATTGTTATATACTACATGTTATTAAGCCTAAAAAAAATTACACCACTTGCACATTTATATCAATTGTTATTTTTTCTATATCGGTGACCAGATACATCTGACAGACAATCAAATCCATCCTCTCCAAATAAATTCACAATTTGTGTGCTGACCTATATAAACATTATGATAAATTAAAACCATTTATAAATTTCACCATCATTAACTAATTTTTTTTAGCATGTATTTTTCTTTCAAATCTTTTAAACCCTATGTCCATTCGAGTTCTTTTGTTCATCCTTTAGCTGCAATTACAGGGTGCGTAAGAATTGGCAAAAATGTATATGTAGGTCCGTTTGCTGCGTTGAGGGGAGATTTTGGAGAGATAGTGATTGAAGATGGCTGTAATATTCAGGAACATTGTATGGTGCATATGTTTCCGGGAATAACTGTGCACCTGGAGGAGAATGTGCATGTTGGTCATGGTGCTATTATCCATGGCGCAAGAATCGGAAGAAACTCTCTGGTTGGAATGAATTCCGTGATTATGGATGATTGTGAAATAGGGGAGGAATGTATAGTAGGGGCAATGAGTTTTATTAAAGAAAGATCCAATTTCGGTAGGCGAAGTTTAATTGTTGGTAATCCTGCCAAAAAAGTCAAAGATGTTTCTGACGAAATGATCCTTTGGAAAACCAAAGGGACCGAATTATATCAACAATTGGCGCATGATTGTTTAGAGCACTTGAAAGTAACTGAACCCCTTAGAGAAATGCCAGCTGATTGGAAAATTCCAAATGGTGAATTTAAAAGTTGGCGCCATCGGGATTAGATTTTTACCTTTGCTTTTGTGCATTAATTTGTAGTTATGAGTAATTATGTAAAGCGATACCGTCAAGACCAGCTTGAGATCATTGAATTTTTTACGGAACAAAGCAATTCTTTGCCTTCAGACATATTGAGTCAACTGGTAGATACCATTGACGACATATCTACAACTTCTGATTGTCCTATTATTCTGTTAAAAAGTGGCGGTGAAAAAGTATTTTGCGCAGGGGCTAGTTTTGATGAATTATCCTCTCTCCAAAATATGGATGCAGGCAAATCTTTTTTTATGGGCTTTGCCAATGTAATCCTGGCGATGAGGCGTTCACCAAAAATAATTTTAGGACGCATTCAAGGAAAATCAGTTGGTGGAGGGGTAGGACTTGCTGCTGGATGTGATTATGTTTTTGCAAGTAAATATGCATCGGTTAGACTCAGCGAATTGGCGGTTGGCATTGGGCCATTTGTGATAGGTCCTGCGGTGGAAAGAAAGATTGGCTTAGCTGCCTTTTCTCAAATGGCGCTAAATGCAACGGAATGGCAGACAGCACAATGGGCCAAGGATAAGGGTTTGTATCAGGAAGTTTTTGAAAATACAGAGCAGTTGGATGCTTACATCGACCATTTTTCCAAGCTTCTTTTAAGTTCAAATCCACTCGCATTAAATGAACTTAAAAAAGTGTTTTGGGAGAACACTGAACATTGGACAAAGTTGCTTCCCGCGCGGGCTGAAATTTCCGGCAGACTAGTTTTAAGTGACTACACCAGAGAGGCTATATCCAACTTCAAAAAAATGAACTAAAAACCTATTGTTTAATAACTTCCGACTTAAAAAAATATTTGTTATCGGCAATAGCATAAATAATATATGCGCCTTTAGGATAAGGATTAATGTGAATTACGGGCAAAGTATGGTCAGAATAGTTGTTATAAAATAATAGTTTTCCGTTTGGATCAATAAGCCAAACGGATAGTTGGCTCCAAGTCAGACCATCTATATTTAAAAGACATTTATCCTTAGCAGGATTAGGAGACACTCGAAATAATGCTTTGTTTGGAGAATGCTTTTGAATCCATTTACTGGAATTTGGGTTTGCATTTTTAATCATGTGTACTTTGAGTAAATATGGATTAGCTTTTGTCAAGTGGGCTTTATTATTTTGCCATGGATTCGGATCTGTTGTAGGGTTGTAAATTCCTCCGAAAATGGTACCTAAAAATACTGTGTCGTTTTTGATTTTATCCAAATCTACAATACCAGGAGCGTATAACGGAATATCACGATGAATTAAAAATTCAGAATTTGTACCAAGAAATCCCGGCATTTGGTTTGCATAAAATGATTCTTTATAACTTCCATCATTCAATTTACTTACTTTTGAAATGGTGCTTACAAATGGGACCAAAGGGTCTCTGGCTGAAATTCCAGTAGAATCGATAAAATATTCGGCCATTCCACCAAAAAAAATCTCTGACATTTCGGATGCAGAAAAGCTATAAACGCCCACTTTACTGCAGTGATAATGAGCAAATCTTTGGTTAAAATTCAAAACATCCTCATACCCATTCTTATCCAATAAAGCAATGTTCATGAATGGTCGATTTTCATTAATTAGAAAAACACCTGAGAATATCATTAATTTGACCAGACCCGGAGCAACTACAAATGGAACCATATTGTAATCTCGCCGATGAAAGTTGAATTCATCCCTGTATTCAAATTCAAAATTAACGCTTAAGGAATTAGCCCCCTTTATTAAGCTAAATATAGTGGCTAATTCATAATACTGTTGTTTAACTTGCCCTGAATTGCTTTTATATTCTCCTTCAAATAGGTTTCCACCAACTAGGTAATATTTACCATCCAAGTATTGCAATTGAGCTCCTGCCGTTCTGAATTTTGAATTTGAAATATGTTTAATGGCGTCTGTATAAACTCCCTGATTATTGACCACCTGATCCAGGATTTCCAAATCAATATGGATCAAGCTTGGGTAAGTATCATAAATTCCGGATTCTGACTGGCCATAACCGCCAATAATTACTAATTGGTTTTCATTTTGGACAAAAGAGGTTCCTGTTGCACTTAATGGTAATAATATGGAGTCAGGAAGTATAGATAAATCATAGTTTGAGATATGATTGCTCAGTGTATTCCAAACATATAATTTTTCATTGGCTCCACTTTTTTGGAATCCGGATTCTTTTTCGTGAATGCCATCCATCCTACCTCCAAAAATATACACCTTGTCTTGATATACGCCAAAACTGAAAGAATGCAATGCTGGCCAATCTGGAAGTCTAATTGTATCCACAGTAAATTCAAAAGTACTCTGGGCTTGAATTGCCATAGAATTTATCCATAGAAAAACCGTCAAACCAAGCATTTGAAGGTAGGAAAGATTAAAATGAGGCATAAATTAAATTTAACGAGCCTTGACTATTACCAACTTTCTTTGGGTAATTTGGTCATGCCGAACAATCTTCTAAAACTGTATCTACCTGTGCCATAAATGAGTACGTGAATGAGTCCGCCTATGATTGCAATGTTTTTCATAAAAAAAATGGAATGTAGATTTTGTTTGGCCGGAGGATCATCCCAAAAGGAATAAACTATAAAAGTCACAGGAACCCAATACATAAGTAACAAAGTAACCGCAAATGCTGGCCGGTAACCAATTAATAAAAATAAACCACCCACGGTCAGTGCAATAATGGTGCATATCAGTAAGAAGTCCTGATTCCAGAGAAGACCATACTCTGTCATGGTATCCTTGGTGCGTTCAAAAAACTTAAGGGAAGTAAAAGCTTCAAAAAGAAAAATAGCAGATAAAAATATCCTTGAGATCAGATCAAAAATGTCTTTCATTTGGTTTGGGATGCGGGCTGATTAGGCAGAGAATGACTGTCCGCAACCACAAGTATCTTTTGCATTTGGATTTACAAATGAAAAACCGCGATTGTTTAGACCTTCTACCCATTCGATTTGCATGCCGACAAGGTATAGTGCATGAGCCGGGTCCATGAACACTTTTATGCCATTGATCATATATTCCTGATCATTTTCTTTAAGAGTGTCAAAGCCAAGTACATAACTAAAGCCGGAACAACCTCCGCCTTTGACTCCAACTCTAAGTCCATGTACGTCAGGTATTTGTTGCTCTGTTTTAATTTTCTCTAACTGAATTCTTGCCGAATCTGTAATGATTACAGGCGTTTCTGTTAAGATTTCCATGTCTGCTTGTATTTCAAATATTAACACAAAAGTACAGAAAAATGTTCTCTTGTGTATAGAATAGGACCAATACTGTACCTTCGCATTTCAACTTTGATTATGGAGACTGTATTAGAAATTTTTAAATTAACTATTCCTGCCCTAACAGTTTTTGCGGTGGTATATTACATGTTGAGGCAGTATTTTGAATTCGAAAGGTTTAAGCGTATTTCTGAGACAAAATCTGCTAATGGTGCCCAAAGCCTGCCCATCAAACTTCAGTCTTATGAGCGTTTGGCTCTTTTTCTAGAAAGAATAAGGTTGCAAAACCTGGTTATGCGCTTTTCCACTAAAGATTTTACGCCTGAATTATGGATTAAGACTCTAATGATCAGCGTACATCAGGAATTTGAACATAATATGGTGCAACAGATATATGTCAGCGACAAATTATGGGAAATAATCCTTTTTGCGAAGAATGAAGTGCTTTATGCATTAGACTCATCCATAAATGAGAACACAAAAAACTTGGAGATTTCACAATTTTCTCAAATCCTTTTAGACCAAAAAAATGAAACTGCAGAAGTCGGAATTCAAACGGCTCTGAATGCAATCAAAAAGGAAATACAGTTAATTCTTTGATTTTACTGACACATCAACACTATCCAATCACTAAACTCGTGATTACTTTCGTGGCCGGCACGATCCTTAATGTAAAGCTCGTATCTAATAGAGTCAACAGGAAATTGAGTTGGGTTAGAACAAGGAGGTATGTTATTTGGGAAAAGACAACAAGTTGTAAAAATAAGAATAGATGCATTCCCACTTATTGGTTTTCCACCAGCTTCCGGCAAATCCGGGATCTTAAACGCATCTTGGAGTTGGTTGGTGCGCGTGTCGATAAGGAAAATGTCCTGGTTCCCACTACTTGAGCCAAATCCTAGGTCTCCGTCTCCATCCGAAAAACTAAAGTTCAGCCATATGGAATCCTGATTCAAATCACCTTGTCTCATGATTATCTTATTCGTACTGAGGTATTTTATAGTGGGGATGTCTGAAGTTTGTCCTTCATCCTTACAAGCTATCCATCCACTAAGAATCAACGTAAGCCAAAAAAGAACTTTTAGTTTATTCATTGCCTAAAATTAAATGATTTGGCCAATTTTATACTAAATACGATAAAACTTAACCATCCGAAAGTGCAAGTTTGTATACTTCAAGACATCTTTTTCGAGATTCTGCATGGTTAACTATTGGATTCGGATAGGCTGCAGTGTTGAATTCTGGTACCCACTTTTGAATGTATTCAAATTTTGGATCAAATTTTTTTTGCTGTGCCTCTGGGTTAAATATTCTGAAATATGGGGCCGCATCCGTCCCGCAACCTGCTGCCCACTGCCATCCTCCGTTATTGCTGGCCAAATCGAAATCAAGCAGTTTATTTGCAAAATAAGCTTCCCCCCATCTCCAGTCAATAAGTAAATGCTTTACTAAAAAACTTGCCGTGACCATTCTTACCCTGTTATGCATAAATCCTGTAGCGTTCAATTCCCGCATTCCCGCATCAACCAAAGGATAGCCTGTCTTGCCTTCGCACCATAGATTAAATTCTTCCTCTGAGTTCAACCAGTTAATGCGGTCATATAAAGGCTTAAACGCATGACCTACTACATTTGGGTATGCTTGTAATATCATGGAATAAAAGTCGCGCCAGATAAGTTCACTTAGAAAAGTTTCTGAAATTTTAAAAGCTTTGCGAGCCACCTCACGGATGCTTATAGTCCCAAATCGCAAATGAATCCCAAGCCTGCTTGTGCCATCCACTCCAGGAAAATCTCTTTGTTTAGAATATTTAGACAGGACTCTTTGCCAATCCTTTGCTTCAGGGATATATAGGTCCGAGGGAATAAAACCCATGAATTCCATGGAAGGTAAGGGGGTTGGTTCCAAAGGGAAGAAATGACGACCTTCCATTTCAACAGGGTAATGGATAAAAGCTTCAGAATCGCCAATTTGATTTAGCTTTTCTAACCATTTTCTTTTATAAGGAGTAAAAACTGTGTAAGTCGTTTGATCCTCTTTAAGCACCTCGCTTTTCTCAAAAAGAACGTGATCCTTATAGGCTTTTAATATAATTCCCTTTTTATGGCATATTTCATTTAGTAAATCATCTCTTTGAACTGCATAAGGTTCATAATCCCGATTTAAAAAAATTGTCTCAATATCGAATTGTGTAATCCATTTAATCCAGGCCTTATCCGGGTAATCGTAGGCAATCATTAGGTCAGAACCTATGTTGTTTAATTGTAATTTAAGCTGCCTTACTTGCTGAAAAATAAAATGAATCCTTGAGTCTTTTTTATCAGGCAAACCGTTCAATATGTTGCGGTCAAAAATGAAAAAACAAAGAACTTTTTTGCCGGACTTAATAGCTTCATAAAGTCCATGATTGTCAATAAGCCTTAAGTCCCTCCTGAACCAAAATGCAGATATTTTCATGTGTAAGAAAACAGCATCAAACGCTACATGTTTAAATAGTATGTTAATTTGTAAGATATTGACTATAAATGAGTTGAATGTTTTAATTTTGCTTTAAATACTTTCTTATGCATAAAGCTTTGATCATACTGTTTATACTGGCTTCTATATCATGGTCTTGTAAAAAATCTTCTGGTATCCATGACCCGGCATTGGCAGGTCTTGAAAGTAGTTTTAATACCACACCTAATGAAGAAAATTACGAAAAGCTGGTAACAAAATATCTCGAAATCATACAGACCGTACAGAAAAATACAGATGTAAGTGAAATTTTACTCAAAGCATCAAACGCCAGTGAAAAAATGGCAAAGAAAGATCAACAGGTAATATTTTTAAATAACCTTGTAAAAAATTATCCTGACAGGCCTGATACTAAGGACAATGTATATAAAATGATAAATCTACTCCACGCAACGGGAAGGCATGTTACAGCAGATGTTATGTCCCTTAGTTATTTGAAAACGTATTCCGGTGATGCCAAGACAGAAGAGTTGAAATCAAAATTACCAAAGGTAGTATCGCCAGAAGACTACATTCTTGATATTGGAAGATCAATTTTTGCAGACACTGCTACGGGTTTTAACCAACGAAATGCCATGAATTATGTCGATGCTTGTGAAGCATATGCAATGGTAATGCCTAAAGATCCACAGACACCTGAATTTATCTTTAAAGCTGCTGAGACTTCCAATACCCTCCGAACATTTGAAAAAAGTTTTGCGTTGTATGATTGGTTAATTGAAAAATACCCTAGCCACGAACGATCTCCGGTTGCTTTATTTATGAAAGGGTTTTTGTTTGATGGAACTCTTCACGATTCAGCAAATGCTGCAAAATATTATCAGGAATTCCTAGATAAATATCCCGAAAATCAGTTTGCCAAAGACGCAAAGATGTTGCTCCAGAATTTAGGAAAAACAGATGAAGAAGTTTTAAAAGACTTGATGGAGAAAAATAAAGAAAATAAATAAGGTCAATGGTCAATTTTATTTTGGCCCATATACCAATACCTTAGATCCCACATCAAGCATACCAAATTAAACCATTTTCAAAATTGAACACTCGAAGACCATGAGTAAGGTAGAAGTTTTCAAAGAATTTACCATTGATTGTGCTCACCGACTACCCAATGTTCCTGCAGGACATAAATGTCAGAATGTGCATGGCCATACATACAAGATAAAAATTGTAGTAGAGTCGGAATTAGACCCTCATTTAGGATGGGTAATTGATTTTCAAGATATAAATAAAGCCTTTCAGCCTGTCAAGGATACTTTGGATCACAAATTTCTTAACGATATAGTGGGGCTCGAAAATCCAACTGCAGAACATATTGCCATATGGATATGGAAGCAAATCAAAAAAGAAATAACATTCCTTAAAGAAATATGGGTATTTGAGACCCCTAGTAGCGGATGTGTTTTTAGAGGGTGAGATGGACTTTAGGTAGAAAAATGGATCATTTTAATTTTTCCAATACTTGAATATCCACTGCAGGAACCATCGAGTCTTTGATCTCTGCAAGTACTTCTAAAAAATATGTGGACTGAGTTCCACGTATCATTCTGATAACTCCGGTTAATGGTTTTAGCATCAAATTTTTATCTTCTATTTTATCTAAACCGGACTTGACTTTTTCATAGTTTAATGAATATGGGATGATGATTTGTTCATTTGCTCCAAGGTGAAAAGGTTCATTGATGTACATTTCGCCAAGAATGAATTCTTGGTTTCTTGAATGCCTACTTCTGCCGGAATTGTACTTTTCTTTTAAAACGATCTGGACGTTAAGTATGGTTGACGGGTTTATTGTACTGATAGAAAGACTGCCTATTAGTTGTTTGTCATCATTCAAAACTTCCTTTTGAAACTTTATCTTGGGCCCTTCTATTCCTAGCCAATTTTTAATTCTCTTAATCATGAATCAAAGATCTGTCAAAATGGATAAAAATGGATTTTAATTTCGACAGATTTAGTTAACTGCACTATTAAATAAATCTCTTCTGCCATGAATCTTTTAATGGGACGAGCCAGTTTTCTATAAACTGCCTTTTATCTTGCACCAAAGTATTAAAAAACAAAGTGGAATCATTAATCTTTCCGTTTTGGTACCATTCTGACATTTGCATTGCTGCAACTAGTTTAATTTCTTCCTGATCGATATAATAAAAATTCAATCGGTTAAAAAAATCTGTGTGATAAATTGTTTCAAGATTTTTTATAAAGGATACGGATTCATCAATAGAACACCCGGAGGCCGAAACTTCGGATTCATCAACCACAAGAACAACAAAATAATTATGAAGGATTCCGCCTGTGGCTCTCAATGACTTCTGATGACTTACCCATTGCGCGGTAAATGTTTGTATTCGCAATTGAATGTCCTCTAGTAAGTCATCTTCAAATCTATTGTCAGAAGGATAAATCCAGATTTTGGCATTATCGGGAAAAGATATCAAATCCATCATTCTTGCATTTTTTCAACGATTAGCTCAGAAAGATCATAAACCATAATTTCATCCTGTTGATCTTTGGATTTGATTCCATCTTGTAACATGGTTATACAGAAAGGACAATTCGCAACCACTATGTTAGTTCCGTTGGCAATCACTTCTTCAATTCTTTCTTCATTGATTCTTTTGCTGCCTGGTTCATCTTCTTTGAACATCTGACCACCTCCTGCACCACAACATAAACCATTTTTTTTGGATCGTTTCATTTCACGTATATCCATCTTTAATTGATGAATTAATGATCTTGGTGCTTCGTATTCATTGTTGACCCTTCCAAGATAACAGGAGTCATGATAACTAACAGTTTCCGAATTTGTTTCTTTCAATTTTATTCTTCCCGACTCAATCAGTTCGTCAAGATACTGAGTATGGTGCAAAACCTCATAGCTGCCACCAAGTTCTGGATATTCATTTTTCAAAGTGTTGAAACAATGAGGACAAGTACAAACAATTTTTTTAACCTGATATTGATTGAGTGTCTCTATATTTTGAAGAGCAAGAATTTGAAATAAAAATTCATTTCCTGCACGTCTTGCTGGATCTCCAGTACACTTTTCTTCTTCGCCGAGAATTGCAAATGAGATTCCGGCTTTTTCTAAAATCTGAGCAAAGGCCAATGAAACTTTTTGGGCCCGTGCATCATAGGATCCTGCACAACCTACCCAAAATAAAACCTCAATGTTCTTACCTTGTGTTGCAACTTCCGACAAACGTGGTATTTGTATCATAATTTATTTTCGTTGTAATTGTTTATGAAAGGCTCATGCTTTAGTTGTCCAGGCATCTCTTGATTCAGGGAGCTGCCAAACTGATTGGTTATTTTCCAAACTATTAAACATCGGTAACCAATCAGAAGGACCTCCTGAATTCATAAGAATGTCATAGCGTCTCAGCTGAAGGATAGGATCCATAGGATTGATCAATATGGGACAGGCTTCCACACAGGCATTACATGTAGTACATGCATAAATTTCTTCCTTACTTATATAATCAAATAAGGATTTTCCATCATCATAGGAGGTTGCTTTTTCCATCTTATTTAACTTTATATTGCGCCCAACCTCCTCTAATCTATCGCGGATGTCCATAACAATCTTCCTTGGACTAAGTTTTTTACCAGTTATATTGGCTGGACAAACAGAGGTGCATCTTCCACATTCTGTACAGCTATAGGACGCTAACAATGTCCGACGATCAAGATCAAAAATGTCTTTAGCGCCAAATGATTCAGAAGCTTCAATTTGATCATTTTGTTTCAGTCCAAGCATACCTCTTGCTTCATTTTCAATAACAGGAATGTTTGATATTTTTCCTCGAGATTCCAGATTACTGAAATAACTATTTGGAAAAGCAAGAAAAATATGAAGATGCTTTGAATAAGGCAGATATAGGATGAATCCGTAGATAACAAGCAAATGAAGCCACCATCCAGCCCTTTCTAAAATAACCAGCAATCCTTCAGATTGGGCTTGAAAAACATTCTCTGATAAAATTCCTGAAAGAAATAATGTTCCTGTACTAGGGTAGTGGGAAGGGTTGATTTGTTGCAACAATTGATCTGTTGAATTCATGGTAAATATTCCGGTGATCAATAATATTTCACCAAATAGAATCAAGTTGGCATCCAAGCTTGGCCATCCAATTAGTTCAGGTTTCCTAAAGCGCAGGACTTTAATTATGTTCCTTCTGAACAAAAACACAAACGTAGCAACAAAGGCTAATACAGATATTAGTTCAATGAAATTTATCAGAAAAGTATAAAAGCCTCCAAGAAAGCTGGCAAACATCCTGTGTATTCCAAAAAGTCCATCCAACAAAATCTCAATTAACTCCAACTGAGTGAACAGAAAAGCCACATAAATGAATAAATGGAAAATCCCAGAGACTGGACGTGAAAACATTTTTTTTTGGCCTAATGCAAACAATACCATGTTTCGAAGTCTTTCAGACGATGACCCTCCAGTGGGTTGTGGTTTACCCAAATTAATATTTTGATAAATTTCATAAAACTTACCTGTAGCTTTATAAAATACATAAACACTGATGATGAGGAAAATCAGAATTTGAATCATAATTGCAGTTTACAACGTATTTTTGAGCAAGTTAACCGGGTTACTTTAAGCGCTCAAAATAACATGATAATTTTAAATAAGCAGCAAATAGAGAAAAAAATTAGAAGAATGGCAATGGAGGTTTATGAACGCCATGCCGACCAAAAGTCAATTGTGTTGGCGGGTGTAAACCAAAAAGGCTATTTTTTAGCCAGGATGCTCCAAAAGGAATTACAGGATCTATGTAACCTTTCTGTAATTCTCGCCCGACTAAAAATTAATGCAGCAGCCCCGCTTCAGGAAGAAGTGGAGTTAGATATAGATAAGAATGTAATTGGCAAAAGTGTGTGCATTATTGTGGACGATGTAAGCAACTCCGGCAGGACGATTTTTTTTGGTTTTAAAGCATTTATGTCCACAATTCCTAAAAAAGTAGAGGTATGCGTACTCGTAGAACGGATGCATAAACAATTTCCGATTAGTGTGGATTATTTTGGCCTTCGATTGGCTACTACCATTAAACAAAATATTGAAGTCAAGTTCGAAGATGAATGCGCTTCACTTGCAGAGATGTACTGATGGATAATCATCAAAACTACTTAAACTATTTTGCCTTAGGGATTACAGTGGATGACTTTAATGCATCCATCGTGGCTTTGTAACCCAATTCGTATAATTCGTTACTGAAACTAAGTTCGAAGCGGTTGTATTTGTTGATCAATTCCGATTCTATCAGGATGTCCGCTTTAAGTTTCTCAACATTGGTGTTATTGCTGATTGTGACCTCAAGAACTCTGGTCATTATGTTGCCAAAACTGCTTAAATCATCATCGCTCCTGGGTACTAAAGGAAACAGATTTGAGGCTATAATCATGTCACAGCGATCGATTAAAGGGCTAACTGGAAGATTCATAACAATTCCACCATCAAGATATTTGCTCCCATTCATTGAAACCGGTCTAAACAAAACAGGTACCGAACATGAAGCCATAATCGGCTTATGCACTTCACCTTTTTCAAATATTTCCAAGGCCCCGGAATTCATATTTGTGGCAGTCACCAAGAAGGGAATTTTTAAATATTTGAATTCATTTTCTGGAATATACCGGTTTAACAGATTTTCAAGAAATCCCAGATTAGTAATGCCATCTTTTGCGAAACTTGTAGTTAATAGGTTGTACCACTTGACATTATTTGCCACTTCAAGAATCTGTAAGGGTTTTACGCCAGCAGCATAAAGTGAACCAACCAGGGCTCCTGCACTTGTTCCGGAAATTATGCAAGGCTCGATTTTCAATTCATCAAAAGCGGCCAACACACCGATATGAAATGAACCTCTTGAACCTCCTCCGGATAAAGCCAATCCAATTCTCACAGATTATTTTTGAATCAATAATTTTAGGGAATAACTAATGTTTTGGCCTTTCACCTTTAAAAGATATACACCAGAATCCAAAATAGTTTCAATCTCTGGTTTAAACGCTTGAATGGAAATCAACTTTCCTGTAAGGCTATAAATTTCAATGACTTGTAAATCTTCTGTTTTTCCCTCCAATCGGACGAAGTTATTAGATGGTTGTGGCGTTAAACGGATGTCGTAATTGATTTTTTGATCGTCTGTAGACGTTGTAAAACTCAAATCTTTTTTATACCTTGGATATATAAGATAATCACTGTCAAAAGGAGAATTGCTGTCAAACTGACTACCTAAACCAATTACACTCACTCTGTTTCCGAGTGGTTTGGTATTAGAAATATCTGTATTGTCATCAATCCTCATGACAAAATCTTCAATTCCATTAGAAAGCCTTACGCTAAAACTAGTCCCGTTGCCCAACCATTCAGAAGGATCAACAATGGCAAGATTAGTTAATTTTACTAAATCAGACTCTGTTGCTTCATTGAGGTCAGTTACGTTTTTCGGGCTATTCAAAGTATTGCCGGAAGATACTTTCCATATACTGTCCAAAGTAATTTGGGTCAATCCTCTAAACTGGTCAATTTTACCTTGTACTATTACCTCATCACCCTCAATAACCGTGTAGCCATAATTATTGGTAGTTGAAAATACCCCCACACCTCCGGTACGATCGATAATGGTAAACTGCAATCCACTGTTTCCATTAAAATCTATACCATAAACAGTACCCTTAAGCTCACATTTTACGCCAAGGGAATCGGCAATCCCCATACTATTGTTCCCTTTTACGTTAGCTATATCAAGTCGTCTGTAAAACTTACTCGCAGGCAAATAAGGGCTGATGTCCTGGATATATCTTGGCCAAATCTGATACCCTTCAAGGAATGGTGATGTGTTATCGTTCTGAGACCCTAGTCCTGTAATATCAAAAGTCCCGGAAGGGGCTTCTTTGCTAACCAATTCACAATCATTATCAATGCGAACATCAAATGTATTTAGCCCATTGGTAACCTTCACTGTAAAACCCAATGGATTGTTAGACCATTGAATTGGATTAACCAATTGGACATTTCGGATCTTAACCAACTGAGATTCTGTGTCTTCATTTAGACTAGCAATGACCGAAGGGGGAGAAAGTGTATTGTTTTGGCTGATCCGAATAAGAGTATCCAAATTCATTTGTAACAGGCCATTAAATTGTCCTATTGATCCGCGAATGACTACTCTGTCACCTTCCGAAACAGTGTATGAATAGTTCTTGTTTGCACTGAATACCCCAATACCATCGCCAAAATTATCTATAATCGTAAATTGAAGCCCTGCTGGTCGATAATTGATTCCATATACCAGTCCTTCCAACTGACATTTTACATTTAACGAATCGCCAACCCCGCTTGCATTAGTGGATGTCACCTGTGCAACTAAATACGACGGATAAAGGATGTCATTTGGTTTTACAGTGATTCTACCTTTCATTTGATTGGAATGCGGATCACACTGATATTGATATTCGCCGATTTTATCAAATTTCTTTATGTAGCTCCAAAGACTTCCTGAAGGAATTCCATTTCCAAAACTTTCAGGGTTAGTAGGGTAAGTGGTTTGTGATCCATTGATGTTATGGGTTCCACCCAGATTAGTCCATTCAATAAACTCACCAACATTAATGGTAATATCAGCCGGATTAAATTTAAAATTGGATACTTCTATAGAGTGTTCAGCACATTCCACATTATTTGCCTGTCCGGGAGAACCCTTTAATTCATACCCTTCAATAAATCTACCGGTTACCCTGGTTGAAGGTTTCCAATACTCAAACATTCTATTGTCAGCAGAGGATCGACATAATTCCAGAGATGGACCAAATCCATCAGCAGCTGTTGGCCAGCCATTTACGTCTGAATACCTTACACTATCAACCACTGCGCCATTCTGATCCAATAAAGTAATTACTTCAGAATCGTTTCTAAGCGCTCCCGAGGTCCACTGTAAGGCCTTAAAGCCAAAAGCAGTATCAAAGCTGAGGGTATTTACACAAATTACAAAATAACTTTTAGCCTTGATCACGGTATCTGGAAACACAATATTTACAGCATCGGAGATGGAATAATCTTTGAGCGATAAATTGCTGTTGCCGGTGTTATAAAATTCAATATATTCTAATTTGTCTGTTCCGGATTCCGGAGGATTGTAACTAATTTCATTGATTATAATCTGAGCATTAGCAGAACAGATAAATAAAACAGTAAGGAATGCAATTTGTAGTAGTAATTTTCTCATTTTCAATACTTTGATATGCAAATATACAATGCTTGTCTTACCTGTCTATCAGTGTTTACCCTGATTTTTTTAAGTTCTCATGTTAATTAATGATTACCACCTTGCTAAATGCAATCCTGAATAATGAATTTAAAACGAGTTGCTTAGTAATAGATAAGTCTTCGAAAGTAGCATATTTTGTACCTTTGCTTTAGTAAAAGAGAGATCAATTAACCATACTTCAAGTGCCAAAGAAGAAATCCAGAGTTTTGTTTCAGGAAGATCAACTCCAGAGGACCATAGATCGTCTTTGTTATCAGTTAATCGAAAACTATGGCGATTTTAGTCAGAGTTGCATCGTGGGCATTCAGCAAAAGGGAGCTTTCCTGGCACAAAGAATTCATCTCAGACTTCAGGAATTGGTGAAGCCTCAACATTTTCCTTTAGGAAAGTTGGATATTACTTTTTTTAGGGATGATTTCAGATTGAACAATAAGATCCTTGTACCTCATCATACAGAGCTAGATTTTCTTGTTGATTCGCTCAAAGTCATCCTTGTAGATGATGTTTTGTATACAGGAAGGACCATACAAGCTGCACTACAGGCATTATCGCAGTATGGCAGACCGGCTTCTGTGGAACTATTAGTATTAATCGATCGAAGATTTAATAGAAGTTTTCCTATCCAAAGTAATTATTCCGGGCTCAAAGTAGATGCCCTGGATCAGGCTTATGTCAAAGTGGAACTTAAAGAAGAGGGTGGAAGAGATAGGGTTTTATTATTTGATCCGGAAACCAATGAAGAATGACCGATAAAACCTTATCAACTGAGCATTTAATTGGAATTAAGCCTTTGAATGTGGAGGACATTGAATTGATTCTCCATACAGCCATGGAATTTAAGGAGGTTCTCCAGCGACCGATTAAGAAAGTCCCTTCTTTGAGAGATATTACTATCGCAAACATGTTTTTTGAAAACTCAACCAGAACAAAATTGTCCTTTGAGTTGGCGGAAAAGCGTTTATCGGCTGATATCATTAATTTTTCATCTTCAGGTTCTTCCGTTAGCAAAGGCGAGACTTTACTGGACACTGTTCAGAACATACTTGCCATGAAAGTCGACATGATTGTCCTGAGACATTCTTCTGTGGGAGCTGCTGCATTTCTTTCGGAAAGAGTTAAGGTACAAGTTATAAATGCAGGTGATGGAACGCATGAACATCCCACTCAGGCTTTATTGGATGCTTTTTCTATTCAGGAAAAACTGGGGTATCTGAAAGGCGCAAAGATTGCCATAATTGGAGATATATTACATAGTCGAGTTGCACTTTCCAACATCATTTGCTTGAATAAACTTGGGGCAAAAATCAAAGTTTGCGGTCCTCCAACTTTGATTCCAAAGCATATTGAATCTCTTGGTGTATCGGTGGATTATAATCTCAATAGTGTATTAAATTGGTGTGATGTAGCTAACGTGTTGAGGATCCAAACAGAACGAATGGAGTTGCAGTATTTTCCATCTGCTAATGAATATGCTCAGTTTTATGGCATAACAAAAGCAAAATTAGATAATTTGGATCATAAAATAATTTTGATGCATCCTGGTCCAATAAATAGGGGAGTGGAGTTGAGTTCGGATGCCGCTGATAGTGCCCATTCCATCATTTTAGACCAGGTTGAAAATGGTGTAGCAATTAGAATGGCTGTTTTGTTCTTGCTGGCAAATAAAAGAAAAAAATAAGCTATTTCGGAACTTTAGTCCCATTTCATGTATTTATAATTTACTTAATATTAATCCGTTATTTTAGGATAATGGAATTTTGAGCCTATGAACATAAAAGTCTTATTCCTGAACGTTTTATCTATCCTCTGGTTAGGAGGCACTTTTGGTATTGCCCAAGGATATGAAATAAAAGTGAGCATTAAAGGATATACAAATGATACACTTTTACTTGGCTATCATTACGGAGACAAACAGTACATTAAGGATACGAGCGTTTCTAAAACTGGTAGTTTCGTATTTAAAGCGGATACTTTATTGGAACCAGGAATGTATTTAATTGTTCTCCAGCCAGATCATCAGTTCTTTCAAATTTTAATAGATAGGGGAAAGCAAAAATTTTCAGTTGAATCTGATACCTCAGATCTGTCAGGACACCTTAAGTTCAAAGGTTCTTCACTCAATTCTGATTTTAATAAATATATTGATTTTATCAGTGATAATCGACTCAAAGCTGATTCGATTGGTCGGTTAATCAATGAAAAAACAAACAAGGAAGAAATAACTAAGCTAAAAAAATTGTTGGAAGACATTGATAAGGCTGTAAAAGCCAAACAGAACCATATTATTGAGGCACAACCAAATAGTATTCTGAGTTTGCTTATCAGATGGACACTTGATGTTGAGCTTCCCGAATTTGATGGAACTGAAGAAGAAAAGAATGAAAAAGCCTTTTATTATTATAAGAACCATTATTTTGATTATGCCGACTTTCTGGACGATCGTTCTGTGAGGTTACCACTTTTCAGCAGTAAGCTGGAACGGTATATGCAAAAACTAACGGTACAAATTCCAGATTCAATCAATTCTTCGCTTGATTATATATTGTCCAAATGTAAGTTGGGTTCAGATTTATTTAAATATGTACTCTCTACTCAGCTAAACAACTATGCCAATTCTAAGTATGTCGGCATGGATGCGGTTTATGTTCATTTGGTGGAAGATTATTATGGAAAGGGTAAGGCACCATGGATTGACCCAGAATCATTGGCTAAAATGTCTTCGGACGCAAAGGCTCTTAAACCTTTACTGATAGATAAAATTGCACCTAATATCACCGTGTATAAACAAGATTCGACTCCGATTTCCCTACATGATGTTAAGGCCAATTATACCATATTGCTAATTTGGGCGCCTGACTGTGGCCATTGCAAACAATCTATGCCAAGTATTAAAAAATTTTATGACGAATATAAATCCAAAGGAGTTGAAATCTTTGCTGTTTGCTCAAAGACTGGTCCGGATGAAAAATCATGCTGGGACGGAGTTTCTCAGCTGGGGATGGGCGATTGGATAAATACTTCAGACCCACAACATAAATCCAAATTTCGACTGATTTATGATGTTAAAACTACCCCACAGGTTTACTTTTTAGACAAAAACAAGAAAATATTGACCAAAAAAATTGCTGGGGAGCAATTTAAAGAGGTCATGGACAAAATAATTGCATTAGAAAAAAACGAAGCGAAATAGCCGGCTGGAAGTTGCAAAAATAATTTTATATCAAATACTAACATATTACAAATAATCGTAATATATTTGTATTGATTTTGATTATTTAGATTTAAAAACACAGCCAATGAAATTTTTAAAGACCTACTCCTGGGGATTCTATGCCCTCGTCGGAATGATGCTTATAACTTCTTGTCAAAAGGAAGTTCCGGTAGTTCCATCCCAAAATCTTGATATTGCCGACAATTCTTTTGTCCGCGAATGGTATGGGCTCAGTGTCGATCTCAGTTCTAAATGTAATGGTTATGCTGAGCCAATTGTTGCCAGATCAATGAGTTACATTTCATTTACCATGTATGAAACCTTAATTCAGGGCTTGAATGGGTATCAATCTCTACAGGTGAAATTGGATGGATTTAAGGTAACCTTACCACAAGCTGAGCCTGGAAAGAAGTATAATTGGGGTATTGTTGCCAATGAAGCCACAAGCTTAATGGTGAACAGGATGTATTTACCTTCTGGTTCTTATCTATCTCAAGTGGAAGTGCTTCATAAAAAGTTTGCAGAAAAGTTCTCTTTGGGTGAAAGCCAAGAAATTATTAACCAGTCGGTAGAATTAGGGAAAGCAATAGGAAATGCGATCTGGGATTTCAGTCTAACGGATAATCAATCCGAAGCTTATTTAAACAATTATCCAAGCTCATACATTTTACCAACCGGACCAGGTCAATGGATTCCGACCTCACCGGATTATGCGCCAAGACCATTATTGCCATTTTGGTCTAAAGTAAGACCGATACTTAATAATAATGTTTACAACACTGGTCTCAGCAAGAAATTAATTTACTCTGATGCACAGAATTCAAATATCTATGCCGAGGCTGTTGAAGTGTATAATCTGAGTGAGGCGCTAAGTATTGACCAGAAGGAAAGTATTGGTTACTTCAACAGAGAGATGGATCAATCCGCTAATCCTTTAATTCATAATTTTTTACTGGCCCTTCAATTAGCGAAAGAACAACAACTAAATCTTCCTAAAACATTGGAACTTATGACTTGTCTTTCATTTGCAGCACACGACAGCTATGTATCTTCTTGGAAATTTAAATATGACCAGAATTTACTTAGAGTGTCATCCTATATCAGACAACACTTGAATCGTTTTTATATACCTCAAATGGGATCATTACCTGTACCGGAATTTGTTTCCGAATCTGCAGTGTTGTATAGTTCATCTGCAGAAATTTTATCGAAATATTTTGGGTATAGATTTCCTTTTATGGATTATACTCAAAAAAATAGAAGTGACCTTAGATCTAAAGTGAGAAGATTTGAATCTTTTACAGATTTTGCTAAAGAAGCTGCTTATACAGATATCTTCGCAGGCGTTCATTTCAGAACGAGTATCGACGCTGGTTTTGATTTAGGTTATGATATCTCAAGAAATATTTTAAATATTCAATTTCAGGTTAAAAAATAATACTTGTAGCTGTTGTAAATTAACCTGAAGTGTCCCCTGGTATTTGCCGGGGGATTTTTTTTTATGAATACCAGCAATTACGAATTTAAATAAGATTCCATATGTAATTGACTTAAGTGTTTGAAAAATCCTTTTCTTTGCATTATTTCCAGCATTATGCAAGTATTCAAATTTGGAGGAGCCTCAGTTAAAAATCCCGATGGGATTAAAAATGTAGGCAATATCATAAAACATTATGGCCTTGGCAAACCACTGATGGTGGTGGTATCTGCTATTGGAAAAACTACCAATCAATTAGAAAAAGTGGTTTCTGCTAAATTCACAAATATTGACTTAGCAAAAGGTTTGTTAGATGAAATCCGGTTATCACATGAATCATTTATAATTGATTTATTTGGGAATTTTCCAGTCGTTTTAGAGGATGAGCTTAATGAACATTTCACAGAAGCAGAATGGGTGATTGAAGAAACGAGGGAAATGTCCTATGACTATGTTTATGATCAAATTGTATCATTAGGAGAATTAATTTCTTCCAGAATATTGGCAAATTGGTTAATTCATGAAGGTGTAATTGTGGATTGGTTGGATGCAAGATCGTTAATCATAACGAATGATACCTGGCGAGAAGGCCGTGTGCTTTGGACAGAAACTAATGAAAGGATTAGAACGGAAGTGTTACCAATTATAACTTCCGGAAAAGTAGTTTTGACACAAGGATTTATCGGTTCAACTAAAGAGAATAATACTGTAACCTTAGGTAGAGAAGGATCAGATTATACAGCTGCAATTATTTCTGCTGCATTGGATGCAGAGGCAATGATCATTTGGAAAGATGTTCCTGGTGTATTGACAGCTGACCCGAAAGTATTTGATAATGTGACAAAAATTGATCGGCTATCTTATACAGAGGCTATTGAAATGACGTATTATGGAGCAAAGGTCATTCACCCTAAAACTATTCAGCCATTAGAAAATAAGAATATCCCACTTTTTGTAAAATCCTTTTTAAAACCTGAGGCTGAGGGTACTTATATTTCTGCAGATCCTGATCCGGAATATCCTCCTATAGTTGTAGTAGAAAAATCACAGGCTTTGATTCACTTTTCTTCCAAAGATTTATCATTCATTGCGGAACATCACCTTGCGAGATTGTTCAACCTATTTGAAAAACACAGAATTAAGGTTAACATGATGCGAAATACAGCCATTTCATTTACTATATGTTCCAACCACGATTCCGTAAAAATTAAAAATCTTTTGTTAGAACTAAAGGATGAGTTTAAAGTGGTTGTTGACCCGGACCTTGAACTATATACAGTAAGACATTATAGTGATGCCATGTTGCCAAAATTATTTGAAGAGAAAATAATACTCCTTGAGGAAAGAATTAAAAGTACTGTACAATTGGTTGTAAAATATGCCCCAGCAATCATCCACAGAAAATCAGAACACAGTAATTAAATTCTTTCAAAAGGAATACTATTATCTAATAGTATGTTTTCCGCTTCACATGATTCAACAATTGCTACATTGATTATCTTGGCGTCAGGATCTTCAAGGTTACACAAGGTTTCTGAAGCACAAACTTGATCGAGTAATAATAATAACTCTGTCTTTGCATCCGGATGTAAAGCTATTTCTGATTTCAGAATTTCATCAAATCTATTTATAATTAGAAGAATATCCTGTTCTTCTATCCATGATAAATCTAACAAGCAATCATATAATGCATCCATATTATTTCCAAAATATTTGGGAAATAAAAGGACTTTAGAAAATTCGTCAAATAAAGCTGGAAATGTATCACAGTGATTTCCTTCTATCATTCCTATGAAAGAATATTCGAAATCAAGCTTGTCGAGATGATCTCTAAATTCAACTAATTTCAACTTTGGCATTAGATGCTAATGAATATTTTTCGTTATGGATGCGGATAAATTTTAGTAAAGGTACGATAATGATTATTAGTATAGTAAGCAGTGCCATTAGACCCTGTGATTAATCTTTCCGGACCACGACTTCTTCCTTTTATTTTTGGATAGATATCCCATTCCCGGTAAATAATGGTGTCATAAACTGTTTTTGGCAATTTATTTTCACGATTATAAAATAACCTACCACCCACATATCCAGGCATCGTCCGGTTATTATCTTTTATATAATCTAGTACGATGTAGGCTTGAGCCGGAATCCCGAACTTTCGCTTAAAGTATGTTCCTGATTGATTTAGAGAATCACCGGAGACAATACCAGAATGAGTTTTTTCCTGGGGTGGAGCAACATCCGTTATGGCTTTATCATGTTTGCATGAATAAAAAAACAAAAAGGCCGATAGCCAAAAACAAATTTTCTTTAAATAATTGCTGATATTCACCGATTGTCTAACGTGATAACGTCTTGCGGAACCAAGCTCTGGTATTGTATCCCAGCATATACATGGTAGGTACAATGAGCAATGTAAGAAACGTTGATACTATCAAACCAAAAATTATAGTCCAGGCAAGTGGACCCCAAAACACTACGTTGTCCCCTCCTAAGTAAAACTTTGAATCAAAGTCTGTTAATAGACTACCAAAGTCCATGTTAAGTCCTACTGCTAAAGGAATCAAACCGAGTATTGCAGAAATTGCCGTTAATATTACTGGAGTAAGTCTGGTGGCACCTCCCTCAACGACTGCTTCTTGTACATC
Source organism: Candidatus Vicinibacter proximus (assembly GCA_016713905.1). Classification (NCBI taxonomy): domain Bacteria; kingdom Pseudomonadati; phylum Bacteroidota; class Saprospiria; order Saprospirales; family Saprospiraceae; genus Candidatus Vicinibacter; species Candidatus Vicinibacter proximus. The sequence continues at coordinate 843,589 of JADJOE010000003.1, forward strand.
CATACCTCTTAATCTTAACTCATCAATAAACTCTAAAAGTAAAATTCCATTTCTCACAACTATTCCGGCAAGTGCAAAAATTCCGACCCCGGTCATAACTACACTTAAGGTGATTTTAAATATTCCAAAACCTAAAGCAATACCAATCAAAGAAAATAGAACTGTACTAAATATAATGAATGGCTTTACCACAGAATTAAATTGAGTGACAAGAATCAGAAACATTAATGCAAGTGCTGCACCAAAGGCTAGACTTAGAAAATCCATTGTCTCTTTTTGTTGTTCTAATTCACCAGTAAAATCTACCTCATACCCTTCAGGAATATCCATTTGAGCAACAACGCTCTGAATTTTTGAAACCACGTCGTTTGGGTTAAACCCGGGATTGACATCAGAAGAAAGATTAATTAATCTCTTCTGATTTTTACGATTAATTGTGCTTATTGAGTTTCCATATCTTACTTTAGTCAATGAAGATAATGGAACTTGCTTGAATTGTTGGGTAGCCATGTCCATAAATGCGATGTTAAGATTTAACATGCGCTCTACATTGTTACGGTCTTCTTCCCTCAATCTTAGTTGGATAGGAGCGTCGTCATTTTTATCTCTAAATTTTGAAACTTCTTTTCCAAATAATGCGGTCCTGATTTCTACAGCAACCTGTGCAACCGAAATACCTTCTCTTTGCGTTTTCTCTTCATCAATATCGATAATGATTTCAGGTTTGCTGATTTGAAAATCCGAAATAAGTTGATCCACTCCCGGGATATTGGCTACTTCAACCTCATCTTTTATTTGTTTGGATAATTTTACCAATACATCAAAGTCATCACCACTAATCTCCATATTGATCGCTTTTCCAACGGGAGGACCATTTCTTTCTTTTTCCACTGTAATTTCAGCACCAGCAATGCCATGTTTAAATTCTTCCTTTAAAGACTTCAACACCTCAGTGGTTGATTTTCCATTTCGCTCAGCAAATCTCACAAAGGCAACTGAAACCTTACTTTTATGCGGGGTAGCCACACGATCTGGATTATCAGGGTCTCCTGCCCCTAAACCAACATTTGAAATTACAGAAGTGACAATTGGATTGCTGTGCCCTATAGTATTGAGTACTCTTCCTTCAATAATTTTAGTTACACTGTCCGTCACCGTTGCATCTGTCCCCATAGGCATTTTACAATAGACGAAGGCAAAATTTGGTTCCCCATCAGGGAAGGTTTCTATAGGAGGATTAGTAGATAAGTATCCAACCCAAGAAATAATCAAAAATGCAAAAACACCCAAAACTATAAACAAGGGTCGCCATCCCTTTATAAAAATGACAAGTGTGTTTTTATAAGAATTTATTACAACTGGCCAAATTTTATCCTGAAACAAAACAATAATTCTTTCAAGAATAAAGTGGTAGAGTAAGATTAATATTATACAGAGCAATGCAAAATTTCCTAATCCTTTGCCTACACCAAAGTAACCTACAAGTGCAGTGCAAATCAAAAAAATAAAAGAATTCTTGTAGGATAACAGAGAAGTCTTTTTATTCGGTTCATCCCTCTTCATGAAAGAGACCGCAAAAACAGGATTCATGACAAATGCCACAAACAAAGATGCTCCTAAGGTTATGATTAAAGTGACCGGTAGATTACTCATAAATTTACCAATAATGCCTGGCCAAAAAAGTAAAGGCACAAAAGGCATTAGAGTAGTAAGCGTCCCGGTGAGTACAGGTATAAAAACTTCACCTGCAGCCAAATTGGCGGCTTTTTGAATGGTTAAATCTTTGTATTTATTGAATATCCTATGTGTGTTTTCAATAACTACTATTGCATCATCTACGATAATCCCTAACGCCAAGAGAAAAGAGAACAAAACAATAACATTCATGGACATATCGAAAACGGGCATTACCAAAAATGCAACAAGACAAGAAAGAGGTACAGCCAAACCAACAAAGAATGCGTTGGTAAATCCCATGAAAAACATGAGAACAAATACCACAAATATAAATCCTAAAATTACTGTATTGATCAAATCATGCAATTGCACCCTGGTATTTTCAGAAGTGTCGCCTGTTACTTTAACGGTGATCCCTTCAGGAAATTTATTCTTCTTAAAATCTTCAATAATCTCATAAATTTTGTCTGTTGCATTGATTAGATTTTCACCACTTCTTTTAATAACATTCAAAGTCAACACAGCCTTATCATCTAATCTTGCAAAGTCTTGCTTTTCTTTAAAATTGTCTCTAACCTCCGCTATATCTTTAATAAATACTTGCGTTCCGGTAAAAGATCTGACAACAATATTCTCTATGTCTGAAGGTTTGCTGAACTCACCAGTGATTCTTAGATTTCTTCTCAGGTCTTGAATCTTTAATTCCCCACCGGAAATATTAAGATTTTGTCTCTGCAAAGCACCTTCAATATCATTGAAAGTTACACCAGAAAGATTCATTCGGTACATATCTACGTTAACCTGAATTTCTCTTTCAACCCCCCCAACAATATCAACACGAGTAATTTCTTTTAGGGTTTCAATTTTATCTTTTAATAATTCAGAATAACCTTTTATTCTGTCCAATGGAAAATCGCCAGCAATATTAATGTTCATGATGGGTAACTCACTAAAATCAAACTCCTGAACCTGTGGGTCATCTTTCAAATCGTTCGGGAGATCTTTTTTAGCCTTGTCAACCGCATCGGAAACCCTCTGTTTACATACTTTTGGGTCTTGATCAGTATTAAACTCAGCGATAACAAGTGAAAAATCTGAAACGGAATTACTGCTGATTTTTTTAATTCCGTTGATTGACTTTAGTTGTTTTTCAATGGGTTTGGTGATTAGATTTTCTATGTCTTGTGGGCTGGCACCGGGATAAATAGTTGCAATGGAAACTGTTGGAATTACAATATCTGGAAAAAGTTCTTTGGGTGTTTTATTGTAGGCTACAAAACCTGCAAAACAAATCAGGATCGTAATTACGTAAATACTGGTCGAATTCTTAATACACCATTTGGTGAATCCCAATTCTTTAATATTGTTTAGTTCCATAAGATTAAATTGATAGTGAGGCCAATCGTTTAATTCTGGATCATTTGCCCATCAACAAGTTCTGAGTATCCAACGGTAATCAATCGATCACCTTCTTGAAGTCCTGACATTATTACAGATTGACCATTATACTGACTTCCTGCCTTGATGATACGTTTTTTGGCTAATAACTGACCGTCTTTTTCCTCAGCTACCAATATATAGTCCTCGCCATTGATGCTTTTTTGTATAATATTGGTTGGAACTACCAGAACATTTTTCTGAATTCCATTATTTATTTTCAATTTAACCAACTGATTTGTTTTTATTGGCAATTTATTCGGTGGAAGATTTGACTCAACAGTAATAGTTCTGTTGTTCATATTTACAGTTTGTCCAATAAAATCTATTTTACTGTTCAACTCTTTTTCTAAATCAGGGAAGTAAAGTCCTACTTTATCTCCTTTGTGAATTTTTGCAGAGTAAAGATCACTGATTTTTGCACGAACCGTTAAATCACTGTTATTGACTATACGGATTCCAGCAAAACCAGGAGCTGCTATCTCTCCAATTTTTACTTTAACTTCATCAACTGTACCATTAACCGGAGCTTTAATGTAAGTCATATTCAATTGTGCCTGAACAGATTTTAATTTCTCTTCTAATTGCTCTTTTTGATTTTTTGCCTGCAAATATTGAGCCTCTGAACCAATGTTTTGTTCCCACAAGGATTTTTGTTTGAGGAACATGGTGTTGGCCATTTCCAATCCTGTTTTAATTTCTTGCATGCCTTGACGAATTGTGCTTCCATCAAGGACAGCTAAAATTTTACCTTTCGTCACGTAATCTCCCTCCTTGACCAAAATAGATGTCACTATAGCAGGCATTTGCGGAGCAACTAAAATATTCAATTTAGCATCTACAACACCTTGAACATCAATATATTCATTAAAATTTTGTTTTTTTAAAGTATCCAATCCAACCAGCTTGGATTTAGATTTTTTGGTTTGAGCAGTGTCGGAACTTGCAATTTGCTTTTCTAACTCTTTGATTCTCAAGTTGTATTCACCCACAAGTTTGTGCAGTTCGGCAAGTTCTGACGAAGGGTCTTTGGATTGTTTTTCTTTAGGATTGCTACACGAACCGAAAAAAAGGATAGAAATGCTTACAAACGAAATGGATAATAAGTTTTTCATAAAAATCAGAGATTATAAGGAACGAAACATAAACGTCTTAAATAAATAATGGTTTTAATTCTGCAGGAATTAATTCAAAAGTCGATTATATGATCAGATTTTAAAGTGATTTTAGGAATCTATTAACAATATTATTAGGGCTATTTAGAAAGAGGATGGAACTTAATACCAAAATTACTCATCAGAATCATCAAAGAAAATAGGATCAAGCATTGGCAGACCAATGTAAATATTTTCGTCGGAATTCACAGACATCATTCTTAAAAAACCACCGGAAGCTTTTGCAATATGTTCGGCATAGGACAAAAGACTATCATAAATTTGAGAAGCAAGTTGAATATTAAGCTTTGCAAGAATGGGGTTTAATTGACTTAACTCTTTTGAAATCAATTGATTCCTTTTTTCTGTATTTTGAGGAAATCTTTGAATAGTACTTTCCAGTAATGAAGAAAAATTTAACTCCAATTCTTGATAAAGTGGCTTTAAATCAATAGTATTTGCAAAGGATCTAATTTTTACAATCTTATTTGCCCATTCTTTTTCTTTAAGGTCAATTTGACCATCCGCTCCAGCAATCAATACTGCTACAAGAGGGACGGAATTAATGAGCAAATTATATTCATTATCTGATAAAGATCGGAAAGCGCCTGATTTTGTCATTGTCCTTTTAATTAATGAAGCTCAAATTTAATAAAAACAGCAGATGTACCAAGGTAGTGGTATTTTTTTTTGAATATAAAATATTTATATACATGTACACCATATCTTTGTCCTAAAGCCTTAAATTGTGGCAGAACAAAATTTACTTTTCGAGGTAAAGACATTGACTCCTTTAATGGAGCAATATTATTCTATGAAGGCTAAGCACCCGGATGCTTTGCTGCTTTATCGTGTGGGAGACTTTTACGAAACATTTGGTTCTGACGCTGAAAAAGCGGCCCAAATACTTGGAATAGTTTTAACCAAACGCAACAATGGAGGAGTCGATATCGAACTTGCCGGATTTCCATACCATTCACTCGATGCTTATTTGCCTAAATTAGTCAGAGCCGGATTAAGAGTAGCAATTTGCGAGCAATTGGAAAAACCTTCAAAGGGTAAAAAAATAGTGGATAGAGGAATAACGGATGTTATAACCCCAGGAGTGACGTTGGATCAAAAAATATTGGATCAGAAAAGAAATAATTTTTTGGCAGCCGTATATTTTGGGGAATCTAAACCTTGTGGAGTTTCATTTGCAGATATTTCAACAGGTGAATTTTATACAGCAGAAGGTGATCAAGAATATTTAAATAAATTACTTCAAAACTTTCAACCATCAGAAGTACTACTACCTAAATCGAAGAAGAATATTTTTGATCAGTTATTTACCGATCATTATTATACCTATGCACTGGAAGATTGGGTATTCAGTCAAGAATATGCCTATAAAAAATTGTTGCATCATTTTGAAGTTAACAATCTGAAAGGATTCGGTGTCGAGAATTTAATATCCGGTCAAATCACCGCTGGAGCGATATTGTATTACTTAGAAAACACTGAAAACAAAAATCCAAAGCATCTTTCCCATTTGAGTAGATTAAATAATGAGGACCACGTTTGGATGGATAGGTTTACAGTTAGGAATTTAGAATTACTTGATCCCATACATCCGGAAGGAAAATCCTTGCTGAACATACTTGACGAAACATACACTCCAATGGGTTCGCGTCAATTACGCAAATGGTTAAGTATGCCACTTTTAGAAATTGGAGAAATTTTATCCCGACAGATGGCAGTTGAACATTTGATATCTCAGGATGAATTTGCAGATTTGCTTAAACAAAATCTAAAATTATTTGGAGATCTTGAACGACTGGTTTCCAAAATTCCCTTAAAGAGAATAAATCCAAGAGAATTAAAATTTATTCAAGGTACTTTGTCAAAAGTGTACAAAATAAAATTAGCACTTAAAGATTTTTCTAATGGTTTATTAAGTAAAATTGAACAAGCCTTAGACCCTATTCAAGAGTTGTATGAAACCATTGACAGTCAAATTTTTGATGACGCTCCCCATACTGTAAATAAAGGAGGAATCATCAAAGATGGATTTAATTCTGAATTGGACGATTTACGTTATGTGTTAAAAAACAGTAAAGATTTGCTTCTGGATATTCAAAAGCAAGAGTCAATTAACACCGGAATAAATAATTTAAAAATAGGTTATAATTCGGTTTTTGGTTATTTTCTGGAAGTGACCAATAAGTATAAGAATATGGGAATGGTCCCGGAACATTGGATCAGAAAACAGACCATGTCTACAGGGGAGCGTTACGTTACGGATGAACTTAAAAAATTAGAATCAAAAATTCTTGGCGCTGAAGAACGTATTTTACTTTTGGAAGAAGAGTTATTCTCTCAATTGGTATTACACCTTCAACAATTCGTTTTGCCACTACAAAAGAATGCTCATTCTATTGCAGAATTGGATTGTTTATTAAGTTTTGCAGAGGTTTCTAAAAAATATAATTACACAAAGCCTGATGTAAATGATTCCTTTAGGTTAGAAATTATAGCGGGCCGACACCCTGTAATTGAAAGGCAAATGAATCCTGGAGAAGCTTTCATTCCAAATGATGTTTGGATTGATCCGGATGAACAACAGGTACTTATCATAACAGGACCTAACATGTCGGGAAAATCTGCCATTCTGAGACAGACTGCCATCATTGCACTTATGGCCCAAATTGGTTGTTTTGTTCCTGCCCAATCAGCCAAAATAGGCATTATTGATCGCATATATACAAGAGTAGGTGCCAGTGATAATATTTCTTCCGGAGAATCTACTTTTATGGTTGAAATGAATGAAACCGCTTCAATTCTAAATAATTTATCTGCAAGATCTTTAATCCTATTGGATGAAATAGGAAGAGGAACAAGTACATATGATGGAATTTCTATAGCATGGTCGATTGTAGAATATCTGCATAGTAATGTACATAGGTCAAAAACTTTATTTGCTACCCATTATCATGAACTAAACGAGCTTACTAATGAGCTGCCTAGAGTAAAAAATTATCATGTTGCAACGCAGGAATTTGACAAAAAAGTCATTTTTTTGAGAAAATTAGTTCCTGGAGGATCTGAGCATTCGTTTGGAATTCATGTTGCTAAAATGGCAGGCATGCCAGAAGAGATAATTTCCAGATCAGAAGAGATCTTAACTAGTCTGGAATCCCAGCGCGGGTCAAAAAAAACTATGGATTCTTCAAATGATTTTGAAATAACCAACAATAGGCAACTAAGTATTTTACAAATTGGTTTTAATGAAGAAAAGGATATCTTAACCGAACTAAAAAAACTAGACGTATCTGCGATGTCACCAGTAGAATGTCTGTTAAAATTAATGGATTGGAACAAAAAAATAAACAATATCTAAATTCTTAGCCTCAAACCAAATTGCCACGCGGTAAAACAATCCCGAGCATCTTTGCCTAGCAAATTTGTAAAGTCTTGTTGAAGTACAAATCCATACTTTTTATATCCAACCAAGTACTCTATACCAAATGATATTGGATGTACTCCAATATGATTCCTATAAATAAGCTGACTTTTATTTACTACTGAATTATCAAAATTAAAGACCTGTTTGGAAAGCATCAAAAGTTTCATATAACTGTTTACATTCAACCATAATTTATTAATTCTGACATCTAAGCCAAAAGGTATTTTTAAATAAGACCCTGAAATTTTTATTTTATCAATACCCATACCAGTAACATCTAAAAACATAGGATTTTTGCCTGCCTCATTAAGCGACAATCTGGCTAAATTAGTTGTCTGTGTCATTGAAAAATAATTAAATAGAAAACCATAGGATAATCCTATTTTACTATTTGTGGAACCAATTCTTGTCCTAATCATTAAACCAATGTCTTGAGGAATGCGCACACTATGCCAAAGATTAGTGTTTGGATTCAATCCAATATTACTTTTCCCTCCCTTTAAAAATGAGCTACCTATTCCTAAAATAATATTCCAACTCGATCTTTTTGAGTCGGACCCGGATAGAATTTTGGTTGCTGTCATTACAGGATTAAATTTTTTCTTATTATCGAATTCAAAAGCAGGATCTTCCTTTTTACTGTTATCTTCCGGAAGTTCGGAAATGATTTCATTAATTGTTTGGTTTTGCACTGAAGAATCAACAAAAACAGCTTCTTTATTGGCAAGATAAATGGAATCTAAAATGGGTAAAGCCTCATTGTAAATGTATGCACTAAAATAATTAATTTGATCACTCAACCTGCTCATTGCAACTTGATATTCCACATTGTTTATTTTCTTTTGCTCGAACTGATCTTCAAAAAAAGAAATGCTGTCTGCAAATAGCTTAATCTCTTTACTGTAAATTCTAATTTGATCCACCGAAGACTGGGCTTTAATAGAAAATAACAAAAGCAATTGCGCCAAAACAAGAACTACCGTAAATTTTATAGTTTTAGAAATCATCATACCCAAAGATATGTATTTAATCTATCGAAATTCAAAATTAAGCTTTTTTACATCCTGGGAAAAGGGTTAAGGATAGTAGTGCCGGATGGTCAGAAAACAAAAAGGATAATTAAAAACTTATATAATAATATATAATATATGTTTAGATTTGCAAAAAATCCGCAATCCATATGGAAGCCTACCACAATTTACTCCGTAAAGTATTAAACGAAGGAGTATTAAGGTCAGACCGCACTGGAGTAGGTACTAAAAGTATTTTTGGATATCAGATGAGGTTTGATTTGACTGAGGGTTTCCCACTGGTCACTACTAAAAAGTTGCATTTAAAATCAATTATTTATGAGTTGCTTTGGTTTTTAAAGGGGGATACCAACATAGCTTATCTTAATAGAAATAATGTGTCTATATGGGATGAATGGGCGGATTCAAACGGTGATCTTGGGCCAGTATATGGGAAACAATGGAGGGCATGGGAAAAAGCAGATGGTTCTACCATCGATCAGGTTGAACAACTGGTCAGCCAGATTAAGAAAGACCCGAATTCCCGCAGGTTAATAATTTCTGCCTGGAATGTTGGTGAACTGTCAAAAATGGCCTTAAGTCCATGTCATTGTCTTTTTCAGTTTTACGTAGCAGAGGGAAAATTATCTTGCCAATTGTATCAAAGAAGCGCTGATGTTTTTTTAGGAGTTCCTTTTAACATTGCTTCCTATGCCTTGTTAACTATGATGATAGCTCAGGTTTGCAATCTGGAGGTAGGGGAGTTTGTCCATACTTTTGGGGATGTCCATTTGTATACAAATCATTTTGAACAAGCAAAGGAGCAACTCACTAGAATCCCACACAAATTGCCAAATATTATATTAAATAAAAATATTAATAATATATTAGAATTTGATTTTGAAGATTTTACGCTTGAAAATTATCAATATTATCCGGCAATTAAAGCCCCAATAGCCATATAAATTTAACAGTGTTTTAACGATGCAAAAAGTAATAAGTGGAACTAAATTTAAATTTTTACAAAAATTTGATTCGAAACTAGGGGGTAATTTTTTGAATTTTGGTTTTTCGGATTACTTTTGCACCAAAGTAAGTGCGAATATTTAACTTTTAAGTTTTATAAATTTGTATTCATCTATTTTTCAATATCTTATGAGCTGCAAAAAGGTTCTTAACGCATTCTTTATCTTGTTCTTCACTGCTGCAGTTCTTCAAGCTGCACCAGATATTGAACTTGGTAAAACCTCCTTTAAAAACAATTGTGGTAGCTGTCACAATAAAAATATGAAGGACAATCTCACCGGACCCGCTTTGGCAGGGGTGAGTGAACGGTGGGCTGCCTACCCGAAAACTGATCTCTACAAGTGGATCAGAAATTCTCAGGGAATGATTGCCTCAGGTCATCCAAAAGCGGTTGAGCTTTGGAGTAAGTACAAGCCGGTAATTATGACCTCTTTTCCCAATCTGAGTGATGATGAAATAGAAAGTTTACTTCTCTATATTGATGGAGTTGCAGCAGGAACATATCCTCCTAAAACTGCAAATGCTTCCGGTACAGGCACAGGTACTGCTGCAACCGGGCCTGTATCCAATGTTTGGTTGTATCTCATTTTCGCACTTTTGATAGTTTTATCCCTATTTCTCTGGAACTTAACCAGTGAATTGAATCACACGAAAAATGTCTCTTCGGTTGGCTCAGATTCAAAAAGAGTTACCCTTTGGGATCAACTTATCAGCAAATCTGTTATCACTTTTGTATTGTTTGGATTAATTCTTTTTGGTGGTTATACTACCGTGAATAATGCAATATCACTTGGAAGACAGCAAAATTACGCTCCTAAACAACCAATAAAGTTCAGCCATCAAACCCATGCCGGCCTGCATAAAATTGATTGTAACTATTGTCATGACGGCGCCAGAAGAAGTAAGCATAGCGTAATTCCTCCCGCAAGTACTTGTATGAATTGTCACAAGGCCATTAAAAAAGGGTCTAAATATGGGACTGCCGAGATAACTAAGATATATGCATCCATAGGCTTTGATCCAACCACCGACAAGTACATTGATAATTACTCTTCATTGAGCAATGAGGAAATTGAAAAGATTTACACAAAATGGATTGGTGATGAATACAAAAAGGATAATAAAACAGGTTCTTTAGGCCCAGATGCCATACAGGAAGTCCAAAAACAATGGTCTGATATAAAAGAATCCTTAACTCATGAAGCAAAACCTAATGTTTCAGGTCCAATTGAATGGATAAGGATCCATAATCTTCCAGATCATGTTTACTTTAACCATTCTCAACACGTTTCAATTGGCAAAATTGAGTGTCAGAAATGTCATGGGAAAGTTGAAGAAATGGAATTGTTGCGTCAATATTCTCCATTATCTATGGGATGGTGCATTAATTGCCATAGACAAACAGATGTAAAGTTTCAGGATAATGCCTACTATAATAGCTATAAAGCTTACCATGATGAAATTAAAAGTGGAAGCAGGTCATCCGTAAAAGTTTCCGATATCGGAGGTTTAGAATGTCAAAAATGTCATTATTGATTTTAATGTAAGATAAATGAAGAACCACAATCAAATCACCTGGGTAAGTGACAAGGATCTTATAAATGATCCAGTGTTTTTGGCCGAAACTGAATCAGAAGTAAATCAAGTGGCCATTGATACACTTTTGGAGGATGAAAGGACTCCTGAACTTACTGCAAACAGAAGGGATTTTCTGAAATTATTAGGATTCGGAATTAGTGCAGCCACTATGGCTTCCTGCGAAATCCCAGTAAAAAGAGCCATTCCTTATGTGATTGCTCCCGATGAAATTGTTCCAGGAATAGCAAATTATTATGCCTCGTCTTTTGTAAATGGCGGAGATTATTGTTCGATTTTGGTTAAAACCAGAGAAGGAAGACCAATCAAAATTGAAGGAAATGCTTTATCCTCTATTACAAAAGGAGGAACATCAGCCCGTGTTCAGGCTTCTGTTCTTTCCTTATATGACATAAACAGGTTACAGTTTCCTGCTGGTTTTGATGGGACTACACTTAAAGAACTAAGTTGGCAAGATATAGACAAAGAAATAATTGGTAAACTTAATCCCGCTTCTAAAATAAGAATTTTAAGCGGGACAATCATGAGCCCATCAGCAAAACGTGCTGTTCAAGATTTCTGTGCTAAATTTCCGGCTTCCAAACATATTTCTTATGACCCTATTTCAAGTGCTGCACTCTTGCAGGCTACACAGGATTGTTTTGGTGAAAGGGTGGTGCCAGAATATCGATTTGATCTTGCCGAAACAATTGTAAGTTTCAATGCTGATTTTTTAGGTACCTGGATCTCACCAATTGAATATGCAGCCCAATATGTTACGAGAAGGACAATCAATCCTGAAAATCCTAGCATGTCAAAGCATTTTCAGGTTGAATCTCAAATGTCCCTAAGTGGCTCTAATGCCGATAACAGAATTTTAGTAAAACCATCTGAATTAGGTGCTGCAATTGCATTTTTATACAATGAAATTGCCTCAAAAACTGGTGGAACCGCCACAAGCGGACCTGCCTTAAATGAAAAAGCTAAAAAAGCCTTATCGATAGCCGCAGATGCGCTTTTGTCTAATAAAGGTAAATCATTGGTGGTCTCGGCTTCTAATAACGTTGCCGAACAAACTCTGATTCACGCAATTAATCAATTGTTAGGAAATATAGGATTAACGGTCAATTTTTCCAATGCATCTTATCAACGACAAGGCAATGATTTGCAACTTAGTGAGTTGATTAACGAAATGAATGCAGGTTCGGTAGATGCATTATTTGTTTGGAATTCCAATCCTTGCTATGATCTCCCAATGGCAGATCGATTTAAGAGTGGTATGGAAAAAGTTGCCTTAAAAGTTAGTTTCAATTCTCTTTTAGATGAAACTACCTCGCTTTGTAATTATATAGCCCCTGATCATCATTTTCTAGAGTCATGGGGTGATGTAGAGCCAAAAAGAGGACATTATTCTTTAATGCAACCTGCCATAAATCCCATCTTTAATACACGTCAAGCAGCACATTCGTTATTGGTTTGGGCATCAAGTTCAAATTTATCTACGACCTCTGAACAACCCTATTATGATTTTGTAAAATCCACTTGGCAAACCCAAATTTTTCCTAAAAGTGGTTTTTCAACATTTCAATCTTTTTGGGATAAGTGCCTTCATGATGGGGTTTTTGAATTAAAAACTTCAAGTTCTATTGCACCTAATTTTGCTGGCAATGCAGTTGTCGCAATAGGTATGGTATCCAATCCTTCTTCAAATCCACTTGAAATTTCCTTTGTTGAAAATGTTGGCGTTGGGGCTGGTCAATATGCAAATAATCCATGGTTGCAAGAATTAGCTGATCCTATTACCAGGTGTTCCTGGGGTAATTATGTTGCTGTGCCAGTTAGTTTTGATGGGGATAGAAATTTTGTGACATTCAACGATTTTAAAGAAAATGGAGAACTAGCTGATTTAACATTTGGCTCTTCAGTTTTAACAGTGGGTGTTATTAAGCAATTTGGACAAATGTCAGGAACACTATCCATTCCATTAGGTTATGGTAGAAAAAGTGCAGGAGTATGTGGTACCGGTGTAGGAACTGATGTTTTTCCTTACCTTCAAACTGATTCCAAAGGCTATTTCCAATATTATAATGTTGATGTAAACTTAGGAAAAAGTAAAGGAGACATTGAGCAAAATTTCGCTTGTGTTCAACATCACCATACACTTGGTGTTACTGCTATTGAAAAGAGTTCAGGCAATAAAATAAACGCAGATGAAGCTGCCCTGGTTGACGATGCTTTCAAAGGATTGACTAAAGGGTATCAAGGGTCTCTTACAAAGAGATCTATTATCAGGCAAAGCAATTTCAAAGACTTAAAAGAGAATATTGCTAAATTAGAAGAAGAAAGAAAGGATCATCAAAATCTAAATTCTAAAACACTTTACCCCGGTCATGACTATTTGTATAATAGCGGACATCATTGGGGAATGCATATTGATCTAAATGCATGTATTGGTTGTGGATCCTGCGCAGTTGCATGCATGGCAGAAAACAACGTTCCCGTCGTGGGAAAACGCGAAGTTTCAAGGCATCATGAGATGACTTGGTTGCGAATAGATCGATATTACTATGGTGATGTAGAGAATCCAAATGTGGTATATCAACCAATGATGTGTCAACATTGCAATAATGCACCATGTGAGAATGTATGTCCTGTGAATGCCACTAATCATTCGTCTGACGGATTAAATCAAATGGCTTATAACCGTTGCGTAGGAACCAGATATTGTGCAAACAATTGTCCTTACAAGGTTAGGAGGTTTAATTGGTTTGATTTTACCGCTGCAGATTTGTTCCCTTTAAATCAACACAGTATCGCAGGAGAAGGAAAGAAACCTTACTACGCGGAAAATTTAGTTAGAATGGTATTGAATCCTGATGTGACAGTCAGATCAAGAGGAGTCATTGAAAAATGCTCATTTTGCATCCAACGAATCCAGGAAGGAAAACTCAATGCGAAGAAAGAGGGAAGAACTTTGTTAGATAATGATGTCAAAACTGCTTGTCAAACAGCTTGTCCTACCGGAGCTATTACATTTGGAGACATGAATAATCCTGAAGGAAAACTATCCAAAAAACTTGAAAATCCGCTTAATTATATTGTGTTAGAAGAGATCAACGTGAAATCTGTGGTAAACTATACCATGAAAGTGACTAACAGAGATGAAAATCTTGATGTTTAAAAATTAAAATTAAGAAAAATGGCAGGAGGATATATTGCGCCGGTAAGAAGACCCTTAGTCGAAGGGAACAAAACTTATCACCAGATAACGGAAGATCTATGTTCACCGACAGAACGAACCCCTAGCAAAGCTTGGGTTATTGCCTTTCTGATTTCGGTGACCGTTTTGGCGTATGGACTTTTTTGTATTGTTTGGACAATTTGGATGGGTACCGGGACCTGGAATCTAAACAGGACCATTGGATGGGGTTATGACATTACAAACTTCGTTTGGTGGATTGGTATTGGTCATGCTGGGACTTTGATTTCTGCCATATTAATGCTGTTTAGACAAAGATGGCGTACCGGTGTAAACCGTGCAGCTGAAGCGATGACGATCTTTGCAGTAATATGCGCGGCATTATTCCCAGTTATTCACGTAGGTAGAGTGTGGGTTGTGTTTTACTTTTTCCCTTATCCTAACACAAGAGGATCCTTATGGCCTAATTTTAACTCCCCTCTACTTTGGGACGTTTTTGCAATATCCACCTACTTCTCAGTTTCATTGTTGTTCTGGTATACCGGATTAGTTCCCGATTTCGCAACGGTCAGAAACAGAGCAACGGGATTTCGTAAAAAAGTTTACAATTTCCTATCATTTGGATGGACAGGATCGGCAAAGCACTGGCAAAGATGGGAATCCTTATCTCTAGTATTGGCAGGACTTTCTACTCCTTTAGTGCTTTCTGTGCACACTATAGTAAGTTTTGACTTTGCTACTTCTGTTATTCCTGGATGGCATACAACTATTTTTCCGCCATATTTTGTTGCTGGAGCTATATTCTCTGGGTTTGCAATGGTTCAAACGCTTATGGTAATTACTAGGAAAATTTTAAAATTAGAGGAATATATTACCCTTGAGCATATAGAATCCATGAATAAGGTAATTCTCGTTACAGGAACCATTGTTGGAGTAGCCTATTTAACAGAGTTGTTTATTGCATGGTATTCTGGATATGTTTATGAGCAATTTGCATTCTTCAACCGGGCAATGGGAGTATACTGGTGGTCTTATTTTGGAATGATGGCCTGCAATGTTATTTCCCCTCAGATATTTTGGGTCAAAAAATTCAGACGTTCAATTTTTGTCACGTTCTTCATGTCCATATTTGTAAATATCGGTATGTGGTTTGAAAGATTTGTAATTATAGCAACCACATTGGCAAGAGATTATCTGCCATCCTCATGGAGTTATTATACTCCTACGTGGGTAGAAATTGGCATATTCATAGGCACAATTGGTTTGTTTTTTACTTTTTATATGATTTTCACGAGAGTTGCACCGGTTGTGGCTATTGCTGAAGTAAAACATATTTTAAAAGTAGGTGGAGATCAATATATTGGGGATAAAGCGCACCATGGAACTTCACATTCTTTGGAATCAACTAAACACCATGATCATTAATTTTAAAAAGTTCTGAACTTATTGATATGAGGCAATATAATAAAGAAGTAGTCTACGGAATCTACAGCGATGAAGAAGATTTGCTAAGGGCTGTAAGAAATGCCAGAAGCAAACACTTAGAGATAATGGATGTTTATACACCATTTCCGGTGCATGGTTTAGATCAGGCAATGGGCTTAAGCGAATCAAGGCTTCATCAGGCTGGATTTGTTTATGGTGCATTAGGTACTTTAACTGCATTTTTGGGAATGAGTTGGATTTTTACCCGCGATTGGCCCATCATTTTTGGTGGTAAACCTTATTGGCCGGTACCATCCTTTATTCCCATTACTTTTGAGTTAACAGTATTGTTTGCAGCTTGGGGAATGACCATTACATTTTACACAATATGTGGTCTTTGGCCGGGTGTAAGTAATCCTCAATTGGATTTAAGAACAACTGATGATAAATTTTGCCTCGCCTTTAATTGCGCAGATGTTTCTGAATTAGAGGCCAAGTCATTTTTTAATGAGACAGGTGCGGATGAAGTAAACAGCAAAATGATTTAAGATGAAGAAATTACTATACCTCAGTATATCTATAATAGTTACTCTGTTTGTTTATTCTTGTTCACCTGCCGAAGGAAACAAATCAGGGCATGAATACATGCCTGATATGGCGCATTCTGTTGCTTATGAAGCAAATGTTGATAACTATTATTATTATCACACTTGGGATTCAAAAGAAACTTACCACAATTACAGTAAGCCAAAAGAACCAGTTGCGGGAACTATAGCAAGAGGTTACAGTGGCTATGGCAATACTGATTCAAGTTCAATGTCTGAGTTCAAATCCACGATGAAGGGTACTTTGACCAATAATGCCATTAGTACGCCTAAAAACGGACATGTAAATTACTATTATAAGGATACTCCAGAGGACAGAATAAGGGCAAGTAAAGAAATTACAAATAATCCTTTTAATATTACGAAATCGGGATTAGAAAAGGGTAAATTAAATTATGATATTTATTGTGGTATCTGCCATGGTGCTAAAGGTGATGGTGCAGGTTACTTAGTTAGAGATGATGGCGGAGTATATCCGGCCCAACCCGCAAATTTTCTTAAAGATGAATTCATTGCTTCTAATGAGGGTAGGTATTATCATGCTATAATGTATGGTTTAAATGTTATGGGAGGATATTCTGATAAACTTTCTTACGAAGAGCGATGGGATGTTATCCATTATATCAGATCTCTCCAAGCTGCATCAAAGAATTTGAAATATTCGGAGTCAGAAAATTCGTTTACAGGATCTCAGGCAATTGCAGATGCCAAAAAGGTGTCTGCTGCTGTTGCTAATACAGCTTCAACTGCTCCTAAAAAATAATTGAAGTACTTTCAAAGAAAAACAAGAGAAAAAATGAGCTCAATTCAATTACCATCAAAAGATAAAACCATACTTGGTATTTTGGGAGCAATAGGAGTGATATCTCTTATTGTTATTTTTCTGAATGATGATGAATTTCATACCAGGCTTTGGACTAATTTACTTCATAATGGGGTGTTTTTTACACTCATTTCCTTGATGGCCATATTTTTTATTTGTATTTCTGTTACTGCTTATGCAGGCTGGAATGTTGTTTTTAGAAGAGTTTGGGACGGAATGTCTCAATTTCTCATCATTGGATTAGTATTGATGGGCGTAATTGCTTTGGGTGTTTATTTTGGATGGCACCATTTGTATCATTGGGCCGACCCTGAAACAGCAGCAAATGATGAAATAATAAAAGGTAAATCAGGATTTCTTAATAAAAACTTTTACACTTTTGTTGGTCTCGGTATACTTGCCACCTGGTTGTTCTTTGCTCGAAAAATGCGAGGTTTGACCATTGCAGAAGATGATCACGGAGATAACAAATGGGAGCATTATAAGTCCATGAAATTTTACGCTGCATTATTTCTTCCTATAGCGGGATTTTCAAGTGCTGCAGCCATTTGGTTATGGTTAATGTCTGTCGACCCACACTGGTATAGTACTATGTTTGCATGGTACACTGGCGCAAGTTGCTTTGTGAGCATGATTGCTTTAACCATCTTATTGTTGATTTATCTTAAAAGTAGGGGGTACTACCACAATGTGAATTCCGAGCATTTCCATGATTTAGGAAAATTCCTTTTTGCATTTTCTGTTTTTTGGACTTATTTATGGTTTTCCCAATACATGCTCATTTGGTATGGAAATATTGGGGAAGAGACAGTTTACTTTCAAACAAGGATCCAGGAATATCCGGTTCTGTTTTATGGAAATTTGATAATGAATTTCGTTTTGCCTTTTTTAATTTTAATCCGTAACGATACTAAACGCAAGTATGGCACACTAATTTTAGTAGCTATTATTGTGTTTTTTGGACACTGGATTGACCTTTTCCAAATGGTTAAACCTGGTGTACTTCATACAGCACATGAATTAGCTGGTCATGCAGCAAATGCCGCTGTTGATCATTCAGCTCAGAATGCAGCCCATGGAGGACATGAAGTGTCAGGCTTCAAGGCAGGTGATACCTTACCCGGTTTACCTGAATTGGGTTTGATGTTGGGTTTTTTGGCTTTGTTTTTTGCTACTACTTTACATTTTCTATCTAAAGCAGCCTTAACGCCAAAAAAGGACCCATTTTTACAAGAGAGTTTACATCATCACGTATAATTGAAAAACACGAAAAATGACGAGTTTAATCATAATTTTATCTGTTATACTCCTTGCGGTGGTTTTGGTGCAATTGGCCAAAATAAATGAAATTAGTGACCAGTTAAAAGGGGAGGAGGCTGTAAAAGTCAGTGAAGCAAATACACATGCAAAATGGCTTTTGGCCTTTTGTGTGCTTCTCTTTGGTGCTTTCATCTGGGGCTCTTTGCATTATGCAAATGTAATGCTTGGTTATGGGCCGCATACTGCTGCATCTCAGCATGGGTCAAAGATTGACTCAATGTTTAACGTTACTGCTTTTTTTACAATCATAGTTTTTATTATTTGCCATATAGCATTGTTTTGGTTTGCCTATAAATTCAGATATTCTCCTGGAAGGAAAACTTTATTCTTACCTCATGACAACCGTCTTGAAATGATTTGGACGGCAATACCTGCTTTTGTAATGGTTATTTTGGTAGTCAAAGGATTGGTCGCCTGGAATGATATCATGGCCGATATTTCTGAGGGAGAAGACTATATTGAAATAGAAGCTACAGCATGGCAATTTGCATGGAACCTTCGCTACCCTGGGCAAGATGGAAAATTGGGAGTAAAGGACTTTAGATTAATTAAAGCAGGTAAGAATGATTTAGGTCAGGATTGGCATGATGAAAGGAATTTAGATGATTTCAATTCTGACGAACTGGTTTTACCTAAAGGTAAAAAGGTTAGAGTTAGAATAATTGGTCGAGATGTTTTACATAATTTCTATTTGCCTCACTTTAGAGTAAAAATGGATGCTGTACCCGGGATACCAACCTATTTTATTTTTACGCCAATAAAAACCACAGAAGAATACCGTCAGGAACTTAGAAAATATCCGGAGTATAATGTTCCGTCTGACCCAACGGATCCTAACAGCCCACCAAAATGGAAAACGTTTAATTATGAACTTGCTTGTGCAGAATTATGCGGTAAAGGTCATTACAGCATGAGAAGATTGGTTAAGGTTGTATCTCCTGAGGAATTTGAAAAATGGAATTCTGCGCAGAAATCTTTCTATTTAAGCAGTGTACGAAATACGGATGAAGATCCTTTCAAAGGCAAACCTATAGGAATTGAGCTTCAGATGAAAGCCAAAGAATTTGAGACTGCCTTAACTAAAGCTTTGGATACTTCTAATACTAATCAAGCAGACAGATTATTGCGGTTGGACAATATTTATTTTGCAACTGGTTCTGCGGAATTGACTGGTGATTCTGAACCTGCTCTTAAAGTTATGGAAGATGCTTTTAATAAATATCCAAAACTAAAAGTTGAAATTAGTGGGCATACAGATAATGTCGGTGATGCAGGTACTAATCTTGAATTATCTAAAAAAAGAGCAGAGTCTGTTAGAAATTATTTAGTTGGAAAGCAAATTGAATCTTCAAGAATAACTGTAACCGGTTTCGGAATGAATAAACCAGTTGAAAGTAACGATACCGAAGAAGGAAGATATAAGAATAGGAGAATTGAATTTAAAATTTTATCATTTTAATAATAAAATAAAGGATTATGTCAGGTAGTCACCATAATGGTAAAGAAACCGATGTTTTAATTGAAACACAAGGTTACGACGACCATTTCCATGAACATCACGAAGGAGATAAATACCAATTCAGTTTTATCTCTAAGTATATATTTAGCATGGATCACAAAATCATCGCTAGACAATTCTTGATAACTGGAATGTTTTGGGCGGTCGTTGGCGCTGCCATGTCCATAATTTTTCGTCTACAGTTGGGGTTTCCTGACGCAAGCCTTGCATGGTTAAAACCTATTCTGGGACAATGGATAACCATAAATGAAGCTGGAGTTGGTACATTGGAATCAGAGTTCTATTATGCCTTGGTTACGATGCATGGTACTATCATTGTATTTTTTGTATTAACGGCGGGTTTAAGTGGTACTTTCAGTAACTTATTAATTCCATTGCAAATCGGCGCCCGAGATATGGCATCTCCTTTTCTTAATATGTTGTCATACTGGTTTTTCTTTCTTTCCGGAGCTGTTTTATTGTATTCATTGTTTCTTAGTACCGGGCCATTTTCAGGTGGATGGACAGCATACCCTCCATTAAGTGCATTGCCTCAAGCTTCTATTGGTTCAGGGGCTGGTATGACACTTTGGTTAGTTTCCTTGGCCTTGTTTGTAGTTTCTGTACTTCTTGGGGGAATGAATTACATCACAACAGTTTTGAACTTACGAACTAAAGGGATGAGCTTATGGAGAATGCCATTAACTATTTGGGCATTTTTAGTTACAGCCATTCTTGGACTTCTCTCATTTCCTGTACTTTTCTCTGGATTCTTGCTCTTGATTTTTGATCGAAGCTTAGGAACTAGTTTTTACATTTCTGATATTTTTATTAATGGCGCAGCCTTGGACAGAATAGGTGGTAGTCCCATTTTATACCAACATATTTTTTGGTTTTTAGGCCATCCGGAAGTTTATATTATTATTCTTCCTGCTATGGGAATTGTTTCAGAAGTTATGTCCGTACATGCACGGAAACCCATTTTTGGGTATCGGGCAATGGTATATTCTATACTGGCAATCGCATTCCTTTCATTTATTGTTTGGGCACATCATATGTTTATGTCTGGTGTTAACCCTTTCATTTCTAATTTCTTTGTTGTTTTTACATTGATCATAGCAGTTCCATCAGCCGTAAAAGTTTTTAACTGGATAAGTACTTTATATGGTGGAAATATTCGGTTAAATACACCTATGTTATTTTGTATTGGATTTGTTTCCATGTTTATCTCCGGCGGTTTAACTGGAATATTTCTAGGAAACTCTGCAATTGACATTCAGCAGCATGATACATACTTTGTAGTCGCGCATTTTCATATAGTCATGGGTGTTGCCGCATTTTATGGAATGTTCGCAGGTGTTTACAATTGGTTTCCAAAAATGTTTGGAAGGTTTATGAATGAGACATTAGGAAAAGTTCATTTTTGGATAACTACAGTAGGAGCGTATGCGGTCTTTGGCCCAATGCACTTTATAGGAATGGCTGGGGTACCTAGAAGATATTACAGGTTTGATAGTTTTGAAGCATTCTCCGGTTTTGATGACATGAATAAATTTATCACCATAGCCGCTATAATTACTTTTTTTGCACAGATTATGTTTGTAGTTAATTTCTTTTGGAGTATGTATAAAGGGAAGAAAGTTGAATCTCAAAATCCATGGGGATCGAATTCACTTGAATGGACTACACCAATCGAAGCTGGCCATGGTAATTGGCCTGGTAAAATCCCAACTGTTCAAAGATGGGCATATGATTATGGTAAAGATGGTATTGAATTTACACAACAACATATTCCTCTTCGGGAAGGAGAAGAACAAAGTAGTCATTAATTTAAATTAATTTTTCAATCCATTGAGATCTTTTCAAACATATACCCTCCAATTGAAGCATGTATTTGCGGATCTTGGCTTACTGGTTAAATTTAAACTTAGCCTAATGGTTGTGTTTTCAAGTTTGGCTGGTTACATCATTTTTGCTCGGGAGCAATTCGATTGGTTAAATTTTATCTTATTGGGTTTGGGAGGAATGTTCATAACTTTTTCAGCCAATGCTATCAATCAGGTTTTAGAAAGAGATTTTGATAAATTGATGATTCGTACAATGAACCGACCGCTAGCAGATGGTAGAATGACTATTTCATTTGCGGTTTTATTAGCTGGTTTATTTGCCACATTTGGCGCTTTGTTCCTATTTGTTATTAATTCTCTGGCAGCTACGCTAGGTATGCTTTCATTGGTTTTGTACGCGTTTGTATATACACCTTTAAAACGTTATTCAACCTTAGCCGTTCCGGTAGGGGCTATTCCAGGTGCATTACCGGCATTGATCGCAGGTGTGGCCGCACAGAATGGGTTAACTAATGAGGCTTTATGTTTGTTTGGAATTCAATATTTATGGCAATTTCCGCATTTTTGGTCAATAGCCTGGTTAGGGCATAAAGACTACACTCAAGCTGGTTTTAAATTGATAAAAGATAATAATGGATCACCTGATCCTGCTTTTGGGCTATATTCTGCTTTCTATGCACTGCTTAGCATTTTATTCTTATTGCCTGCTTTATACAACAGTACTTTAAGCATTTCCTATTTTCTTATTCTGGTCATTACCATTTTTATTTATTCATTTTTTGGTTTTCAGCTCTTCAAAAAAAATGATCGCAATTCAGCACGACAATTGATGTTTGTTTCCATAATTTATTTACCAGTTGTATTAATTGTGTTTATTCTTAACAATTATATGAGTTAACATGCCAATAATACAAATGATCGAGAAAGAATTGCCACCAAACAGAGCTCAGGCGCTCAGATTCGGTTTGTGGATTGCTATGGCATCTATATGTATGTTGTTTGGGGCTTTTACAAGTGCTTATTTGGTAAGAAAACCTGTTGGGAACTGGTACGAATTTAAACTTCCTGTACTTTTCTTTTACAGTACCATTGCAATAGTTTTTTCCTCTATATTTCTTGAAATGGCCTACAGGTCATACAAAAAAAATGTAGTAACAGGTTTCCAGAGAAATTTATCCATTGGATTTCTCCTTGGTATAAGTTTTATTGTATTGCAGGTTTTAGCTTGGAAAGCAATGGTTGGGCAAGGGCTCTTTATTGATCTCAATGTGTCGGTTTCCTTTTTATATGTTATATCAGGAATTCATGCATTACATGTGATTGGAGGATTAGCTGCTTTTCTCATCAGTGTTTTAATACATTTTACTCGTCCATTTGCACCGGACTCAATGAAGATTCTTAAGTTGGATTTATTAAGGCAATACTGGCATTTTGTCGGTATACTTTGGATATATTTATTGGTATTTTTAATCTTACAATAACAAGGAATTCTAATTAAATGGCTACAGATCATTCAATAGACGCGCACACTGCTTCATCCGGTTCAACCTGGTCAGGAGCTAATGAACCTTTTAAAGCCAGCTATGGAAAATTAATGATGTGGTACTTTTTGCTGTCAGATGCCTTTACTTTTTCTGCATTTCTGATTGCTTATGGTACATTACGATTTAGTATGCCCACGTGGCCTGTACCGGATTTTGTATTTTCATCCCTTCCAGGTGGAATACATCACATGCCGCTGGTATTTGTAACCATCATGACTTTTGTTTTGATTGTTAGTTCAGTTACGATGGTAAGGGCGGTACAAGAGGGACATAGAGAAAATAGAAAAGGAGTAGTTTTCTGGATGTTCCTAACCATTTTAGGGGGTCTTACTTTTCTGGGTTGTCAGGCTTGGGAATGGACTACTTTAATCAAAGGTGAAAATATGTCCGTAAAGCAAAATCCATTTGGCACACACACCGAAAATGGTACTTACCTGGAGGGCGATGGACACGACATCAAAGAAGGTGATAGTTTTAAAAAAGGACAATCCTATTTGATCCATTCACATGATGGTCATTTTAAGCCACTAAAGTTTAAAACTGAGTCTGGTGAGATAAAAGAGCAAACTCTTGGACCTAAAGCTTTTGGAGCATTGTTTTTTTGTATTACTGGATTTCATGGATTTCACGTTTTCAGTGGAGTTGTATTCTTATTGATTATTATGCTTAATGTAGCAAGTGGACTTTACGCAAAAAGAAATAATGGGTACGAAATGGTTGAAAAAATAGGACTTTACTGGCATTTTGTAGACCTTGTTTGGGTATTTGTATTTTTAGTATTTTATTTACTCTAATTATCGGGTTATTATCATGGGACATTTAAGTTACGAGGAAGGAAAAAAAGTTGTTTTTAAAGGTTTAATACTGTTAGGTGTAATTACGCTTATTGAGGTATTCATTGCCTTAATCGGAAAGGGTTATGTTATACATGGATTTCATCTACCCGTGTGGTTAATGTATTTATTAATGATTGGATTTAGTCTGTATAAAGCTTATTTCATAGTCTACGAATTTATGCACATGAGATATGAAGTACCTGGATTAGTCCGAAGTGTTTTATTACCAACAATGCTATTAATTTGGGCAATGATTGCTTTCTTTTCAGAAGGAACCACTTGGTTAAATTGGCGTGCAAAAACAAATGACAGGCCTATCTCAAGCCTACAATCGAATATTGGACATACACAAGGTAAAGAAGCTAAAGAGGATGAACACAATGCAAATCATCAACAAATACAAGCCAAAGCTGGTGTAGATACAATAAATTCTGACACTACTTCACATTCTTTGCCAGAAAGCCATTAGTTACTGGCAATGCCCCGCTGGTTTAAGATTCTTCTGGTTCTGGTCATTCTTGTTGGGATGCCTTTATTTGCTTGGTATTTTCTAAATAAAGGGACCCAAATGAGAAAGGAAGCAATGGCCTTGCTTCTGCCAAAAGAAACTATATCCAGTTTTCAAAGTGTTACCGACACTGATAAAGTTTATTACTCAGATTCGTTATTTGGAAAACGTTGGTTGATTGCCATTTTAGGTGCCGATGAGACCAGAAAGAAAAGTGCAGAGATTATTGAGAGTCTTTATAAGCAAACATCAATAGATTTTGAATTGAATGTGTTTACTATTTCGGGTTTATTTTTTGGAGAAAAAATGTCTGAAATAAGTCAAAAACTCCATTGGCCATCATCTAATAAAAATTGGATAAACACATTTATGGCGCAAGACCATGTTTATCCTTTTGCGAACAGTATCTTTGTTATTCCCGAAAAGTACCAAAATAAACCGTGTGTCGTACTTTTAGATGAGAACAGTAAAGTAAGAAATTATTACAACCTGACGGTTGAATCAGATGTTAGATCTTTAGTAAGGCATTTACCTGTTTTTCTAAGTTTAAAAAATTAATTTTGAATAATCAGAAACAAATAAGAACCCTCAATTTGGGAGCATCTATTTTGAGTGTTTGTGTGTTGTTGGTAGTAGTTCTCATGAGGAGAATTCATCTTGAAACTTCGTTCGATTTTGGTTTTCTTCCACCACTTTATTCATCTCTAAATGTTTTTAGTGCCATATTATTGATCATTGCTTATTGGCATATTAAAAATAGAAGGATTGTTCAGCATCAAAAAATAATGACATCAGCAATGTTGACTTCGTTTATTTTTCTTTTATGTTATGTTCTATACCACATTACTACACCTGAAACAATGTATTGCAAAGAGGGAGTAATTAGGTATGTTTATTTTTTTTTATTAATTAGCCATGTCATACTAGCTGCCATCAGTTTCCCATTTGTTTTATTTACCTTTGTAAGAGGGTATACAAGACAAGATGAGGCCCATAAAAAAATGGCTCGTTGGATTTTTCCCATTTGGTTGTATGTATGTATAACAGGCCCGCTTTGTTATCTTATGTTATATCCTTGTTACAAATGAAATGTAATTTAATATGACTAAAGGCATAGTTTTCCTGGCTCTATTTATACTGATTGTAAATCATCCTGTAATCAGCCAATGCCCAATGTGTAAAATGGCAGCCGAAAGTAATCTTAAAAGTGGAGGAGCCGCTGGGCAAGGCTTAAATACTGGAATTCTCTATTTATTAGGGTTACCATATTTGATAGTTGGCACCATGATTTATTTGTATAGAAAGAACCGGAAAGTATCCAAGATTTAACTATCCGGGTCAACCACATCGTGTTCTTCAAATACTTTCTTTAAGCTTAAATAGTTGACTTCTAAATTTTAATTCTTTTTCGGATTCCCTAAATTAAATTGTGAGTCTGAGCCTTATACTTATAGAGAGGATTAGTTTTTAAAAAACGAATTTAATGATCTTTAATCATCTTATAATTTTCCTGAAAAGTTCTGAAAGGGGTATTTTTATTATAGTTTCCTCCAAAGTAATTACTGATCATTTCGAAGGTTGGGGCATCCAGGTAACCAGCTAAAGGCTGTATAGTGTTTAAATTCTCATCCATAAAAACAATTGTTGGATAGGATAATTGGCCCTGAGTTATCTCAGCTGCCAATTCATGATAACCACGACTTCCTTTTGAAACATATTTAAAAACTCTATCCTTAAAATTTATGTCTTCCCGTTGTTCCGCATTAAACTTTACAGCGTAATAATTCTTGTTTATTGCTTTAACAACATTGGGGTCCCTAAAAGTAGTAGACTCCATTCGTTTACACCAGGTGCACCAATTGGTATAGACATCCACAACAACTTTTTTCTTCTGACTTTTCATTTGGATTTCCATTTGTTCCCAGGTAATCCAGTTAATTTGACTGGATTGGCCATATAAGAGGGTGGCCATTCCCAGGAAAAAGAATATCGTCATTAATCCAGATCCTAATATTTTGATTCCAAGACAATTCATGTGGTCATAGACTTTTAAATCAAACTACAAATTAACAATGATAATAGTATTTGTTCAAGTCAAGAGGGGTAGGAAAAGCCTATTTTAAATTATATTTAACTTAAACAGCATTATTATTGGTTAAAATACATATGGAATCATTTTTTAATGTAAATTTTGAATTACAATACCCCTTTACGACTGGAGCAGCTAAGCCTTCTTTAAGTTCAAGAATTGAATTTGTAATTATCCTAGCTTCATCCCAAAGATTTGCATCTATTAGGCTTTTATGAACTAGGCTACCTCCCTCGACAAGTAAAGTTCCGATGTTTTCTTTAAGAAATAATTCCGTCATAGACTTTTCAATAGGGATGGTTGAGTCAAGAATAATGGGAGATGGGGGATTAGAAGAAATTTTATTATTGGATAAGTTGTAGTTTTTCATTTGACCAATAACTATTTTTTTAGGATTTCTTCCGATCCATAAACGATTGTTTAGACTTGGGTTATCTATCTCCAAAGTGCGTCTCCCAATTAAGATAGCATCCGATTCATACCTCCATTTATGAACTAATATATCGGTATATTTATTAGAGATCTTAGTTCCTCCTGCCAAATCCGCAACAAAACCATCTAGACTTTGCGCCCATTTTAAAATTATGTATGGCCGTTTTCTTACAATATTTTGACAAAAAGATCGGTTGACAGCTTCCCATTTTTGTTGGGCTATGGGGCCTTCAACTTTAATACCGGCATTTGCCAAAATTTGGATACTTTTTCCAGACATTATTGGATTTGGGTCCAACGCTGCAATTACCACGTGTGGTATGCCAGAATGAATGATGAGATCCGTGCATGGTTTAGTTTTACCATGGTGATTACAGGGTTCCAGGCTGACATATAACGTTGATTCCTTTAAGAGGGGTTTGTATTTAGATGGTAAATTATGTATGGCAACTGCCTCAGCATGGGACCCTCCAAACTCTCTGTGCCAGCCTTCACTTATTACCATTCCATTATGAACGATCAATGCGCCGACTCTAGGATTAGGAGACACCATAAAATGCGCCCTAAGTGATATATCTAAACAATAATCAATGTATACTTCCTGAGATTCATGCATTATATACTAAATTCGTACTTTTAAGTTTAAAAGTCAAACAAAAATAGCCAAGATGAAAAAACTATTGGTAGAATTTATAGGTTCATTTTTTCTCATGTTGAGTTTTTCTTTATGTTTAATACCTACCCAAAACAATCTGACCCCATTAGCTGTAGGTGGTATGTTGATGGCATTGGTTTACTCTGGTGGACATGTTTCTGGTGGACATTTTAATCCTGCAGTCAGTTTGGCAGTTTTTCTACGAGGAAAAATCAGTTCTATTGAGTTACCTGGATACATTTTAGTCCAATTTGCAGGAGCTGCGTTTGCATCTTTAGTAGCTTCTGTGTTTTTGTTACAAAAGGGTGGGGCAGGTATGGATCTTACTAATGTCGCCGGGCAAGCTATTACAGTGGAATTATTAGGTACCTTTTTGTATTGTTTTGTAGTTTTAAATGTTGCCACTTCAAGGGCTACTATTGGCAATTCATTTTATGGAATTGCTATAGGTTTTGTTTATATCTCTTGTCAATTAATTTTCGGCAAAATTTCAGGAGCCGCATTAAACCCTGCAATTTCATTAGGTTTTGGCATCAGCAATATTTCGGGATTCGGAAATATTTGGATTTATTGGGTTGGCGAAATTCTTGGCGCAATTGGCGCTGCTTATTTATTTTTATTCATTAATGGCAAGGAACAGTGACAGGTTAAATTAAATTTAATTTAAATCACTGTGCATAACCGATGTAACTGGTCGGGGTAATGGATTTTAATTCCAATTTTAAACTATCCTTTACATCCAGATTATCAATAAAAATAATTAAGTCTTCCTGGCTTATGGATGTTTTTCCTCTTGTAAGCTCTTTTAATTTTTCATAAGGTTGATCATAACCTTCGCGTCTCAATACAGTCTGAATTGCTTCAGCAAGAACTATCCAATGAGAATTTAATTCTTCAAGAACTTTTGTGCGATTTACCTCTAATTTGCTTAATCCTTGGGCAATGGACTGGAATGAAATTAACATATGGCCGACAGGAGTGCCCACATTTCTCAATACTGTGCTATCCGTTAAATCTCTTTGCAATCTGGATATTGGCAACTTTTCTGCTAAAAAACTCAACATAGCATTTGCAAAAGAAAGATTCCCTTCCGCATTTTCAAAATCAATAGGATTAACTTTGTGAGGCATTGCAGATGAACCAATTTCTCCTTTTATAATTTTTTGTTTGAAATAATCCATTGAAATGTAAGTCCAAATGTCTTTACAAAAATCCAACAACACTGTATTTATTCGGATCAATACATGGCACCATTCTGCTATCTCATCATAATGTGCTATTTGGGTAGTAGTTTGTTGTCTTAAAATTCCCAATTTTTCATTTAGAAAAACATTACACCATTCAGGCCAGTTTATATTTGGAAAAGCAACTTTATGTGCATTGAGATTGCCGGTTGCGCCACCAAATTTTCCACTGAAATTTAATTTTTTAAACCCTTTTAATTGCGCTTCCAACCTTTCTACAAATACGCTGATTTCCTTCCCTAATGTTGTTGGACTAGCAGGTTGTCCATGTGTTCTGGCAAGCATTGGTAAGTGCCCGATTTGTTCAATAAGTTTAATTAAGTCATTTATTAAAGATTCAACAAATGGAATAACAACAGCTTCGCTTGCATCTTTTAACAGTAAAGGAAAAGCTGTGTTGTTGATATCCTGAGAAGTTAAGCCAAAATGTACAAACTCAACAAACTTATCAAGTCCGAGTACCTGTAGTTTTTCTTTCACAAAATATTCAACAGCTTTTATATCATGCTTCGTCGTTTTTTCAAATTCTTTAATTTTTTTAGAATCCTCAACGGTGTAATTTTGATATACAAAGTTTAACTTTTGTTCTAAAACTTTATCTAAGTTAATATTTAGAACACCGGTTTTTATCAGTTGAATAAAATAGAGAATCTCTACCTTAACTCTATACTTAAATAATGCATGTTCTGAAAAAAAGGGCTCAAGACTTCTTGTTTTTTCAAAATACCTTCCGTCGATGGATGAAATGTTGGTGAGCAAATTAATTTGTTTATTTATTTATTAGCAAATTGAATTTGAGTCTACTGAATAAATAGTATAAACTCCCTATAAAAATTGATCCAATAATCTCAAATCCATAAATATGATATGGAAACCCACCAGTAACTAAAGGGTTGTCAACCTTGGGTGGATCACATAAAAATATATAGTTAGAACCAAGGTAGTAATTTATAAGTCCTACAGTTCCCAGAATTATATTTCCCAAAATGAATACCTTAAGCCAGGATCCTTCTCTAGGACGTATTTTGTCCACAAAAAAATAATACATTGGCATAAAGATGATTAGTCCATGGCTTAGATAGTAATCAAAGGCTAAAAAGGGATGATAACCATGGGTCATTTCCGGGGTAATAAAACTCATGGAAGCACCAACCATACCTAATAGAAGTACAAATTCGTACAAGATTGGAACAAATTTAAATAAACAAATTAAGGACATGATGTAGGATATATTACACAAGTGTAAGGGTAGCGAATCTTTTAAACTAAAAACACCAGTATAAATATAATATCCATGAATTAAAACCTCCCTGATAGCAAATACGCCAAATAATACATTTTTATATAATCTTTCTGTTCCCTTCTTGCGAAAATAAAGCCCTAGTTTAGCCAGGCTAAAATAAAAAGCAAATGCTCCAATTATTCCAAACCACCAGATAAAAGAAAACATTGGTACAAGAAAATGCTCATGCATACTTTGGCTTTAATTTCTATTCAGATGATTTTTCGCCTACAAAATGATGTTCCTTATATTTAAATAGTATATTAAATGTTGTGAGGCTACCGTAAATTCGGGTAATATATTGCTGTAAATTAACCTTTTCTTCATCCGTAAGTTTACTGGCATTTATTCTTTGTTCCATAACCCTTAATCTATCACGGGTCATTATAATTTTATGAAAAAAGGCCTCAATTGGTATTTCCTTTTCTTTAATGGAGCTGTCTTCAGATCTTAGAATCATTATTCCATTTTTCCATTTATCATTTAAAGGAACAACTTCTGATATGTCTGACCAGGCCCTTAAAATCTTTACCAGTGATTTTTCAGCTTCATTGAAGGATACAGCTTCTTCGGGTTCGATTTTATCTATAATTTCCCAGGAATTATAATCTTTCCCAACCAATTTGATTCCGAACTGCATAAAACAAACTCTATATGCAGCTATATCCGATTCAATCACAACACCATCTCCAAACGCCGGATGCTTAACCCTTGATCCGACACCTAAATATTTATCTTGACTCATAAGTACATTGAATTTGAGTCAAATATATTAAAAATTGTGAATCTGTTTCAGACGGAAGAGGAAATGTATAAAATTGCTTATCATCTTACAATTTTATAGCCCGTGTCACCTCTCTTTTTCCAGCAGGGCCCGGAAGGGACTCAACCGTAAATCCTATAGATTTCAAATTTCTTTTGAATTGCCCCTTTGCGCAAAAAGTAAGTAATACCCCACCTGAATTCAATATTTTGTATAGTTTTTCCATACTTTCAAAAGACCATAAGGAGGGCTGAACTTCAGGGCCAAATGCATCAAAGTAAATTATATCGAATGCGGCATCTGAGACATAGCGATCCCAGTTCATATAGAATTTAGTGAGCTTAAAATTTTCCGAAATTACGCTTTCAATATCCCAGGGAGTTTGGTGAATCGCTTTAAAATACTCAATAGATGAACCAAATGGAGTTGGAACTTGTGGATAATTAAGCATACCCCAAGTTTCTTCTAAGAGTGGCATATTCTCGATTGAATGAAAATTAACCGATAAATTAAATTGGTTGGCAAATAAAAGAGATAAATAGACATTAAGCCCTGTTCCAAAGCCTAATTCAAAGATTTTCAAGTTCTTTTGATTATTGCTTTTGTACATAAGCCCATATTCAATATAGACTTTAAGGCTTTCGGAAATGGCCCCGTATTTCGAATGATAACTGGAGTTCCAAAAAGGATGGATCAAACTATCTGAACCATCTGCTGAATTAAAAATGACAGGTTTATCCATAAAAAAGACCAGTCCCAATAACGGAACTGGTCTGATAATATCTTGAAAGATTTATTTAAAAGAGAATTGAAACCAACTTTAATGCTGTATCGGCAATATTTACAATAAAACTATCCAGACTAAAATCATAAGGACAACCATATCCTCGATTACAAGATGTCATAGAAATAAGTAATAAAACGATTACAACAGGGTAGGTTGATGGATTTCTTTTGAATTTCATGGCAGTAAGTTTAATATTGAAAAACTGATGTCAATAAAACGCTGCGCAAAGTTACATTATTATATTAAATTATTCTAAGTTTGGGTCGAATTATAAAATTTTGTAATATGAACCAGAAGATACACCTAATAGCTATTGGAGGGAGCGTTATGCATAATTTGGCACTCGCATTACACCAGGCAGGTTATTTGATTAGCGGATCTGACGACCAGATTTATGAACCAGCTAAGTCCAGGTTATCAAGTGTTGGAATTTTACCCCCCAGGGAAGGTTGGTTTCCAGAGAAAATAGACTCGAGTTTGGACCTGGTCATTTTGGGAATGCATGCCAAAAATGACAACCCAGAAATTCAAAAAGCGCTTGAATTAGGTATAAAATTGTTTTCATTTCCAGAATATGTATATAATCAATATAAGGATAAGCAAAGATTGGTAATTGCTGGTAGCCATGGCAAAACTACCACGACATCTATGTTAATGCATGTGCTGAAAAGTTTGGGTAGAAAATTTGACTATTTGGTAGGAGCTCAATTGGAAGGTTTTAACGAAATGGTTTCCTTTTCAGATGCTAATCTAGCCATAATTGAGGGAGATGAATATCTCAGTTCATGTCTGGACAATCAACCTAAATTTCTACATTACAAGCCTCAAATTGCCATAATAACAGGAATTGCATGGGATCACTACAATGTATTTCCTACTTATGATTCATACAAAAAAGCATTCTCAGATTTTATTTTGTCGATTCCTGAGGGTGGGCATTTGATTTACTTCAGTAAGGACATTGAATTGTCCAGGTTAGTTATGAAGTTTGGCACCCATCTTAATTGCATTCCCTATAGTGAAGCACCCTATGTTCAAAAAGAACTGGATACCTTTCTTATTGGAGAAAAAGCATGTCACAAATTAAATGTTTTTGGTAAGCACAATCTTCAAAATATCCAGTCCATTTTATTGGCAAGTCAATTATTAGGTATTCCTGAAGGGATCAGTTCAGAGGCAATCGGTAATTTTAATGGAGCTTCCAGGAGGTTAGAACTACTTGAAGCAAATGAAAACAGATGGATTTACCAGGATTTCGCCCATGCTCCTTCTAAGGTAAAAGCAACTTTAGAAGCCATTAGAGAAAAATTTAAAAATAATAAAGCGCTGGTTGTCTTAGAGTTGCATACATATAGCAGCTTGAATAAGGATTTTATTCCTCAATATTTGGGCACCTTAGACCCGGTCGATTTTGTAATTGTGTATTATGATGAAAAAGCACTAGAAATAAAACGAATGCCAGAATTGGATCCTAATTTTATATGTTCGGCATTTGGTAGGACAGATATATTAGTCTTAAAAAATTCAAATAGACTGAAAGAACAAATTTTAGATTCCTCAAGACTTGCTGAAGTTATTTTATTTCTAGGGTCTGGAAACTTTGGAGGCCTGAATATCAGGAGTTTAGCAAAAGAAATAATGCTTAAGCAGTGATTTTATTACCTAGGTATGGATTCGATAAGATGCTTCGTATAATCTGTTGTGGGATGATTTAAAATTTGAAATGGCAAACCTTCTTCAACAATTTCCCCATTTTTCATTACCATTATACGGTCAGCTATAAAATTTACTACTGAAAAATCATGTGTAATAAAAAGATAGCTTAATTTAAATTTCTCTTTGAGTTGAGTTAAAAGGTTTAAAACCTGAGCTTGAATAGAAACATCCAATGCGGAAACAGATTCGTCAAATATGATAAATTTTGGTTTTAAAGCTAAAGATCTTGCGATGCAAATTCTCTGTCTTTGGCCACCCGAAAACTGAAATGGATATCTGTCAAAATGCTCAGGCCTAAGTCCAACTTCCATCAATAGTTCAATGGCAGCATCTTTTCTTTCTTTAGCGTTATTAAAAAGTCTATGTACTTTCATCGGTTCAACAATTGCATCACCAATTTTTTTTCTAGGATTTAAGGATGAAAATGGATCTTGAAAAATAATTTGCATTTCCTTTCTTAAAGCTTTCCATTCCCTTTCACTATAACTTGTACAGTCAATTCCTTCATATTTAATTTGCCCGGCTTCAATCTGAATCAAATTTAAAATCGCTTTTCCAATGCTTGATTTGCCACTTCCTGACTCGCCTACAAGTCCAACAGATTCTCCTGGCCTGATTGTAAAACTAACATTTTTTACGGCTGTAAATTTTTGAGTAACCTTGCCAAAAATATTTCTTTGTAACGGATAGGATATGCCAAGTTCGTTAATTTCTAAAATTGGCTTACATTGGTTAAAATCTTCCGCTTTTCGATTTTGTTCTAAACTAGAAATGATCATTGTATCATTATACCATTTGTTCTTTTCGCTCCCTTCGAGAAAATCCTGAACGGTTGGTAAATGTCTTAGTTTACAATCCAAAGGAGGTTTGCAATTTATCAATCCCTTTGTATATGGATGAGTAGCTTCCAAGAAAATTTTTTGTGTGGTATTTGACTCTATGATTTGACCATTTTGCATCACTATTACCCGATCGCAAACATTACGTATAACCCCAAGATCATGAGAAATAAAAATAAGTGTTAAATTCATTTCCTTGCGAATCTCCTCAAGTAATTCCAGTATTTTTTTCTGGATAGTTACATCAAGTGCAGTAGTCGGCTCATCAGCAATAATGACCTTCGGTTCACAGCACAAAGCAATAGCAATCAAAACTCGCTGAAGTTGCCCGCCACTTAACTGATGGGGATATGCGTCGTACACCCTTTCAACATCTTTTAACCCTACCTTACGAAACCAATATTCAACTTTAGAACGATATTCTGATTTAGGCCCTATTTTATGGGCAGCGAGAGCTTCCTTTACCTGAAATCCACAAGTTAATAAAGGATTCAATGCAGACATTGGCTCCTGAAAAATCATGGCAATTTTTCTGCCCCTGTAAAGTCTTATATCGTTTTCTTCTAGCTTTATAAGGTCTACAACTTTCCCTTCATCTTCCTGAAAAAAAATTTTGCCAGAATCGTATTTTGCCCGGGAACCCAATAATTTCATAATACTTAATGAAGTAACAGATTTGCCACTTCCTGATTCGCCCACAATTCCGAGTGATTCACCCTCAAAAACACTAAAATTAATTTCCTTTATGGCCTGTTGCCATATTTTTCCTGAATAAAAAGAAACACTTAGATCCTGAATTTCAAGTATTTTCACCATGCAAATTAAACTAAAATCATTCATTTGGGGTTAAAATTTGTATCGTCCTTCAATTTTTTATTTCCTAGGCCGTTAATTTTTTTAAAGTATCCGTATGAACAGTAAACTAAAGTGGTTTTTAAGATTGATAGGTATTTTTGTTTTGGTGATAATCCTATTGACAATTCTAGTTCCCGTCTTGTATAAAAAGGAAATTAAGGAAAAATTGAAACAAGGTATAAACCAGGAGATTAATGGAAATTTTGATTTTGCGGATATTTCACTTTCAATTTTAAAGCACTTTCCCAGATTAAGCCTTAGTATTGAAAACCCTGTAATACTATCTTATGAACATCAGGATACAACGATGTTATTTAGATCTGAAAAATTGGATCTGGATTTTGATTTTTGGAATGTTATTTCTAAAAGTGAAGTTTTAACCATAAAAGCATTTTATTTAATTAAACCCGAGATTAATTTAATTTCCTTCCCTGACTCAACTGCCAATTTCAATTTACTAAAATCAGACCCAAATGTTGAAAAACAAAATGAAAGTCCATTAAGACTAATTTTAGATCATTACGAAATAAAGTCGGGTGAAATAGTTTTAGACGATAGACTGAATAGAATAAGTGTAGAAGCTAAAAATTTTAATCATGCTGGAAGTGGAAATTTTAAAAACAATCTGGTAAGCTTAAAAACCAAAACAAATATCGAAGCTCTATCTTATATTTCTTCAAACTTGACTTTGCTCAGAAATTGTAAAATTCTTTCAGAATTGGACTTAGAAATTGATCAGGACAGTTCCATATATTCAATCCAAAAGGGTGATTTTTCCATAAATGCTTTAAAAGTCCTCATAAATGGAAACTTAAAATTAAATGTTGATGGTTCAAATAGTTTAAATTTAAGTATAGAAAGCCCAGGGACAGAATTCAAAGAGTTATTTTCACTTATTCCAAATGCGTATAAGGGAGATTTCAAAGACCTACAATCCACCGGACATTTTAATTTAAAAGGAAAAATAGCAGGAATACTTAATACCAAGCAAAATGTCTTCCCGGATTGGGATTTTATGATAAAAGTTATCAACGGTGGAATTCAATACCCAGGGATGTCAGTTTCTTTAGAAAAAGTAAACATGGATTTAACAACATCCAATAGGGGACCGGATATGGATAAGGCATATATTAAGATCAATCCTTTCAACTTTGAATTAAATAAAAATCCAATTCATGGTTTTCTGTTCCTAGATCAACTAATGGGAAATACACACTTTTTGGGTGAAATAAAAGGAGTATTTTCATTGGATGATTATAAGAAGTTCATGCCCTTAGATGAACAAGTCCAATTAAGTGGCAAGTTAGACTGTGATTTTAATTTTGATTTAGACAAACAAATGATTGATCAAGCAACTTATGATAAAATGAAGGTGGCAGGATTTCTTAAGATAAATTCACTGATCTATAAAGACCCATCCATGCCAAGTATTGGTATCCCAAATATGGAATTGCAATTTGATAATAGTTCTTGTGTAATTAAACAAAGTAAGATTTTATTTGGCAAAAGTGATATAGAATTAAATGGTATACTGACAAATCCATTTGCACTCATAATTGATAAAGGCTACAGCACAGGAAAGATTAGCTTTAACGGAAAATACTTAGATGTCAATGAATGGATGGAAGAAAATGCCCCTATAGGTGATCAGAAAAATAATATCTATGCGATTCCTGACACCTCATCTTTTGTTCTTGATTTAATTCACAAATTAGAAATATCATTTATTGGAACCTATAATAAAATAGTTTATGATTCTTACAAAATTGAAAATGCCTATTTAGACGGCGAACTTAAACGCGATAGGATAGTTTTGCATTCATTAAAAATTTCAGTTAACAATAACCCAATGAGTGTTACAGGCGTTTTGGAATCACCTATGGCATATGCCATGCAAAACAAGACATTGAAAGGATCTCTACAAATTAATGGAAATAGATTTGATTTAGTTTCATTTATGGGTGATGAAGCTCCGCAAGGAAATTCAGTATCAAATGGCGAACCTACATCTGAGCCGTTTGTAGTTCCAGAAAATATGGATTTAGATTTATTGTTTGATATTGGCACATTGGTGTACGATAAATGGCAACTGGATAAGGCTAAGGGATTAATAGAAATATTGGATAATGAAATGCAGATTCATAATTTTCAGACATCAACGCTTGGAGGCAATATGGTTTTGAATGGAATTTACAATACTTCAAACCCACAAAAACCACATTTTGACATGAAATACGACATGACTAAATTGAAATTCTCTAAGGCTTACGAATCCATAGTTAGTTTTAAAATTCTGGCACCAATAGCAAAATTTATTGAAGGGAGTTTTAATTCATCCATAGTTTTTTCTGGAAATATGAATAAAGACATGATGCCGGATTTCGCTTCATTGAATGTAAATGGGATAATTGAAACCCTTGACGGAGTCATTAAAGGATATAAACCATTGGAACAAGTAGCGGAGAGACTAAATATAAAAGAATTAAAAAGTGTGAGTCTCCAAAATACAAAAAACTGGTTTAATATAGAAAACGGATCAGTTTATTTAAAGCCAGCCACTAAAAAAGTAAATGATGTAGAAATGATTTTCTCTGGTTCTCACAAAATTAGTGGACCTATGGATTATGATTTTACATTTAAAATTCCGAGATCAAAATTTCAGAACAATTCTATAGGCTCTGCTGCTGAAACAGGAATATCATTTCTTAAAAATCTAGCTTCAAAGACAGGCTATAACCTTGATATAGGAAAAAACGTGAACGTCTTAGTAAATTTTAGTGGAAAACTATTAGATCCAAAGATTAATTTTAAACTATTGGGCACAGATGGTAAAAGCCTAGAAGATGAAGCAAAAAATACCATGAATGATGCCGTAGACAAGGCAAAGGACTCTTTAATGCGAAAAGCTGAGTCTGAGTTAGAAAAGGAAAAGCAAAAAGTTATAAAGGAGACAAAAAGAATAGAAGATAGTATAAGGGTTGCAATTTCTAAGAAAACAGAGGAAGAGAAGAAAAAAATATTGGAAAAAGCAGCAAAAGAAGCCGAAAAATATGTGGATTCTAATTTGCTCAATAAAGGCAAAGATGTTTTAAATGAAAAATTAGGGAAAGAGGCTGATAAAATATTAAAGGAAGGCGGACAAAAAGAGGTGGAACAAATTAAGGACAAGGTTCAGGAATGGAACCCGTTCAAAAAGAAAAAATAATTTATAATACCAGCTTCAAACTTCTATTTGTTTATTGGAATTTTTTATAATCATTACTTAAGATGGAAATTGTAAAGTTTATTTTTAAAATATTTTTACTATTCCTTTTATTGGTTTCGAAGGAAGGTGTCTATGATGCATTTAGGTTGCCTGATTTATTTTACTCCCCAGTAATTAAATCTATGCATCAATTTCTTCTCTTTTGGTTATCTATTAATCTAATTGTCAGATTTAACCAATTTGTTTATAGAAAAAGAAAAAAATTGGGGCATAAGTACTCGGACAATGTTATTGTAGGTCTCCAGAATATATATTACCTTTTGACAACCTTGGCTATTATCGTAATGATAGTTGGTTTCTTTGGTATTGAATTTTCTAAATTTTTAACAGCTTTATCCATAGTGGCTGCAGCTATAGCGATAATATCCAAAGATTTGGTAAGTGATATTTTGACCGGCATTTTACTTTCTTTTTCAAAGGATATTGCATTAGGAGATTATGTACGAATAGGCGATTATAAGGGTCGGGTAATGGATATTAATATATATAAGATCATTTTGCATAATGAAGATGATGACATTATATATATCCCTAATTCAAAAGCATATTTTTCAGATATTGTAAATTATACTCAAAAGGAAATTCGAAAATATAATGTTGAATTTTCAATACCTACAGATAATGACGTTACTTTAGACGAGTTAAAGAGGACAATGGATAAAACTTTTGTTGATTATAAAAATTATCTTGATCCAAATTCAGAAAAATTGAAAATTACTGCGATTAATAAAGATGATTTTAGATATAAAATTCAGTTCAAGTTAAATCAAGTAAACCCTAAGATTGCTGAAGAAATAAAATCCCGGATACTAACAGAAATACTTAAAAAAATACAATTGATGAGTTAATTTTTAAGCTTTATGCTTTCGATACTCTGAATAATTTAAAATAAAAACTCCAAAAAGTGTAAATATCGCTCCATATATAATTCTGTAGGTGAATGGTTCGTTCAAAATAAAGTACCCAAGAAACATGGCAATTATTGGATTGATATAACTTTGAATACTGACTACTGTAGCTGGTAAATGTCTGAGCGCATAGATATAACAACTGTATGCCACCAGCGAACCCATAACGATCAAGTATAACCAAATATAAAACATCTCCTTGGTTAAGGAAAAATTCGAAAGTTCCTCAAAGGAAACACATAAAAACGCCATTGGTAATCCACCAAAAAACATTTGGAAACCTGCGGCCATAAGAGGGGAGTAGGGATAAGTTTTAGTTTTGCTAATTACAGATCCTACACCCCAGGCACCGACTGATACAATGGTTAGGATAAATCCTATAGCTGTCGTGTTCTGACCAATCGGCCATGAAAATTTATCAAAACAAATAAAGATTAGTCCAACAAAACCAAGAAAAATACCAAACCAACCTAATGAACTCAATTGATCAGATGGTCTAAAATAAATGGTGAGCAATGCAATAATGATTGGTGAAAGCGAAGCCAGGATAGCTGAAATTCCGCTATCAATATAGCTTAAGCCATAAGTACCTATTCCATTACCTAATGTAATTAATAGGAATGCAAGCAAGACTTGAAATAAAATGTATTTTTTTGATGGCAATGGTGCTCTCTTAATCAAAAAAATATAAACTAAAATTATCGTACCTGAAACGATCTGTCTTACAGAGGTAAAAAAAAAAGGCGGAATCCTTGTTACCCCCAATTTATTTACGAGATAAGTTGTTCCCCAGATTAGACAAGTTAGAATTAAAGCCAGATAAGCTTTTGAATGTACCCCTTTCATAGTTTAAAGTGGTGCAAGCTTTACTTTTAGATGATTGGTTTCATCATTTAATTTAATCTGACAAGCTAAACGGCTGTTATTAGTAGATAAAGGAAGTTGATCCAGCATTAAAGCTTCTTCATCATTCATTAGTGGTAATGTATGGTTTGAAAGTATTAACACATGACATGATCCACACAAAGCCATTCCACCACATGTCCCATCCACTGGCAGGTCAGCGGCTTTACATAATTCCATTAAATTCAAACCACTTTTTGTTGGAATATTTAATGCATGTTCTAAATTTTCTCTGTCAACTATAATAATCTCTAATTCTTCCATCTATATAATAAATTATTCAAACCGATTTATTCCCGTGACAGTTGTATATTTAAAACTGGGCTTTTTCCCTCCGTTTACGATTTTAAAAGCAGATTGCACCATTAAGGCAGCCTCATGAAAACCACATAGAATCAGCTTTAGTTTTCCAGGATAAGTATTGACGTCTCCTATGGCAAAAATTCCGTCGATATTTGTTCCAAAATCAGTTGTATTTACTACAATTGCATTCTTATCCAGATTTAATCCCCACTCTGCAATGGGACCTAATTTAGGAGTCAGACCAAAAAGAGGAATAAAATAATCACAGCTTAGAGTAAGCATATCAGACGTTGGGGTTTTGATTACGACCCTTTCCAGTTTATTTTCTCCATCCAATTCAAACACTTCAGACTCTGTCAATAATTGAATCTTGTTTTCATGCACATAGGCCAATAATTTTTGAACAGACTCAGGTGCACCTCTAAATTCTGTTCGTCTATGAACCAAAGTAACAGAAGCGGCAACATTTACCAGATAAAGAGCCCAATCTAATGCAGAATCCCCACCACCAGAGATAACCAAACGCTTATTTCTATACTTTTCCGGATCTCTGATTATGTAGTCTATACCTCTATCTTCAAAGTCCTCAATTTTGTCGATGTTTGGTTTGCGTGGTTCAAAACTACCCAAACCACCTGCAATAGCAACAACAGGAGCCTCTAAAACTGTCCCTTTATTAGTTGTAACTTCGAAACTATGATTTTCAAGTTTCTTAATTAAAGTAGCTGTTTCTCCAAAAGTAAAATTAGGTTTGAAAGGTTCAATTTGTTTTATTAAATTATTAACCAAATCTGATGCAAGTATTTCGGGATAACCAGGAATATCATAAATTGGTTTTTTAGGGTATATTTCATTCAGCTGGCCGCCTGGACCTCCCAGTGAGTCTACCAAATGACATTTCAAATTGAGTAGTCCCGCTTCAAATACAGTAAATAAGCCACAAGGGCCAGCACCAATAATCAAGATATCTGTTTTAATTTTAGAATCCATACAATAACACAAGTATGGATACAAAATTATTGCAGAAGAACATTATAATATACATTATTGACGTTTTATTCACTAATTAATAGCAGCTATTTCTCTAAAAGCACTACAAGTGAGTCATTGTCACCAGGAAGCTTTTCAATTAACTCATCAATAAATGACCAACCATATTGCATAAAATATTGAAATCCTGATTCCTTTCTTTCTTGAAGGTTATTATCAGGAAAAAGTGATTCTTTTATTTTTTGCACTTTGGTTAGATCAGTTTCGAATTTCAACTTTTCATCCTTTTGCAATTTATGTAAAAGTTTATCCAGGATGTTTTCCATTTTTTTTATTTCAGCCAATAAGCCTGTATTATCGCCCTTAATTATATTTTTTGAAAGTTGAATCAATTTTTCATATCCCAGGGATATTTCATTTCCAATTAATTCGAGTTCCTGGGGAAAGTTTGATTTCAGTTTGATCAATTTTTCTTCTATTTGAGAAATAGGCTCTAGAAAGTCAAAGTTATTTAACCCGAGATTAGCAATTTTATTTTGTGCATTTTCACCAATTAAAACTACCGAAGCCCTTCTTTTTAGCATTGGAAAAGTGATTGTACAATAGGCGAATATATCTTTAAGCTGCAACCAATATGCTATCTCAGCACCTCCACCAATGAACATTAAATTTGGTAATAGGGTTTCTTGAAATAATGGCCGAATTAATACATTAGGACTGAAATTTTCAGGATTACTATTTAACTCTTCCAATATTTCCTGACTTGTCCAATTATACTTTTTATCAATTGTAGAAAATATTTTATTTTCTAAAACTATTCTACTTCTGTACTGTGGTGCTAAATAAAATATGTTTATATCCCTGGGATTAGCCTGAATAGGGTAGGTTAATGATTCTAAGCCTTTAATTTTACTTGAAGTATGCTCCAATACCATATGTTCTGTAAGCTCTTTTGACAAAATCGGGATCAATATTTTTTTTGCCTCTACTTGATCGGGATTAAAGTAAACAAGCCCATAAGAGCCAAAAAGAAAATGTACAAAATGCATCATAAATCCCTCATAACACTCAGCCTCTTCCTTCAAAGCCTGAATCGAACATATTAGCTTTTTTGCCTCTTCGTCATTGGTAAAAAAGGATAGAATTTCTTCAAACAATTCATTCATTCCATCCAAACTCATTCTGCCTACAGGACCTGTTTGCAAAGTGTTCCAAGCTAACTTCTTATTAAAGATCCAA
The DNA here is from genome assembly GCA_016713905.1 of Candidatus Vicinibacter proximus. NCBI lineage: Bacteria > Pseudomonadati > Bacteroidota > Saprospiria > Saprospirales > Saprospiraceae > Candidatus Vicinibacter > Candidatus Vicinibacter proximus. The sequence goes on from JADJOE010000003.1 coordinate 886,788, forward strand.
AGATGATTAATTTCATCAAAATCATGATCTTCATTTCCGGAGTAATAGACAGGAATGAAATGATATTGAGGATATTGAATATTTAACTCTCTGGCAATTTTAATGGTATGTGCTATCTTAATCCACCAATACAAAGGCCCTCCCAACAGACACGGCTGATGAGCACATGTTACAGCGAAGGTACTCTCACTTTGGAATTTATTTATTTGTGCATGTATAGGATCAGATCGATCGATTTTAGAATATTGCTTTTTAAGTATTTGACACCAATTATCTCTGTTGGTATAATTTAAAATTTTCTGACTTATCTGATTTGGAATGTTTTTAAAAGATGGAGGTTGATTAACAAATTCAATAAATTTTTCAGGATGCATCCAATAATTGAGATCCAACTTTCTGAATTGAGTTAAAACATCTGGAGAGATTAATTTTTGGGATGAGCTGTATTGTTCCAAAATCTAGAATTAAAGTTTACAAAATTATACGATTTATGCTAATACCAAAATTTAAAAAAAAAAAATTCAAATATCAAACATCGAATTGGAAACGATTTTGTCCAAATAATGTCTAATTTAGCCCAATTATTAATATCATTACATTAAATAATGATTTTTAGTACCAGTAGCTGATTTTATGTTTTTTTATATCATAAAGCGAATAATACTAGGAATTTTAGCTGTTTTATCAGTCTCATCGTTGGTTTGCGTTATTGTATATTTCGCCCCGGTAGATCCAGCCAGAATGAGTTTTGGTCAACGATCAGATGAAGAAACCGTCCATACTTTTAAAAAGAAATATTTTCTAGACAAAGGTATTGGTCTACAGGTCTTTCACTACTTTGAAGATTTAAGTCCAATTCAGTGGGTTTCATTAAATGATAACAGATTGGAGGACTATGAATATAAGATCATCCACAAATCATATTCTCACCGACTTATAGTCAAATATCCGTATTTCAGGAAATCTTATACAAATGGAAAAGATGTTTGGGACTTAGTTACAGAGGCATTACCAGGCACTATAATCTTAGCTTTTACCTCAATGTTTATTGCTATAATTTTTGGTCTATCTCTTGGTTGGTGGTGTGCATTACAAAATCAAAAATTAGCAGACAAGATAATTTTGGCAATTTGTACTTTTTTATATGCAATTCCTAGTTATATATCAGCAATACTTTGTGCAGTTATTTTTGCATTTTTTCTTGGACCATTAACGGGGCTATCCATCCAGGGCAGTTTATGGGAATTCAATGATTTTGGTGAAGTTGGATTGCATCTTAAAAACCTCATATTGCCAACGCTTGCTTTAGGAATAAGGCCAATATCAATGATATGCCAAATGTCACGAGCTTCTATATTGGATGTTATGGAATCAGATTACGTTAGAACTGCCAGAGCTAAAGGTCTATCCCAATGGGGGTACTTTACCAAACACATCTTGCCCAATTCAATAAATCCTATCCTTACTACCATTAGTTCCTGGTTTGCATCCTTACTTACAGGTGCATTTTTTGTGGAATATGTTTTTAATTATAAAGGGCTAGGAATGCTTACAATAACCGCGATTAACCAATTTGACATTCCTGTGGTTATAGGTTGCTGCATAATAACAGTTATCATTTTTGTATTTGTAAACATTATTACAGATATTCTATATGGATTTTTTGATCCAAGAATATCAAATAATTAGAATTTGAGCCCCAGTGTTGCAATAAGTCTTGAAGGGCCTTTGTCAAAGGCATATTTAGTTCCATTAAAATTAATATGCTCTCCAAATTTTGTAAAGTTTCCCTCATACCTAAGATCAAACATTATTTTACTTAGATCGAAACCAATTCCCATCTGATACCCAAAAGTTGCTGTTTGAAATTTCGATTCATAACCATTAAGATCAGTAAGCTCTGATTTATTATTTATAAAAATATGCGCTACAGGCCCTGCATTAAACCTAAGAATCCCTAATTTTAATCCCAACATCAAAGGAATATCAAGATACTGGTAACGCTCTTTAAGAAATAATGTATCATAGAATTGTGCAGATTTGAATTTTTTGTACTTAAAAGTTGTTCTGTTGGAATTGAAAACCAATTCAGGTTGGATATAAAAAGATTGAATGGAAATCCTGACGAAGCCGCCAAAATGAAATCCATAGTCAGCATTGTCAAAAGCAAGAGAAAAAGAATCCAGCTTGTTTTTGTCTGTAATATTTAAAGTTGAGGGTTTAATATCAACACTAGAAATTCCTCCTATTAATCCAAAATTAAATTGCGCATCTAATTGATTTTCAATAAATAAGAAGGGAATAAGTGCAAAAAACAATTTTTTCATACAATTATATTTTTACAAAAATAACGCAATTGAACCACAAGTTTTTATACCTTACCTTTCATTAAGATAAACTTAACTTTAAATGAAGATTAGAGACGTCCAGTTTCTTGGATCATTTCCAAAATTCTCCAAAATACCAATTTTTGATAAGCCTGAATTTTGTTTTTGGGGCAGGTCTAATGTAGGAAAAAGTTCTATGATCAATTATCTTTGTGACCGTAAGGATTTAGCTCGAACTTCCTCGACACCTGGAAAAACAATAAGTTTTAATTTATATCAAATCAATCAGGAGTTGACCTTTGTTGATTTACCCGGTTTTGGTTTTGCCAGAGTTGCTAAGTCCGTGAAGGAAAAATGGGATGGTCAAATCAAGCATTACATAAAAGAAAGAAAAGATTTAGTTTGTGTTTTTTTATTAGTGGATATTTCTATTCCAATTCAAAAAAACGATTTAGAAAAAATCAATTTTTTTGGTGATGAACAAACTCCATTTTGTATCATTTTTACAAAATCAGATCGATGTAAGAAACTAGAACTAAAGAAAAATATTGAGACATGGGAAAATAAACTATTAGAAAAATGGGAAGTGCTTCCGCCAAGAATTCTTTCCAGTGTTGAAAAGCGAATAGGCAAAGAGGAAATTCTATTGGAACTAGATAAAATCGTAGCTTTAAGTGAGCAATTGGAATAATTTATTTAGTTTTAATAATTTTGATTATTATAATTTTTTGAAAAATTTAAAAATTGGGTAAATGGATCAACAATATCCACATATTCTTAAGGAAATTTCAGATTGGCCAGTATATAAATTAAGTCAGAAAAGAAAAGAATTTGTACATGTTGTTGAAAATGATGTATTGAATCATTTTGACAACCTTTCAAAAGAAGAGTTAGATCAGATCCTGGCCAAAACAATTTATCAGGAAAAACAGAGAATAAAATCAAATCCATGGAAAGCTGATCCTCCTAACGAAATGCAATTTTTCAGAAAGTTGCAAAAGGAATACAATGATAATCATTCTGAAGGAAATACCTATGAACGTACAAGGGAATCTGTATTTCGTTTAATCAAAAGGTATACTGAAGAGATTTCCGGACACTTTAATGTAAATACCTTTTATTTTGCCAGAAAGGCGCTGACGATGTTTTTTACTTGTATGTTTTTTCCAATCGGATGGAACATTTTTTCTTCACAAAGTAGCAAGAAGAAAAGACTTACCGAAGCCATGATTCTTAAAGGTGAAGTGGAATCTGTAAGGAAATTATGTTTAGATCACACCATAATTTTAGTGCCAACTCATTCTAGCAACCTAGACTCTATTTTAGTCGGGTATATGGTCGATGCAATGGCAGGTTTGCCAGCTTTTTCTTATGGTGCGGGATTAAATTTATTCGATTCAGAATTTTTTGCATTTTTTATGAATAGGCTAGGGGCTTATAAAGTTGACCGTAGGAAAAAGAATCAAATTTATTTACAAACCCTTAGTTCCTATTCAAAACTCATTGCCATGGAGGGGGTTCACTCCATCTTTTTTCCAGGTGGCACAAGATCCCGGTCAGGAGAAGTGGAAAGCCGCTTAAAACTTGGATTATTAAATTCATTGTTATTGGCTCAGCGAAATTTAATTCAACAAGAAAACGAAAGGAAGATTATTTTGGTACCGGCTATACTTTCCTATGAAAGTGTTCTTGAAGCTAGGTCTCTTATCATACAACACTTAAAGACTACGGGGCAAGAAAAATTCACAACAAGAGAACCCTCTTTTTCCTTATGGCAATATATTACTTTCCTTTACAGGTTTGTAAAAAAATCATCTAAAGTATACATGACACTTGGTAGTCCCATGGATGTCTTTGGCAATTCAGTAAATGTTTCAGGAGATAGCATTTCACAAACCGGAACTATAATTAATCAAAGGGATTATTTTCTACGTAATGGTAAATTAGTTTGGGACACTCAACGGGAAAGTATTTACACAAAGGAATTGTCTGAGAAGATAATTGAGCAATATAAAAAATATAATTATATACTACCTTCTCATCTGGTTGCCTTTGCGGCATTTAGACTACTATCCAAGCTAAATCCAGGTCAGGATATTTATAATTTGGTTCAGTTGCCTGAAGAGGAAATGTGTTTTCCTGAAATTGGATTCAGGCAATTATGCATTGAAATAAAACGAATACTAAATGACTTATCTGAACAGGGGAGACTAATAAAATCAGAAGAAATTCAGGTGGACATAGATCTTTTAATTGACAAAGGCATTAATGAATTGGGTGTTTATCATAGCAAAAGGCCTTTAAAGAGAGATGAGCATGCCAGGTTGGTAAGTGAAGATTATTTGGCATTGTTGTTTTATTCCAACAAATTGGCTAATCTTGAAATTGAGGACTTAATTCAATGGGAAAATATTAATCTTCAAATTTAGTCCTGCTTTTTGAATGAAGTTTTTAATTTTTGACTTGGAAGCAACATGTTGGGAATCACATGTTAGTCATTTATATCAACAGGAAATTATAGAAATTGGAGCGTGTATTATGAACCATTATGGGGAGATTGAATCCACTTTTACCAGTCTTGTAAAACCAAATATTCATAAATTTTTATCCCCTTACTGTAAGAATTTGACCCAGATTGATCAGTCTGAAATCAATAAAGCAAAGACCTTTCCTGAAGTTTTAGATCGTTTTTTCGATTGGGCAGAAATTCCAGATGAAAATTATGGATTTTGTGCATGGGGGAGTGCGGATTATAAAATGATTTTAACTGACTGCCAACTACATAATATTGAAACTGATTGGCTAATTCCTTATATTGATATAAAGTCCCAATATCACAAAAACAAAGATTTAAAGAAACTTATGAGTTTAGAAAAAGTTTTGCAAAAGAATGGATTAGAATTTGAAGGACAGCGTCACCGTGCGTTGCCTGATACTTTGAATCTGGCAAAATTGGTTTATAAATATCGAGATAATTGGGGCATATAAAACCATTATTTTATACTTAAACAATATACAAATCGTTATTAAACATTATAAAAACAAAATATGAATAATTTAAATTTTCTCAGTTGGTTTATTTGCGCTATTTCGTTTTCATTCACAGGGTTAGCTCAACCTATACAAACTGCACATATTAAATACGAAATGTCTCTTAATGCTGATGGCCAGGAGGAAATGAAGCAAATGGCCGCCTTAATGGGAAATTCTATAATGGATGTTTATTTTACTGAATGGAAGCAAAGAGTAGATATGAGTATGATGGGTGGAATGGTTGTTACAAAGATGTTTTATGATAAGCAGATGAATAAAAGCATCATGTTGCAGGAAATGATGGGTCAGAAGTTTAAAATTAAACTAGACGATCAAAAGATTCAGGATTCTAAAAGAAAAGATTCAGACAGTCCAAAATTAAGCCCAAAGGTAACATTGGATAAGAAAGATCGTAAAAAAATACAAGGTTATGACTGCTATAAAGCTACAGCAGCCATTGAGAACAATGGACAAAAAGTCTTAATTACATGTTACATAACGGACCAAATTAACAGCCCGCACAGCATCATCAAAGAAGCCGATGAAATTAGTTTTGGTGGATTTCCGCTGGAATACACCTTAGATATGGCAACAATGAAAATATTAGTTACCGCTAAAGAAATAGACAAAAATGTAAATTCAAGTATTTTTGAAGTTCCCACATCTGGTTATAAAGAAATGACCCTTGAGGAATTTACTCATAAAATGGGTGGGGCAGGCCTTGGTTTTTGAATAAAAACAGATGTCGATTGAACTAATAAATGCAGAGAATTTTGTATCACTTAAAAAGAGTCATCCGGTTTTAGATGTCAGATCACCATCTGAATACAACTGTGGTCATATTCCTGATGCCATAAATTTTCCATTATTTTCAGATGAAGAACGAAGTATAATAGGTACTACGTATAAGAAAAGTGGTGCCAGATTGGCCTTAATGACTGGGTTAGAGATGGTAGGCCCCAGATTGTCCAATTTTGTTTTGAGAGCTGAGGATCTTAATGTAAATGGAACTTTTTTAATGCATTGCTGGAGAGGTGGAAAAAGAAGCTCAAGTTTGGCTTGGTTACTATCCAATGCAGGATTTGAAATTAAATTGCTTATGGGTGGTTATAAGGCTTACAGGACCCTGGCACACAAGATTTTTGATCAACCTGACTGGAAGTTTTTTGTTTTAGGAGGAAAGACTGGTTCTATGAAATCAAAGGTTTTAACCCACCTTTCAAATCAATCAGAACAAGTTATCGATTTAGAAAGCCTTGCCAGCCATAAAGGATCTGCCTTTGGTTGGATTAATGAATCTGCACAACCCAGTACTGAGCAATTTGAAAATCTCTTATTTGAAAAACTTATTACTTACAATTCAGAAAAACCTATTTGGTGTGAAAATGAATCCAAGACAATTGGAAAAGTTTACATACCAAATTCAATATGGAACCAAATTCAGAAGGGTATTTTGTTTCATTTAGAAGTAGATTATAACATTCGATTGAACCACATTCTTTCTACTTATAATTTTAATAATGGTCCGGACTTAATTCTTTCTTTTGAAAAAATAAGAAAAAGGCTTGGCCATATGGCAACTGATCAAGCAATCAAGCATATTCAGAATAATCAAATAGAAGAAGCTGCAAAGATTGGGCTGGATTATTATGATAAGTTTTACGATTATGGCTTGAATAAGAAAATTTCCTCCATGGTATTTAAGCTAAAAATTGAGAACGATGATGTGAATAATATTTGTGATTCTCTTGTACAATTCAAAAATCAAATAAATATACATGAATACTTTTCGTCTAACTCAATTTAGTCATGGGGCTGGTTGTGGGTGTAAAATCAGTCCTGCAATTTTGGATGAGATTTTAAAATCTGAAAATAAAATTTTTTTTCCTGATTTGTTGGTTGGTTACCATCAAAAAGATGATGCTGCTGTATTTGATCTTGGAAATGGAAAAGCGATGATAAGTACTACAGACTTCTTTATGCCTATTGTGGATGATGCATTTGACTTTGGACGAATAGCGTCTGTAAACGCAATAAGCGATGTATATGCAATGGGCGGCAAACCCCTTATGGCTATTGCAATACTTGCATGGCCGGTTGACAAAATACCAATAGAATATGCAAGAAAGGTTATTGAAGGCGCCAGAGCAATTTGTTCTGAAGCTGGAATCCCATTGGCCGGGGGACATAGTATTGATTCCATTGAACCAATTTTTGGCTTGGCTGTATCCGGTGAGATTCAAGTGGAAAGCATAAAAATGAATTCCGGTGCAAAAGCGGGAGACTTAATTTATTTGACAAAAGGACTTGGGGTAGGAATATTAACCACGGCAGAGAAGAAATCAATTCTTAAAGAAGAACATCGAGATATTGCCAAAATTTCAATGCTAAAGTTAAATAATGTTGGCGAAAAATTAGGTAATCAAAAATTTGTACACTCTATGACCGACGTAACCGGGTTTGGATTGTGCGGACATTTATTAGAAATTTGCGAGGCTTCCTCTTTAAAAGCCAGAATTGATTATGTTAAGTTGCCTTTTCTAGATCCTTGTGTATGGCAATATATTGAAGAAGGGGCGATACCTGGAGGGACCCACCGGAATTGGAGTTCTTATGGACATAAAATCCGACTTGAAGACAACTCGTGGTTTAAAATTTTAGCCGATCCTCAGACCAGTGGCGGATTATTGATTGTGATAGATCCTCTGCATCAAAATCATTTTGAAGAATTTTTGAAAAGGGAGAATATTCCTGTTCATCAAATAGGTAAATTCGAATCTGCTGACAAAATTGGGGAATGCCTGGTTGAAGTAGTCAGGAGTATTTGAACCATCAAATCAACTTAACATAATATAAATTATGGGAAAAGGATTAGGGTGTTTTTTTAATAAAAATATCCCTCAATAGTATTAACTTTGTAATAATCAATTTAGTTAAAATGGGTTTAGTCAATTGGTTTAGAAAGTGGTTTGAAAAACCTGATTCGGATTTTGTCCCAAGCCAAAATCCAGTCAGGAATACAAAAGCCGATACTTATGAAAAGTTTGAACTAAATTCAAAAGAAGAAATTAAGCATGATGTTGAGTTAGATAATACAGATTTGGGAACCAAAGCAAAAGAATTTATCCAAGAAACAGGAAAAGAAGTCGCGGATCAGGGTTCCTATCTTTGGAATGAACTTAAAGAAAAAGTTCATGAGCTGGATGATAATACCAAGGAAGTTCGAGAAAAATTAAAGCAAAAAGCGAATCAGACACTTGAGCAAGTTGAAAGTTTTATAGACAAGTCCATAGAAAAATCAAAGGCAATGGATGCTGAGGAAGCTAAAATTGATCTAAATCAAGATGGATTGGCTGATAAACCAGCAGATTTTGGAGAGGCTTTGGAAACAAAACACAAAGGATTCTTCGACAAAGCGGAAAAATGGGTAGAAAGTCAAGAAAAAGAATCTAACTCAGGAGGAGCATCCCCTATTTCAGAATCAAATCCATCTTCAAAATTACCTACCTTGGAATTACCGAAAGATGAATAATATTAATTAACCACTAATCAATTGATAATGAGTATTTTAAAGAAGTTATTTGGAAATCTTTTTGGAACCGCAAAAGAACAAGCTGTAAATGTAAAGGATAAGGCCGAAGATCTTGCAGCGAGGGCAAAAGAAGAAATTAAAGAAACCATCGGAGAAATTAAAGAATCTGAAACTTTCAAAAAAGCTAATGAAATGGCACAATCTTTTGCCGATAAGGCTAAAGAAGAATTTGAAGAGGCAAAGACTGAGGCTTCAGAAGGTTATCAAAAGGCCAAGGAATGGGTGAGTGAGGCAAAAGATGAAGTTGTTGAAACCATTCAAGAAATAAAGGAATCTGAAACCTATAAAAAGGCCTCTGAGGTTGCAGATCAGGTTTGGGACAAAACAAAGGATCTTGCCCAGAATATTGGCGAAAAAGTAGAAAATACAGCCAAGGACTTAGCCGATAAAGCTGGAGAAATGTATACATCAACAAGAGATAAAGTACAGGACTCTATCGACAATGAAACTAAGCCAAATGAAGCAAACCCTGAACAAAAGGATGTTTAAAACGACATTCAAGGGTCTCTTACTACTTTGCTTCTTGATAGCTTGTACATTCGAGTATAAACCTTACTCGTTTACTCAGAATGACGAGATCATTGAGTTGCAGTTCGGAAGAAAAATGAATAAAAATTTATTAGATTCCCTGCAGAAAGTATTAAAAAATTCTGGCATAGAACTGAAGTACACAGAGTTAAAATATGATGGGGATAAACTCAGTCGTTTAGCGTTTCAAGTTGAATATAATGGGAATGCAGGTAATGCAAAAACAAATTTTGTAAATAAAGGTAAATCCTTTGGTTTTAGAATTGAACCTAAAACCAATCGTATGATAGTGGGCGAACTCAATCCAAAATAATAATCAGATAGCTTTTGTTAAACCCAATTCTTTTGCCTTATCCAGCATTAATTGAAAGGCAGGTTCATATGCATTAGGAATTATCCCATCCAGAATGGATTCCCTGATGGCATTCTTAATAAATCCTATTTCCTTTCCTGGTTTGAGGTTAAATGTCTTCATTATTTCTTCTCCACTGATCGGAGGTTGCCATTCTCTAATTCTATCCTTTTCTTCAACCTCTGAAAGCCTTTCCCGCACCTTCGAATAATTATTTAAATATCTTTTAACCTTATCTGAATTCTTAGAAGTAATATCGGCTTCGCAAAGCATCAAAAGATCTTCCAAATCTTCACCGGCATCGAAAAGTAATCTTCTTAAAGCTGAATCAGTAATGAGTTCCTGGGTAAGTGCTATTGGTCTCAGATGTAACCTAACTAGTTTCTGAACATATTTCATCTTATGGTCAAGGGGCATTCTCAAATTCTTGAATATCCTAGGCAGCATTGCAGCGCCTAAAGCTTCATGACCATGAAATGTCCAACCAAGTTCTGAATCATACCTTTTTGTCTGAGGTTTAGCAATATCATGCAATATAGCAGCCCATCTTAACCATAATTTATCTGTCTTTTTGGACAAATTATCCAGCACTTGTAAGGTATGATAAAAATTGTCTTTATGACCTTTTCCATCTTGGTATTCCACACCGTGCAACATACAAAGTTCAGGAAAAAAAAGTTCTAATAAACCAGATTTAAACAATTTATCAAAACCTATTGAAGGGACCTGACATAAGATAATTTTTTCCAGCTCAGCGCTAATTCTTTCCTTTGAAATAATTCTTATTCTCTTGGCATTATTCAAAATACCTGTCCATGTACGAGGTTCTATTTCATAATCCAATTGTGTGGAAAATCGTATAGCCCGCATCATCCTTAAAGGATCATCTGAAAAAGTAATATCAGGATTCGCAGGAGTTCTGATTATTTTTTTTTCCAAATCCTCGAGTCCATTAAATGGATCAATAATCTCACCAAAATTATCCTGATTCAGACTTATAGAAATAGCATTAATGGTAAAATCTCTTCTGAGTTGATCATCTTGAAGTGTACCCGGACTGACAGTTGGTTTTCTTGATTCGCTGCTATAAGACTCTTTCCTGGCACCAACAAATTCAATTTCAAGGTCATGATGTCTGATCATGGCGGTTCCAAATCGCTCATAAATATTGATGTTTGGGATTGGTCTAAATTTACTCGCAACTTCCTGAGCTAACTTTATACCATCCCCCAAGCAGACGATATCAATATCTTTAGAAGGCCTTCCTATTAGCCGATCCCTTACAAAACCACCTATAGCAAAGACAGGATAGTTTAATTGTTGACCACAATCCGAAATTATATCTAAAATTTTTCGTTCGGCTGTATTCAGTTTAAAAATTAACTGATTATCCATTACGCAAATTCAAGACTTTGTATTCCCGAAAATTCCGATTGAATTTTTTCAAGAATTTCAAACAATATCGGTGGTTCCAATTCTGTGACCAATTTTGCTCTATATTCTTTAATTCCCGGAAGACCTTTAAAATAGTTTGTGTAGTGTCTTCGCATTTCCAACACGCCAAGCCTCTCCCCTTTCCATAGGATGCTATTTTTTAAATGATTGGCTGCTGCATCAACCCTTTCTATCAGATCTGGAGGCGGAAGAATTTCACCGGTTTTAAAAAAGTGTTTTATTTCTCTGAAAATCCATGGATAGCCAATACTTGCACGTCCAATCATGATTCCATCCACATCATACTTATTCTTAAATTCTAAGGCTTTTTGTGGAGAATCTATGTCCCCATTACCAAAAATTGGAATATGAATTCTTGGGTTATTTTTCACCTTAGATATCCAACTCCAATCGGAATGACCTTTATACATTTGGGCCCGTGTTCTGGCATGTATTGTTAGAGCTTTAATACCAATATCCTGAAGCCTTTCTGCTACTTCTTCGATAAATATAGAATTTTCATCCCAACCAAGCCTTGTTTTTACTGTAACAGGAAGATGAGTAGATTTTACTACAGCTTCAGTAAGTCTTACCATCTTAGGGATATCTCTTAAAATACCTGCTCCGGCTAATTTGCAAACTACTTTTTGAACAGGGCATCCATAATTAATATCGATTAATTCAGGTTTTGCTTCTTCTACTATTTCGGCTGCCCTCATCATAGAATCATACTCTGCTCCAAAAATTTGAACACCTATAGGTCTCTCCTCTTCATAAATATCTAATTTTCTAACACTTTTTTCCGCATCCCTTATAAGCCCTTCAACAGAAATAAACTCAGTATACATCATGTCACAACCTTGAGTTTTGCATAAAGCCCTAAAAGGAGGATCACTAACATCCTCCATAGGAGCCAGCAACAACGGAAATTCCGGCAACACGATCTGACCTATCTTAATATTACTCATTTCACGGCAAAATTAATTCTATCCTTCATAAAATTCCCCTAATCCAAATAATTTCATTGGTTTGATATGTTTTACGCATGAAACAACCCAATTCCATCCATTTAATTAAGCATAATTAAATATGCTTGTACATTTGTAATGAAATTAACAAAAACATGCGCTTTATTTACTTATTGCCTTTGCTTTTAAACTTTATGCCTTCCGTCTATGGTCAGAAGACCCCTTATGAAAAGTACTATTCTGCAGCTGAATGGCGATTAGTTGGTCCATTTAGAGGAGGAAGATCTTGCGCGGTAACAGGTATTCCAAATCAGCCGAATGCCTATTTAATGGGGTCGACAGGAGGCGGTATTTGGAAAACTTCGGACTCAGGTAAAAATTGGAAAAACATCTCTGACCCATTTTTTGGTGGGTCAATCGGAGCTATTGCAATCTCGGAGTCGGATCCTAATATCCTGTTTGCAGGCACTGGTGAAGAAACAGTTAGAGGCAATGTTTCGTCCGGTGAAGGTATTTGGAAATCTGAGGATGCAGGCAAAACCTGGTTCTTTGCCGGTTTAAAATACACAAGGCATATTAGCAGAATAAAAATTCATCCCAAAAACTCTAACCTCATTTACCTTGCAGCAATGGGGGATTTATATCAACCAAATCAAGAAAGAGGAATTTTTAAATCTGTGGATGGTGGAAAAAATTGGAATAAGGTACTTTTTGTAAATGACTCTGTTGGTGCAATAGATCTCATTTTTGATCCTGGTTTACCTCGAATAATGTATGCTACGACTTGGAAAGTTCAAAGAACACCATATAGTTTGAACAGTGGTGGAAATGGCTCATCCATGTGGAAGAGTTTAGATGGTGGGGAAACATGGAAAGAAATCGGTAAGAATAAGGGTTTACCAACGGGTCTTTGGGGAATATCATGTCTGACTATATGCCCTTCTCAAACTGAAAGGCTTTATGCGATGATTGAGAATGAAAATGGTGGACTGTTTAGATCTGATAATGGCGGAGACACATGGGAAAGAGTCAATGAAAGCAGGGACTTAAGACAAAGGGCATGGTATTTTAGCAGGTTATTGGCTGACCCATTAGATCCAAATACAGTTTATGTTCTTAATGTTTCACTGCATAAATCAACGGATGGTGGAAAATCCTTTAAAACCATCCCAACACAACACGGTGACAATCATGATATCTGGATTAATCCAGGAAATCCTTCCAACATGATAGTAGCAAATGATGGTGGAGCCCAGATTTCTTTAAATGGTGGGGCAAGCTGGTCTTCTGTACACAATCAACCTACTGCACAATTCTATAGAGTATCTACAGACAATTCTTTTCCATTCAGAATCTATGCTGCACAACAAGACAATAGCACAGTTAGAATTTTGCATAGAAATACAAAAAACAGAATTGATGAAGGGGATTGGGAATCAACTGCAGGAGGCGAATCGGGCCATATTGCAGTAGATCCTGATAATCCTGACATAGTTTATGGAGGAAGTTATGGCGGCTATCTGACAAGGTATGATCACAAAAATCAGCTTTCTAGAAATATTCATGTTTGGCCTGATAATCCTATTGGATATGGTGCAGAAGATTTAAAATATAGATTTCAATGGAATTTTCCAATTTTGTTTTCAACACACAAACCAAAAAAGTTATATACTGCATCCAATTACCTTCATGTTAGCTATAATGAAGGGCAAAGCTGGGAAACAATTAGTCCTGATTTAACAAGAAATGATCGTGAAAAATTGAAACCTTCAGGTGGCCTTATTACAAAAGACAACACGTCAGTAGAATATTATTGTACAATATTCGCAGTTGCAGAATCTAAAATAAAACAAGATTTAATTTGGGTAGGTAGTGATGATGGCTTAGTGCATATTACCGAAAATGGTGGAAAAAACTGGACAAATGTTACTCCTTCAGAACTTCCAGAATGGTGTATGATTAACTGCATTGAAGCTGATCCATTCCATGCGGGCGGTGCCTACATTGCCGCCACTTCATACAAATCAGGCGATTATAAGCCATACTTATTTAAGACGGAAGACTATGGAAAAAATTGGAAAAAAATTATTTCAGGAATTTCCGAGGAACACTTTACCCGTGTGATCCGAGCTGATCCTATTTCTAAAGGATTATTGTATTGTGGGACAGAAAGAGGCGCCTATATTTCTTTTAATGATGGAAAAAGATGGTATGACTTTCAAATGAATTTGCCTATTGTTCCAATTACAGATTTACTCATTAAGGATTACTCGCTAATTGCTGCAACCCAAGGTAGAAGTCTTTGGATGATCGATGATCTTACACCATTGAGAGACATCAAGGAATCTGAAAAGGAAAAATATTTTTTATCAAAGCCAAAACCGGCTTATAGAATAAGTGGAAAAATGGACAAGTCGGTTTCTAATTCAGGAATAAACCACCCGTCCCAAATAATGCTATATGTTTACCTGGACAGTTTTAATGTGAAAGATTCTGTTGAAATAAATTTGATGAATTCTAATGATAAGTTAGTTACCAATCTGTCTACATACCATAAAGATAAAAATTATAAGATCGAACTCAACTCAGGCTCCAATCTCATTTTGGTTCCCTTTAAGTTGGAGCCTGCAAAATCTGTAGAAGGGATGATTATGTGGGGTGCTTCATTAGAAGGCCCTCTTGCCCCACCGGGAGACTATAAGATAATTTTCAAATCAAAAAAATTTACTGATTCGACAAAATGCACAATTATCAGAGATCTTAATTATCCAGTCGAAGATAATGATGTAACCAGACTCTATAATTTTATTAAACTATCCAGAGATAAAGTGGATGAAGCACACAAAACAATAATAAATATACGTGACGTCCGTAGACAACTTTTTGATTTCAGTACCAAGATTGAAAATAACGAACAGAATAAGCCATTTTTCAAGCTAAAAACACATATAGACAGTATTTTGAGTTCAATTGAAAATGAATTGTATCAAACCAAAATGCAAAGTGTCCAAGATCCTATAAATTATCCTATAAAGCTAACCAATAAACTTGCGCATTTAATTGCTTTATACAACGGTGCATCCTATCCTCCAACCAATCAGGCGGAAGAATTGGGTAAATATTTGTCTGCCCTCATTGATGCGGAAATTTTGCGTTTTAAAAATTTACAAAATAATGAGCTTAAAGAAATTAATCAATTGATTCGAAAGGCAGAATGGGAGATAATTTCACCAAACAAAGTTGAAAAGTAATCCTCTTTTTTGGTGAAAAATCTTTGTTACTTCGCTGCATACAAACCCTATGGGATGATTTCTCAATTTACTCCGGAATGTGAAGGAGACATTACGCTTTCCTCCTTATTTTCATTTCCAAGTGATGTCTATCCTGTAGGAAGGTTAGATAAAGACAGCGAAGGACTGTTGATATTGACAAATGATCCTAAAATCAATTCGACAATATTAAATCCATTAAATAAATGCGTTAAAACATATTGGGTTCAGGTGGATGGTAATGCCGATGATGATTTTATCAAAAAGATTTCACAGGGTGTAAAAATTAAATTGAAAGATAAATTTTATAATACCCTACCCTGTGAGGCAAAAGTAATCCAGGGCGACATAAAAGTTCCTGAAAGAAACCCACCGGTAAGAATCCGGAAACAAATTCCAACAACATGGTTGGAAATTAAGTTAAAGGAAGGCAAAAACAGGCAAATCCGAAAAATGTGTTCATCTCTTGGTCACCCAGTGCTAAGGATTATCCGTATTGCCGTTGGAAATTTAAATCTTGGAAATTTACTACCCGGAGAAACCAAACCATTGTCCAGGCCTGAAATCTTTGCAAAATTGACATAAACAATGCTTACATCTAAAGAAAAACAAGCTTGGTCTAAATACTTAGACTCCCCTTTTTAAAATGAGTATCTTTGCACTTAAATAAATTAAACATTCATGTCTACTCTTATATTCTTGATTATCAGTTATTTACTTTTATGTTTGAGCTTGTATTGGTTATTTCCTAAACTGGGCATTGAAGCGGTAAAAGCATGGATTCCGGGAGTCAATTTTGCCGAATGGTGCGCCGCCATTGGACATAAGAAAACTCATGCACTGTGGCTTTTATTTCCAATCGTCAATATTTTTATTCTGGCAGGAATGAGTGTAGATTTGGTCAGATCATTTGGAAAAATGAAATTTTGGCACTCCGCTGTTGCTGTAATTTACCCACCGGCAATTTTTACCTTGATTGCCAAAGACCCTACTTGTCAATTTATTGAACCTGCCTATTTAAAAGAAAAAGAATATCTTAATGAATTGCATCTTGCACAAAAATCCAAGGACAGCGGAAAGTTTGATAGATTGCAAAGGCAAAGTCCCTATCATAAATCTGCAGCCAGAGAATGGGTAGAATCCATTGTTTTTGCAGTTTTTGCTGCTGCTTTCCTACGGATGTTTATTCTTGAAGCTTATGTTATCCCTACCCCATCTATGGAGGGTTCCTTAAAAGTTGGCGATTTTTTACTGGTTAGCAAAGTGCATTATGGAATCCGAACGCCAATGACCATTGCCATGATTCCTTTACTACATAATACTATTCCGGTGATTGGCTCAGAGTCTTACTTCAAAAAACCAAGTCTTCCATATTACCGGTTACCTAAATTGACTGAGATTAAGCGAAATGACCCGTTTGTTTTCAACTGGCCTGTTGGCGACAGTGTTTATTTGGGCAAAACCAGATCCTGGGCTGCCTTTCAGAAATCTAATAGCCCATATGCAGATGAAGATACAAACGGTGCTGAGTTACGAGTAAGACCTTTGGACAAAAAAGATCATTATATAAAAAGGTGTGTAGGGATGCCCGGTGACAGCATTCAGGTTATTAACCGACAATTGTACATCAATGGTCAACCTGGAGAAAACCCAAGACATATGCAATATCTGTATATTGTCAAATCCACAACTACGAATATTAACCTTAAAAAACTTGGTGAATGGGGCGTAAACATTTATGATACAAATGCAAAATCAGGATTACTTTACCTGGATCAGGAGCAATTGGGTAAAATTAAGGCTATGGGGTCTGACATTGAAATAATGCCCTACCCAACCCAGGATAATTCTGTATTTCCAAATGACAGAAAAGACTGGAATTTTGATAACTATGGTCCTGTCTGGATTCCTAAAAAAGGTGCAACTGTAAATTTGAGTTTAGAAAATCTAAGTCTTTTCGATCGGGTAATTTCAGTTTATGAACACAATATGCTTGAAGTAAAGAATAATCAAATTTACATTAATGGCTCGCAAGCTCAAACTTATACTTTCAAGCAAAATTACTATTGGGCAATGGGCGACAACAGACATAATTCAGAAGATTCAAGAGCCTGGGGGTTCGTTCCTGAAGATCATATTGTTGGTAAGCCATTACTGATCTGGTTCAGCTTAAAAAATGCAAGTTTGAAAGAAGGAATCAATTGGAAGAGGATTTTTCGATCAGCAAGTGCTCAATAAAGTATTTATGTATGAACCACTTTTTATTCTTTAAATCCTGCCTTTGCTGTTTATTGTTTTATCAGATTTCAGAAGCACAGTTACCAACATGCAATTTATATAAAGCGGATATCCATGATTTGAACGCTTCTAAGTGGCATTTCAACAAAATTAGTTTTTTAAGTAGTTTTAATTCCAATGGTTACAATAATCAACCATTTCAGATTGACGAGAATCATTTTCTGGCAACCATTAAAACAAAACAGGAGGAAAGCACTGAAATTTACTCATTCGATTTGATAAAAGGAAATTATACCCGTTTGATTACAAATTCCGGATCAGATTATTCACCTAGAATTAATTCAGGGATGAATAATGAAATCACCTGTATTCATGTACCTAAAGATGACTCTACCCAAAAATTAGTTGCATACGATAAGTATACAGGCGAATTTAAAAGAACAGTCTTGGGAGACCAGGGAAAAATAGGTTATTACAGGAATCTTGGAAAGAATAAGTGGGTTTGTTTTATTCTAGATGATCAGAACATCATGGCAATTTGTGAGGAGAACAGATTATCCAGAAGAGTATTTGCCGCTAATATTGGGCGTACTTTTGAAGCAACTTCTGCAGATGAAATCATCTTTGTTCATAAAATTTTAAATGATAAATGGCTATTGAAATCTTATAGTTTAAGTAAAGAAAAACTGATAACTATAGCAGAAATGCCTAAAAATGTTGAAGACTTTGCAGTATTGGAAAATAACAGAATTATTTGTGCTCATGACTCCAGAATTTTGCAACTTGAACCTGGTTCTCAAAACTGGAAAGAAGTAGCTGATCTCTCTCCACTAGGAATCCGGAACATCAACCGTCTCAACATTTATAAGAATTCACTAATTTTTGTTACTATAATTCCGTAAGTAGTTGCTAAAAACCTATTTAGATCAAACAGGTGAATTTGTCGATTTAATAAATGCCCCTGTAAGAATTGTTTCTTTGGTGCCTTCACAAACTGAATTATTGTCTGCCCTGGGTTTGGATAATGAAGTTGTAGGAATAACGAAATTTTGCGTTCATCCAAAGCAATGGTACATGTCAAAAACAAGAATAGGAGGAACAAAAACACCCAATATTGAAAAAATTCATAGGTTAAAACCGGATTTAATTTTAGCAAATAAAGAAGAAAACAATAGAGAAGATATTTTAAAACTAAGGCAGCATTTTCCAGTATGGGTCAGTGATATACACAATCTTGAGGATGCAATTCAAATGATCCATTCTGTAGGATTGATGACAAATAAAAGTTTGTACGCAGAATCAATTACTAAAAAAATAAAACTTGAGATAGATCGTTTGAAAACTGAAGAAAACCAAGATAAACCACTGCGTGTTTGTTACTTAATTTGGAAAAAGCCATATATGAGCATTGGTTCTGATACTTTTATCCATGATATGATTGCTCAATTAGGGTGGCAAAATGTTTTTGAACATAAATTAAGATACCCAATAACAGACCTTGAGGAAATTATGTCCTTACATCCCGATCGAATTTTATTGTCATCCGAGCCTTATCCCTTTAAAGAAATCGACATTGCTGCATTCAAACCAATTCATGGATTATTGGTAGATGGGGAGTGCTTTTCATGGTATGGAAGCCGATTGACCCATTCTTTTTCGTATTTTCGCAATCTCAAAGCGCTTATTCTTTCTGCATGAAAAAATTACTCCCCATATTATTATTGCTATTAGGTATTAAATTGACCGCCCAGATTATCCCTCACCAATATCTGGTAAAATACACATCCCCCCAAGACTTTTCTATCCATTTAAGATCAAGTTCAAAAGAGACCATTCTTGTTAAAGAACTGGCTGGCAACTACAATGTAGCACTTATAGAATTTCCTGCATCTTATACGAAGGATCAAGAAATCCAACTTTTAAAAAATCATTCTTCTATTTCTGCTTACCAATGTAATCACATACTCTCGCAAAGAACATGCCGCCCAAATGATCCAGAGTTCAGTCAGCAGTGGAATTTTTCAAAAATGGGTTTCGAAGATGTTTGGTGCTACGAGAATGGGGGGATCAGTCCTCTTGGGGATACTTTAGTAATCGGAGTAATTGATAATGGATTTGATTATGGTCTAACCGAATTAAAACCGAATCTGTTTGTTAACCATAAGGAAATTCCAGACAACAAATTGGACGATGATGGAAATGGGTATGTGGATGACTATTATGGCTACAACTCAGTAAGTTTCAATGGTGGGGACAATCACCCGTTGAACAATCATGGAACCAATATTTTAGGTCTTGTGGGCGCTCTAGGAGATAATGGAATAGGAATTACCGGAGCGAATCAGCACATCAAAATGTTACTTTGCTCAGCCTCCAATGATGCTCATCTGGTCGAATGTTATACTTATTTTCATAAAATGAAAGACCAATACCTGAAGAGTAATGGGAAATCAGGAGCATATATAGTTGCCAGCACCATTTCTTTAGGTTACGACAATGCGTTTCCTGATGAATTCCCACTTATATGTCCGTTGTATGATTATCTCGGTGAAGTTGGCATATTGAATGTTTGCGCAACAGTTAACAAGTCTGATCATGACGTTTCTATCAAAGGAGATGTTCCGTCTTTGTGCCCGAGTCTATTTTTAATAACAGTGACCAACACAGACATCAATGACAAAAAAGTGGATGCCGCAGGATTTAGTAAAATACATATAGATATTGGAGCAAGCGGCGAAAACATACCGGTCCTTGAAGCTGGAGGATCTACCGGATATTCGGCAGGATGCTCTTTATCTGCCCCCCAAGTTGGAGGAGGAATTGCTCTTCTTAACCAATATTGTGAAACCTATGCAAATCTTGTGAAAGCTTCACCTAAAGAAGGATTATTGCTGATGAGAGATTTTGTACTAAACTGTGGAGATCTGAATGAGAGCCTTCAAGATATAACCTCTTCGGGCCGTAGATTTAATGTTCAAAAGTCCCTGATTTGTTTGGAGAAGTTTTGCAACAACTTAGTGGAAATTGAATTTATTGAAATACGTCCTAATCCAGCAATAGGAGATGAATTAAATATTGTGTTGGGATTTGAAAGGTTTGCTAAATATAACCTAGAGATTGTCAATCCTTTAGGGCAACGAATCTGGCATCAAGAATTAAATTATCACCCTGGCGTAAACAATCGTCAATCTATAAATATAAGCAACTGTAATACAGGGATTTATTACGTTTTTGTTAAGTCTGAGCACGGAAGTCTTTCCAAAGCATTTATTAAAAAATGATTAGGATAGTTAAATATTTAAAAAAATGCTTTTATCTTTGCACCCTAAATTTCAAAGGCTCCGTAGCTTAACTGAATAGAGCACCTGACTACGGATCAGGAGGTTTCAGGTTTGAATCCTGACGGAGTCACCAGGTGTTATAAAAAGAATGAATTATGTCAAAAGTATGTGATTTAACCGGTACGAGGCCATTATTTGGCAACAAAGTCTCTCACTCCAATAGAAAAACCAAGAGACGTTTTAATCCAAATCTTCAAAAGAAGAGCTTTTACGTGCCGGAGACCAATGAATGGGTTGAGCTTAAAGTGACCGCGAAAGCACTCAGAACTATTGACAAATTAGGTCTTTTCGATTATTTAAAAAAGCTTGACAAAAAAGCTAATTCCTAATCTTTAATTTTAAATTGAGATGGCAAAAAAGAGTAAAGGCAACAGGCAGCAAATCATTCTTGAGTGTACTGAGCACAAAGCAAGTGGAAGTCCTGGCACCTCCCGTTACATTACAGAAAAGAACAGGAAAAATACTCCGGACAGATTGGAGTTAAAAAAATTCAATCCTATTCTCAGAAAATATACTGTTCATAAAGAAATTAAATAGTTATGGCCAAGGTATCCAAAAACGCAAAGGTTGCACAACGTGCAGCTAACGTAGGTTCCGGAAGGGACTTTGTGAAGGTTATAAAATCTATCAAAGACCCTGTTACTGGAAAGTATACGTATAAAGAACTAATAGTACACAAAGACAAGGTAAAAGAATTCTTCGAACAATCTAAGTAATTCATTTTTAGCCTGTTAAAGAAATAATGAGAGGTTCTTGTTAAAGGACATCTCATTTTTTATTTTGAAAATATAGCAACATGGGCTTTTTTGATCGATTTTTTAGTAAAGAAAAAAAGGAAGACCTCGAGCAGGGTTTGGAAAAAACCAAGACTGGTTTTTTTGAAAAGATCACAAAAGCCATTGCGGGGAAATCAAGTATAGATGACGAAATTCTTGATGAGTTAGAACAAGTCCTGATTACTTCAGATATTGGATTAGAAACAACAGTTAAAATCATCGATCGCTTACAAGATCGAGTTGCTAGAGATAAATATTTGAGTACATCTGAACTTAGTGAACTACTGAGAGAAGAAATAAGTCTTCTTCTTGCAGAAAACAAAACAGAAGATCTTGACGACTATTACACTGGAAAAACCCACCCACATGTCATTTTGGTTGTCGGGGTTAATGGTGTAGGAAAAACTACCTCCATTGGTAAACTTGCCCACCAATTTAAACTAAAAAGTAAGAAAGTATTGATTGCTGCCGGAGATACATTCAGGGCTGCTGCTGAGGATCAATTAAAAATTTGGTCAGAACGAGTAGGATGTGATTTCTTCACAAAAGGAATGGGAGCCGACCCATCAGCTGTCGCCTATGAGGCTACTCAATTTGCCGTAAAACATGGACATGACATTGTCATCATTGATACAGCCGGAAGATTGCACACCAAGACAAATTTGATGAACGAATTAGGTAAAATATATCGTTCCATCAATAAATCAATGCCCGGGGCGCCACACGAAGTGCTCCTTGTTCTGGATGCAACAACTGGACAAAATGCAATTGAACAATGTCGCTTTTTCACAGAAACGACACATCTTACAGGTTTAATTCTCACTAAACTAGATGGCACAGCTCGAGGGGGAGTAGTTTTGGGTATTTCGGATCAATTTAAAATCCCGATCAAATATATTGGTGTCGGTGAATCCATAGATAAATTTCAGATCTTTAATCGCAATGCCTTTATTGACTTGTTGTTCAAAAAGTCAGATTCAAGCTTCTAACACAAATTTTTAAGACTTAATTGTCTTAACTTATCTTAATCTAGGTTAACAAATTCATCAATTTAAGTTAATGTTTTAGTGGCTGAGATTTAATGCATAAATTTATCATAAATAGGTACTTGTGTATGAATAAAATGTATTTTTTGTTGGCTGTGCTCTTTTCGGGGATACTGTTATTGGGTTACTCTGATAATCCTCCAAATGGATATACTGGCGCCCCGGGTGATGCTATGTGTACGAGTTGTCATACACCGGGCGGTCATGGCAATCTTAGCGGAAACGTTGAAATTTTAGGTTTACCCTCAAGTATTACACCTGGAAATGCCTATACAATTACCGTAAGAATAAACAACAATACCTCTCCCCCTACCGATGCAGAAAGAGGTGGATTTCAATTGGTAGCATTAGATCAGTCCAATAACAATATTGGAACCTTTTCAAACCCAAGTTCCAGTTCAGTCATTACACCTTCGGGTGGCCGTTCATATTGGGAACACAACCCAGCCAAAAATTTTTCAGGAGGAAATCAGGTGAATTGGACGGTTACCTGGACTGCACCGAATATGGCAGCCGGGCAAGTGGTAACCTTGTATACTGCAGCCATTATTGCGAATATTCCGAACGGCAATTCAAATGATCTTATGGACCTAAGTCAAGTTTCCGGTAACATGCCTGGTCCCCCACCCCTCGGTGCTTCTATTACTCAATTTAAGAATATTAGTTGTAATGGATTTGCGGATGGAAGCATAACTGTTACGCCCACGAATGGAGTCCCTCCTTACTCCTACAACTGGTCAAATGGATTGAATGCAGCGATGGTAAGTGGGTTAACCGCTGGAGCATATTCTGTTACTGTCTCAGACAACATTGGCTCCTCAGTTATCCTGAATAAAACTTTGACGCAACCTACTGCCATAAATTTGAGTTGGGGGGGTAAATTTATTCTCAATTGTGCATCAGATCAAGACGGATTAATAAATTTAACTGTATCGGGAGGAGTAAGCCCGTATACTTATAATTGGTCTAACGGACTAAAAACCAAGAATGTCAATAATCTTAAAAAAGGAGATTATTCTGTAACCATAACAGATAACAGTGGGTGTGATTTGATTAAAAGTTTTACAATTGATGCTCCTGAAAATATAACCATCCAAAATTTATTCAGCAAGTACCCAGCATGCCCAAAAGAAGCGAGTGGTGATGTTGAGTTAATTAGTAGAGGTGGGACAGAACCTTATGTTTATAATTGGAATAGTGGAGAAAAAGACAACCGAATAAGGAACAAAGTACCTGGAACTTATAATTGCACCATTACCGATAAGAATAATTGTGTCAAGGTACATTCTGTAGTAATCACAGTGCTGGACACTTTCAAGCCTATTGTAAACAGGAATCCTCTTCAGAAAATATATTTAAATTCAAAAGGTATTGCAGTAATTAATCCTGGACTGTTTGTGAATAATGTATCGGACAATTGCGACACAGGAATTGTCCTGACTTTATCCAGAGATTCGTTTACTTGCAAGGATTTAACAACTTCTGAAATGTCCATTTCAGTAAAAGATTTAGCTGGGAATACTGCCAGTGGTTTAGTCTCCATTGAAATCCTGGATACTCTAAGACCGGTCATTTCTGGATGGGAAGATAGTATAAGTTACCGTTGTAATTTAAAAGTTCCAATGACCATTGCGGCGGACAATTGCAACATATCAGAATTCAAACAAATTTCCGGACCTCTCACAGATGAAATTTTTCCTATTGGAAAGTCTGTTCTAAGTTTTTTTGCTAAAGACCAAAGTAATAATTTCACTAATTACAGTTACGAGGTGCAAATTAAAAATCCATTGGATATAAAAATTGATACCATTCTTTATGATAAATGCACCGGTCGTTATCCTGAGTTATTCGTACAAACTTCTCATGTTCTACAAGATACTTATAGGTTGTTTGTTCAAGATAGACTAATTGGATTATTCGACAGTTCCTTAAATCATATCATTAAAGAACTAAATGTAAATGATACATTATTGAGAATTGAGGATAATTACAATTGTGGTGATGAAGAGATTTTCAAATTTATTTTTCCAGACACACTAATAAGTTTAAAATCTGTAAACATCACAAATGCATCTGGCTGCCAGGAGTCAGATGGCAAAATAAAGTTGGAATTTAACAATTCGAATCTATTTGGTTATTGGTTTGATGAAAATTTACAAATTAAATTGCCAAATCAGAATCCTGATCAATTTAAGATTGGCAAATATTCTTTTATTGCTTCTGACAAACCTGATGGCGACAGCATGGCATGTATTTTTAAATTTGGACCTTTCGAAGTTAGTTGTAATGTTAGAAATAAAAACACATCAATAAGTGAAATTAATATCTTTCCAAATCCATCTAATGGAACACTCACTATTCATTCAGGTGATGATGAAATTATTAATTTAGTAATCCAAGACCTTCAAGGTCATCATTACTTTATTAATTCGGATGTTAATTCAACAAGAATTAACCTAGATTTCAATACCTATCCGAATGGCTTATATTTATTATCTATACAAACTTACAAAGGAATTGTGCAAAAAAAATGGATACTAAATAAACTTTAAGTCAAATAATTTATGTTTTTGAAACTAACAAAAATACTTTTAATGAATAGAGTTATTATATTTAATGCCCATCTTTTTATAAATAAAATGTAATAACCAAGCTGGTCCTATTAGTAAAAATTGAAGATCCTCAAAAAAAGAAGGACGCTTTCCTTCAATTTTATGTCCTACAAATTGACCTATCCAGGCCAAAACAAAAATCAGAATCATAACTAAAGTTGCATTCCAATTGTTAGAATTGCAAAATTCTATCAGCATCTGGTTACCTTTAATTAAAAAGACAGAGATAATCATAAAGCCTATAAAAAATGGTATGGATAGTCTGTAATAATATACTAATGCTAGCGCGAGGACAAGTACTGCCCAATTCAATGATTTAAAGTTTACAGGAAATGGAATTTGCATTATTAATCCTACCAAACTAAGCATAATTAACGGAACACATATCCAATGAATTAATTTATTTGTCTTATTGGTGTGGCTTTCACCATATTTTGAAAGCAATTCATCAATATTTTGCATAACGGACTTTTATAAATACATTTTGTAAGAAATTTTTATCCTTTATTTTCAGATATTTTTGCCCATGAATCTTTTAATGAAACTATCCTGTTAAAGATTAATTTATCTGTTCGAGTATCACTGTCCAGACAAAAATAACCCTTACGAATAAATTGATAGCGCGTTTCATGGTTTGCGTCCCTCAAATAAGGTTCTACTAATGCATTGGAAACTGTAACAAGAGACTCTTCATTTATCATTGTCTTAAAATCCTCATCACCGGAATTGGGTTCTGGAACATTAAACAATCGGTCATATAACCTTACTTCGGCTTTCAGAGCGGAACTTTGTTCAACCCAATGAATAGTGGTTTTTACTTTAAGTCCAGAGTGGTCATTTCCACTTTTACTTTCCGGAAAATAGGTACAAAGGAGATGATCTATTTCACCATTTATATTTTTAATAACTTCATCACATCGAATAATGAAAGCAGATTTTAATCTTACCATGGATCCAGGAGATAGTCTAAAATACTTAGGTGGAGGCAACTCCATAAAATCTTCCTTCTCTATGAAGAGATTTTTCCCGAATGGCACTTTTCGGGTCCCTGATTCTGGAGATTCAGGGTTATTTTCCATCTCCAATATTTCTAACTGATCAGGATAATTTGTCAATACAATTTTAATGGGATCCAAAATTGCCATTACCCTTTCAGAAACTTTGTTTAAATAATCCCTAATGGTATTCTCAAGTCTAGGCAATTCAATAAGATTTTCGCGCCTTGCGACTCCTACTTCAGTTGCAAATTGTCTGAGTGCGGCTGCGGGATATCCTCTACGACGCATACCACTTATCGTAGGCATTCTTGGGTCATCCCACCCGTTAACAATCCCGTCGTTTACAAGTTGTAAAAGTTTTCTTTTACTCATTACAGTATATTCCAAATTTAGTCGGGCAAATTCAATTTGCCTGGATGGAAAAATCTGTAACTCTTGAATAAACCAGTTGTACAATGGTCTATGATTTTCAAATTCAAGTGTGCATATAGAGTGTGTAATTCCTTCAATAGAGTCACTTTGCCCATGAGCAAAATCATAGGTCGGATAGATACACCAAGTAGTGCCTGTCCGGTGATGAGGGGTGTACAATATCCTGTAAAGTATAGGATCGCGTAAATGCATATTCGGAGAAGACATATCTATTTTAGCACGCAGAACCTTTTCCCCTTCCTTGAATGCTCCATTTCTCATCTCTTCAAACAAGTTTAGATTTTCTTCAATTGTTCTATTTCTAAAGGGACTTACCATTCCTGGAGCAGTAGGAATGCCTCTCATTTTACTGATTTCTTCAGCAGTCGAATCATCTACATAGGCTTTGCCAGATTTTATAAGCTGAATGGCAAATTGGTAGATCTGAGGAAAGTAATCAGATGCGTAATATTCTCTGCCTTCCCAATCAAATCCTAACCATCGTATGTCGTTTTTTATGGATTCAATATATTCAACTTCTTCAGTGACCGGATTGGTATCGTCAAACCTCAAATTGGTCTTACCATTATACTTTTGCGCCAGCCCAAAATTCAAACAAATGGATTTCGCATGACCAATATGTAAATACCCATTAGGTTCCGGAGGAAATCGAGTATGGATTCTTCCACCATGTTTATTGTTCTTAATGTCCTCTTCAATAATCTCTTCAATAAAGTTGAAATGTTCGTTATTTGATGCTTCTGACATGTTGTATTTATTTTATTACATTCGATCCGGCATTGGAATTCCCAGACAATTCATTCCGTGTTCCAAATGTTCACTAAAAATTTTACAGATTTGTAATCGCCATAATTTTATTTCTTTCGTTTCTGCATTAAGTATCCGGTATTCATGATAAAAGCGATGAAAGTCTTTTGCCATTTGGTAAAGATAGTTTGCTAAATGTGACGGATCAAATTGTTGTGCAGCTTCCTGCATAACCTTAGGATAATTTAAGCAAAGACTAATCAAATCTTTTTCTCCACTTGTAACATTTAATGCAGGAAATAATTCTAGATCCGGCTCTTGTCTGCGTAATATGGACTTAATCCGAACAAATGCATTCACTACATATGGACCGGTATGTCCTTGCATATCCACAGATTCTTTTGGATCAAAAATCATTCGTTTTTTTGGATGCACTTTTAATAAAAAATACTTTAACGCTGACATCCCTATTTTGGTAATGAGTTCATTTTTTTCCAATTCACTGATTCCAGATAATTCTCCCCGTTCCATCGCTGACTCCCCTGCTTCATTAATCACCTCTGCAATAAGATCATCTGCATCCACCACTGTTCCTTCTCTAGACTTCATTCTACCAGATGGCAATTCAACCATACCATATGATAAATGGTGCATACCCTTAGAATATGGTTCTTCAAGCTTACGCAGTGTTTCAAACAAGACTTGAAAATGGTAATCCTGCTCATCCGCGACAACATAAATATAGTGATCCGCGTGATGCTCCTGATGCCTCATCTGAGCTGTACCCAAATCTTGAGTAATGTATACGGAAGTCCCATCACTTCTTAATACAATCTTTTTATCCAATCCGGATTCTGTTAAATCAATCCAAACAGATCCATCTTTTTCTTTGTAAAAAACTTCCTTTTCAAGTCCCTGCTTAATGATGTCTTTTCCTAACAAATAAGTATTAGATTCATAATAGACAGATTCAAAAGATACCATAAGTTTTGCAAAAGTTGCATCAAATCCTTGATATACCCATTGGTTCATTTTTTTCCAAAGTCCTATTACATCTTCATCACCTGATTCCCATTTTCGCAGCATCTCGCCTGCAGCTTTTCCCAGTGAACTATATTGATTAAAATATTCATTCTTAAATTTGGCATAAAATAGTTCTTTAGTTTCATCCTCTTTCTTTTTCGATTGCCAAATCTCAAAAGCTTCGGTGCTCTGTTGCCAGTTTATATATTCTTCTTTGAATTTATTTTCAAATAATACATAATAATTACCTACAAAGTGATCTGGTTTTTGAGCCTGACTTTCTGGAGTTTTACCCTCTCCAAATAATTTCCAGGCTAACATACTT
This sequence comes from Candidatus Vicinibacter proximus, assembly GCA_016713905.1. Taxonomy (NCBI): domain Bacteria; kingdom Pseudomonadati; phylum Bacteroidota; class Saprospiria; order Saprospirales; family Saprospiraceae; genus Candidatus Vicinibacter; species Candidatus Vicinibacter proximus. Next base: position 915,829 of record JADJOE010000003.1, read on the forward strand.
TTACAGATGGCAATTCCTCTGTCGTTTATAATTTGTGTAGTATGTGCTTCATGTCCAACAGACATTAGGATTCGGTATACTGACCATCCCAAAAGAATGTTGCGAATATGACCCAAATGCAGAGGTTTATTGGTATTCGGTGAGCAATATTCTATAAGATATTTTTCAGGTTTTGATATTTTAGATCTTTCCTCAATCTTTTGTGATGTGAGGTTTTTCAATTCATTAACCCACCAGGAATCCTTCATTCTGAAATTCAAGAATCCTTTGATCAGATTAAAAGATTGAATCAAATCTTTTTCCATTAATCCGGTTCCAATAATTTGGCCTAGAGATTCCGGGTTTTTGCCTGTTTTTTTTGACCAATTGAATAACACAATAGTGTAATCTCCTTCAAACTCTTTTTTGCAAACAGTTATATTAAAATCCTTTGAACAAGTATCAAGACTGAATTCAGATTGAAAAAGACTTACTAATGCTTTATGTATATCATTTAAATAATTCATGTTTTGTAGTATAATATTAGATGAATTTAATCATCAAGTTTAAGCACATCAAGGAATGCTTTTTGAGGCACGTCTACTGAACCAATCTGGCGCATTTTTTTCTTTCCTTCCTTTTGTTTTTCTAATAATTTTCGCTTTCTCGAAATATCCCCACCGTAACATTTAGCAGTAACATCTTTTCTGAGTGCTGAAATTGTTTCTCTTGCTATTACTTTTCCTCCTATAGCAGCTTGGATTGCGATTACAAATTGGTGCTGGGGCAATATTTCTTTTAATTTCTTACACATCTTCCTCCCTACCGCATCCGCCTTAGATCTGTGCACAAGAGCTGTTAATGCGTCTACATTATCTCCATTCAATTTTATATCCAATTTAATAAGGTCTGATTTTCGATAATCCAAAGGGTGATAATCGAATGATGCATAACCTTTAGTGGAGGATTTAAGTCTATCATAAAAATCAAATACAATTTCGGCTAGCGGCATATCAAAAGTAAGCTCAACTCGTTCCGGTGTGAGATAGTGTTGCTTTACTAAAGTTCCTCTTTTCTCCATTCCAAGCTTGATAATGGTCCCAATATATTCTGGTTTGGTAATAATTTGGGCGCGTATATAAGGTTCTTCAACATATTCAAGATAATTTGGCTCCGGCAAATCATTGGGTGTGTTTATTTTTAGAATTTCTCCCTTGGTTGTTTCTGCGATATAGGAAACGTTTGGAACTGTGGTGATGACTTCCTGATTAAATTCCCTAGATAATCTTTCCTGAATTATTTCCAGATGCAACATCCCTAAAAAGCCACATCTGAAACCAAATCCAAGAGCTACTGAAGTTTCTGGTTCATAGACCAAAGAAGAATCGTTCAATTGAAGCTTTTCCAAACTGTCCCTTAGGTCTTCAAAATGCTCATTTTCAATCGGATAGATTCCCGCAAAAACCATTGGCTTTACTTCTTCAAATCCTTTAATAGCTTCTTGACATGGATTTGCAGTGGCAGTAAGAGTATCTCCAACTTTAATTTCCTTAGCATCTTTAATACCTGTAATCACATAACCTACATCACCACATTTCACTTCAGGCATTGGCATAAGAGTCATCTGCAGGTAACCTACCTCCTCAGCGTCGTACTCTTTACCAGTATTGAAAAATTTGATTTTTTCGCCTTTTCTAATGATCCCGTTGAGTACTCTGAAGTATACTATAATACCTCGAAAAGAGTTATAAACTGAATCAAATACCAATGCTTGCAATGGGGCTTTTGGATCGCCTTTTGGCGCAGGAATCCTCTCTACAATAGCCTTCATTAAATCAGGAACTCCGGCACCGGTCTTTCCACTGGCTAGAACAATGTCCTCTTTATCACATCCGATTAGATCAATAATCTGATCAGACACCTCGTCAATCATTGCATTATCCATATCTATTTTATTGAGAATCGGAATGATCTCGAGATTATGCTCAATGGCCAGATATAAATTAGAAATGGTTTGTGCCTGAATTCCTTGAGTAGCATCAATCAGCAACAAAGCGCCTTCACAGGCTGCTATTGATCGGCTCACTTCATATGAAAAATCTACGTGGCCGGGTGTATCTATCAGATTGAAAATATATTTCTGACCATCGGTATGCAGGTATTTTAATTGAATGGCATGCGCTTTAATAGTTATTCCACGCTCTCTTTCAAGATCCATATCGTCCAGAGCCTGATTTTGCATATCTCTTTCAGATATAGTTTTGGTATATTCCAACAAGCGGTCAGACAATGTACTCTTGCCATGGTCAATATGTGCTATTACACAAAAGTTTCTGATATGCTCCATTGTTATATTAAGTTTTCGCGCTGCAAAAGTACCTAAGTTACCAGCCTTTAGCCAATTTTGAACTAAAAATTATTAAAAACTACTGTGTATACCTACTTAAAATGCAAGATCTAAGATCAGATACCCTCCAGAGCTTGATTCCAGTCCAAAATCAGATCGTCTATTGTTTCCAAACCAACAGATAACCTAATTAAACCATCAGTTATGCCATTTTTTAACCTGATATCCTTTGGCACTTTTAGATGTGACATTGTAGCCGGGTGAAGTATCATTGTATCTGTTTCTCCCAAAGAAGGTGCAATGGCACATAGTTTAATCTTTTTCAAAACATTAGATACTTCTTCAATACCGCCTTTAATCTCAAAACTTAATATAGCCCCATAACAATGCATTTGTTTATTGGCTATAACATGATCAGGATGACTCATTAGACCTGGGTAATTGACCTTATTGACCTTAGGATGTTTTTGCAAAAATTCAGCTAATTTCTGAGCATTAGAGGATTGGGCTTGCATTCTAATTTCAAGGGTCTTAAGGCCAAGGTGCAATAAAAAGGCTTCGAAGGGACTTGCGACACTCCCAATCAACTTTAGAAAAACCCATAACCTATTATTTATCAGTTCCTTATCAAAGCTTACTATAGCGCCTCCAGTAGAGGCTCCATGCCCATGTAAAAACTTTGTAGTAGAGTGAATGACTACATCAGCACCAAGGGACAAAGGACGCATTCCATATGGCGTAGAAAAAGTATTATCTACAATTACTCTTACCCCATGAAGCTTGGCAATTGAGGAAACCATTTGAATATCTGTACTTTTTAGAACAGGATTAGTTGGTGATTCAAGATATACCAAAACCCTACCACTATGTTTTCGTATGGCAAAATCAACTTCTTCTGGAGTTTTGAATTCCAGAAATTCTATTCCTACCTGATTTTGGCCAAATACAGTTTTAAACAACTCAGTTGTCCCACCATAAAGGTCACTTTGTGTCAAAATAACATCTCCAGGTTTCAAAAGGGTCTGCAACACACAATGAATTGCCGCCATTCCTGAAGAGGTTAACAATCCATAACTTTGTTGATCTGATCCAAATCCCTCAAGGTCAGCAATCTTTTGGGCAACTGCCTCCACAGTTGGATTACCATATCTGCTGTAAACATGGGCACCAGGTTGATGTTGGAATATTTCAATCCCTTGCTCAATGTTCTGAAATTCAAAGGCTGCAGTAGCGTAAATAGGTAGTTGGTGAGGAGAAGTTGTTCTCGTATCATTAACTGTTTTTAACAATACAGTACCGAAGTGTTTTATAGCTTTGCTCTTCATTAGTTTAATTTTTACAAAAGTAAGTCCTCACCTTGAATTCAGAACAAGATATACAAGCTCAAAAAGATCAAATTGTTGATGATAACGAGTTTGAGGTTATCCAGTTTGCTGTTGATCCCGGACAAGGCCCCGTGCGGTTGGATCATTTTCTTAATGAGAAGATTCCTAAGGTATCCAGAAATAAGATACAAAATGCCATCACTGCGGGTATGATTACGGTGAATCAGAAGTCATCAAAATCCAATTATAAAATAAGGCCATTGGATGTGATTGATGTGGTTTTTCCAAAATTTCATGAAAATGAAGACATCATTCCAGAAAATATACCACTGGACATTTTATACGAAGATGATGATATTTTATTGGTAAATAAAAAACCGGGTATGGTGGTCCACCCTGCTGGGGGTAATAGTTCTGGCACCCTGGTTAATGCGCTTGCAGGTTATTTTGGTATTGACCCAAATGTTGAAAAAAAGCCTAGATATGGGCTTGTCCACAGAATTGATAAAGAAACCTCAGGAATACTTATTGTGGCTAAAACAGATTTTGCACACGTTGCATTATCCAAGCAATTCTATGACCATACGATAGAACGGGAATACATTGCTTTAGTATGGGGAGATCCTGATCCTGCTTTAGGCACCATTGTTGGAAACGTTGGAAGAGATCCTAAAAACAGGCAAAGAATGTTTGTTTTTGAGGATGGCACAGAAGGGAAACATGCCGTTACACACTATGAACTCATAGAATCCTTCTATTACGTAAGTTTAATCAAGTGCAGACTGGAAACCGGTAGAACACATCAGATTAGAGTACATATGAAATTTGCAGGTCATCCGCTCTTTAATGATGAACGCTATGGCGGTGATCGAATTGTTAAGGGTACAGTATTTACTAAATACAAACAATTTGTACAAAATTGTTTTAAACTCATGCCAAGATTTGCCTTGCATGCACGAAGCCTTGGATTCATACATCCTGTAAGTGGCGAAAAAATGTTCTTCGAAATAGAACCACCGGAGGATTTTACTCAATTGGTTGAAAAATGGCGTCATTATCTTTCCTTTCGAAAAGAAAAAGTAGATGAAGATGATGTGGATGAGATGAATTAATAAAGTGTTTTTTACATCTAATATTTTTTAAATGTCCGTTCATAAATTCATATCGACTTTCAGCAGATTGGGAGAAGCGATGACTATATCAACCGAAGCAAAAAAAATAGTATTCCAAAAGGCAGAGAATACCAATGCCTGGTTTACAGAAAAGGAAATCAACCGAATGGTCGATCATCTTGTCAAAAATTATTTTAATAGTGAGAAGCTTGCGACTTGGATAGATAAGTATACATTTCCTGCAAATCATCAACCTAAAATTATAGGATTAATTTCAGCAGGAAACATTCCATTGGTTTCCATGCATGACTTGATGTGTATTATATTAGCCGGCGATATAGCGCACATTAAACTTTCAGAAAAAGATACAGTTCTATATCATTGGATGTTCTCACTTATCGAACAAATTGACCCAGACATTTTTAGTCGTGTTCATATTGTTGATCAGGTAAAAAACTATGATGCGGTGATTGCTACCGGTGGAAACCTAGCAGCCAACCAGTTTAAATATTATTTTCAGCACAAACCAAACATGATCAGAGGTCATCGAAATTCAATTGCTGTGTTGAATGGCCAGGAAGACAATGATACACTAATATCCATTGGACAAGATATATTCTCCTATTATGGAATGGGTTGCCGAAATGTGAGTAAAATTTTTGTACCTCTTAGTTATAACTTTGATCATTTTTTGGGCATCCTGGACAAAGAATTTAATTACGTAAGAAATCATCATAAGTTTCAGAATAATTATGACTACCAATTGGCACTTTTTCTATTGAACAAAGTAAAATTCTTACAAGCCGAAAGTATTTTATTATTAGAACACGAAGGAATAGCTTCCCCTTTGGCTTGCTTATATTTTGAACGATATGAAAGTTTAGATGAGGTGTATCAATTTAACTTAAAACATAAAGATGCCATACAGTGTGTAATTAGTCAAGAAAAAATAAACGACCTTGTAATTACACCGCCAGGAATGTCACAGTATCCCGAATTATCTGAATATGCGGACATGAATGACACTTTGAAATTTTTGTTTATGCTAAATTAAGTACCAGTTGTGAATAAAAAGGATAAAGCACTTTTAATTCAGAAAATCCTTGACAAATATTTTCCGATAGTTGAAGTTCCTCTCCAACATAAAGACCCATATACATTATTAGTAGCTGTTCTACTCTCAGCACAATGTACTGATGAGCGGGTAAATAAAGTTACACCAGAATTATTTAATTTGGCAGATAATCCACAACAAATGAAGAACATTCCTGTGGAAAAAATCCAATCGATAATTCGACCTTGTGGACTTTCAGCCAATAAGGCTAAAAACATTCAAACGCTTTCTAAAATATTGTCGGAAGAATACAACGGGGTTGTCCCATCAGATATGGAATTACTTGAGTTACTCCCTGGAGTTGGACATAAAACTGCTTCAGTGGTGATGTGTCAGGCTTTTAACATTCCGGCATTTCCTGTAGATACACATATACATCGTTTAGCATGGAGATGGGGACTGACTAGTGGCAAAAATGTTGTTCTTACTGAAAAGGATCTTAAAAAACTATTTCCTGAGAAAGATTGGAATAAACTTCATTTACAAATAATATATTTTGGGCGAAAATACTGTCCAGCAAGAGGCCACATTATTGAGACATGTCCAATTTGCTCTTTAATTGGTCGCAAAAAAAAGGGATAAACTATGTATACTGTAAAATATAGAATTTTCAAAATTTATTTAAAATGAAAAGAATAATTTGTTATTGGATATTACTCTTCACTTTGTATTCCTGTACAGAAAAAAAACTACCTGTTTTAGGAAATTATTCTATCGAAAATGGAGATACTATTTATTCCAAAATTCCAGATTTTAATTTATGGACTCAGGACAGTGTTCCATTTACTTCTCAAATGCTTGAAAACAAAATTCACCTTGCTGCATTTTTCTTTACCTCTTGCCCTACGATTTGTCCTAAAGTTATGAGGAATATGATGAGAATTGAAGAAAATTTTTCTAAGGAAAAAGACATACTTTATTTATGCTATAGTTTGGACTTTAAAAAAGACAGCATACCAAGACTCAAGGAATATGCTAGCAAATTAGGCATTGAAAATTCTAATTTTTATTTTCTACAGGGTAGACAAAAAGAAGACATTCGTTCTCTCATGAATGCTTACATGAGCATAGCTGTAGATGATCCTGATAGTCCTGGAGGTATAAACCACAGCGGATGGATCTTGTTGATTGATGGCAAAAAACATCTTCGATCATATTGTCTAGGCACAGATGAGAAAGAAACGGACAAATTAATAGAGGACATTCAAACACTACTCCATGAAGGTGATTAAATTTAGTATAATAATTATTTCAATTATTTCTTGTACTTTTTCAACTGAAACCTACAAGGAAGGAAAACTAGTTTATGAAAATTACTGTTCAGGATGTCATGGAATTCAAATGGACGGATTGAAGGATCTTTATCCTCCTCTGAAAGACGTGAACTGGTATGAACAAAACAGGAACCAAATGCCATGCTGGTTAAAAAATGGCATTACATTAAAAAATTTAAGACTAGGCAAGCAAGAAATGCCTGCACATACTGAATTGAGTAGTATTCAGATATGTAATGTATTGAACTATTTAAATTCAATCAACTGGAAACTCAAGTCTCCCTTTACTTTAGAAGAGATCAATTTGAATTTAAAAAATTGTTCCAATCAAAAATGAAGAGCAACAAGTAAAGATGGCAAAACAGGTAATTGATTTACACGTTTATTTTCTACCACATTAAAGTAAAAGATATTCTTTCGATCATAAGCATTGGTCACACTAGCTACGATTTCTAAATTAAGAAATTTAGTAAAGTCTATTCTTCTTTTAATCGAAAAGTCAAGTCTGTGATAATATGGTAGTCTGCCTGAATTTATTTTCTCTGCATAGACCACACCGATATCTGGATTCTCAATACCAAAATTTGTCTCTAGTCCATTTGGAATAAAATTATCCCCTATGAATCCTTGTATCTTAGTAAATGCAAAACCCGAACCAAGATTCCAACGCATTCCTGCTTCCCAACATTTTGCTCTACCCCATTGGTAATCTAATACAAAATTGATATTGTGGCGTCGGTCAAATAAGGCAGGAAATTTCTGCACTCCATCATCACGGTTGACAAAACCAAGGGAATAACCTAACCACACTCTCCAATTCACCCAATTAGACTTCAACAAAAAATCAATACCATAAGAATTCCCTCTTTCTTCTGTATAATCAGGATCCTGAACCTTTCTCTTATTTCGATTCAAATTAAAAAGACGACTAAAATCTTTGTAATAGGTTTCGACATTTAATTCGGTGTTTGTGCTCAGATCTAATTCAAAGCCTCCAACTGCATGGCTCGCATAAATTAATTCAGGACTTGTTAGAAATCCTACAAAAAGATTCACGATATCCCTTTCGCTCACAGAACTCATGAGGTTCTGAGAATAAAGCCCACCAGCTGCTTTTAGTCGAAAATTGTTAGTTACATTCATTTTCATCCCCAGGCGAGGCTCAAATCTTACTTGCGATAAAGAAGCGTAGTATTGCATTCTGAAACTTGGGTCAAAAACAAACAACTTTGTCGCGTAGCGGTATTTGACAAAGCCTGCAATCTCCGTGTTATTACTTTCGCTAAGAATAGGAACTTTTAGAAAATTAGTAAATTCAAAATCTGTTTTAAAGGCATTGAATTCCAAACCATATTTTATTTCAGACCTGCGACCAAAATAGCTAAAATCAATATTTGCCTGCAGTCCTCTAATATTACTTGTTCTGGGGTCTGACTGTTTTTCATCTAGTTTTATTTTGTAGTCTGAAAAGGCAACACTTCCCCCTACAATTATGCTGGAAGTCCCTGGAATTAATTTGAAATTGGCACCTCCCCCACTGGCCTGCCAATTTAGATTGGCCAGTCCGGTATATTTAACCCTGTCATTAAAGTTAAATCCAAATAAATTAAGAAATGAGCCATTTTCACTTATTGTAGAAATCTTTCCGTAGATGTCTGTAAAACTGAATGGAAGGCTACCTGTCAGTGTATCCAATGCATATTTATAAAGCTGTTTGGAAGTCTGATCAATATAAGATTGTTTACCTGTAATTAAAAATGATGTACTACCACCCTTTCCTTCCCTGTACTTGCTTATCGGACCTTCAAGAAGAAGTTTGCTCATAAAGGGACTTGCAGTTGCCAAACCCCCAAAATGGGTTTTGTTGCCTTCTCTGGTCTTCATATCCACAATAGCGGATACCCTCCCTCCGTATTCTGCACTAAAACCTCCCGTCAGCACCTCTGCAGATCGAATAATCTCTGTTTCAAATACTGAGAAAATTCCTATGGAATGAAATGGATTAAAAATAGTCATACCATCCAATAAGATTTTATTTTGCACTGGAGATCCACCTCGAATATAAATCTGTCCCCCCTGATCCCCTGTAGTGATCACCCCTGGTATGATTTGTAGATATTGTGCTATATCGGCTTCTCCACCGGTAGAAGGAAGTGCTTTAATTTCTTTCGGTGTGATGGATATGGAAGAAACTCTCACTTCTGTTCTGGATTGCTCCTTCTTACCAGAAATACTAATTTCTTCTAAGGTAATGTTAGATTCGACTAAACTAAATTGTTTGTTTATAATTTGGCCCTTCCTAAGGGAGACATCATAAGTTAATGTATCATAGCCTATAAAGCTGACTACCAACGTGTAATCCCCTACAGGAACTGCTGATAAAGTATAAAATCCTGATTCATTCGTGGTGGTCCCTATCGTAGTCCCCTTCAAAAAGACAGAGGCAAAAGATATAGGTTCTCCAGTGTTTTTATCGTAAACGTTGCCTCTTATGTCACCCTTTTGGCTGTAGGCATTTGAAAAAAATAAGCCTAAAACAAAGAATATGTAATACTTCATCTTCTACCGTCTAAATAATGGATTGCAAAAATAATACAATCCGACTAACCGGAAGCATTATCCCAAGATCAAACGAACTAAATGAAGAATTGTGACGATTATTCTAAGAAAATATCGATATTCTAGTAAAACTAAGGATGACAGAACCCAATTAAAGATTTTTAATTTGGTATTTAAAGGAAACCAGGACTCTAACCGAAAGCTGTTTTTGGAATCATTTCAAACAATTTATTGCTAGGAATCTTTTCATTTAGACAAAAAACACACAGGCTTAGCAAAGATATGGAATCAAAAAAAACTAAAATAAATTGAATCTAATTATTAAAATATAATTTTCCCTAGATTAATTTATTAATCCTCCAAAATCCTCCTTTTAAATGACTCATATTCATCTTCACTCAATAAACCCTTCTCTTTAAGTTCGGCAATATCCTTTAATTGATCAATTGCTGACCTTGTCGTCTTTACGTCACTTGGTGGATTGGAAGTAGCGGGTGATTCTTGTTTGTTTTCCTGCTTTCCACGCTGACTTTGGGCTTGTTGCGCAAACTCTTTTCCCTTTTCAAACAATTCCTCATATCTTGTTTTAAATGCCTTAGGATCAAAATCAAGAATTGTTCCACCCGTCTCAAAATGTTTCTTAAATAATTCACCTAAAGCATAGGTGGATGCCCCACTCATCACCGACATGGTTACTCCGCCAAGGATCGTTCCTACCCCGGGAATAAACTTAACCGCCCTAGCCGCTAGCCTTGATGCCCCTGAACTAGTTAGAGCTGAAATGATTGCTTTCCCTTGAGAATCTTTAAAATCCTGGCCATAAATCTTGCTCAACTGTCTTATCATGTCCAACTGAATGGCAGATACTGCCAAAAAATCTACGATTGGCACCCAAATCATCCCAGCCCCCATTGACCAGATAGTATGATTCCTGATGACATCATCCGCTTGGTTTGTCTTACTTTTTTCGTTCATTTTTTTATTTCAAAGTTAAATTACCTCAAATTCTTAAAACAGGAATTTCGATGAATCTAATGAATTATTCGATACTTATTCGAATTCCTTTACTATGGGCTGAATATTCCGGTGCATACATACATTGTAGAGTAGTTATTCCATTTGAAAATTTACCTTTGTGTGCTGCTCTCATTTCATATTCAATTACATGAGTGCCTTTTGGCAGCGTACTAAAAAAACAATCTGTGACTAAATCCCGGGGAGAGCGATAAAATGAGACTCCATTATTCCAAACATATTTTGATAGCTGATCCACGGGTTCCAAACCGGAAGCCCGCATAATTTTTAGATGAACGTAATCCATTGGTCGATCCGATTTTAGAATAATTCTTGCCACAACTATGTCCCCAATTCTTACTGGATGATCTTTAGTGACAGGAATAAGCTCTTCTTTTTTACCATTATTATGTTTTAAAAACAATTGCTTATTCAGTTCCAGAACACCTTTAACAGACGCTCCAGTTTTATCCATATCCTCCAGGTGTTGGTAATACAATGCACCCCAGGCAATATTTGAATTAGGGTTACTAACCTTGACCTTACTCATTTCCTTAGAGATACCTTCACCAGGAATGGATTTCTTAAAATATTGGGTTCCTGTTGCTGTTTGTTCTATAACAAGTGGTTTTCCTGCAATTTCAATCTCTACAACTTTATTTGATTCAACCCATGAATTTCCAAAAGCAACCAAGGAAAAGATCGCTTCTGTAGTTGACTTTGTGGTACCCCAGTTTTGTGTTTGTTTATTTTTTAGAAGCCAAACTTTCATTTGATCTACTAAGTCCTTGTCCTTTTGGATTTCCGCAAAAACTTCAATCATGAGTGATTGTGTTTCTACAGGTTGTTCATACCAATAGTAGCTCCAATTGTTTTTCCAGTATGTGCCCAATTCTGGGTGAGCAACAGAACGTTGTTTCAATGACTGAACAATTAAATTAGAGGTATTCTTATTTCCTGACTTATGTAGAACCAATGCTGCCAAGCCCTGGTCATAAATACTTCTTGATTTCCAGTGGTTTTCCATCTGTAACTTGTAATAATTATGAACGACTTGCAGTTGATCATCAGATGGCCAATCGGGAAAATAAGATTTGCAATAGTAGTAATGCAATTGGATATGAGAGAGATTATTATCTTCCCATTTAGCATATCCCTTTTTAACTTGCATGGCCAATTGATCATAATCTTTAAGAATTTCTTCATTTAGAAATTTTTGGGCTTTTTTAACAATATCCAGCAGTTCTTTGTCAGATGACTCCAAAACACCTAATCTTTTCAAATGGGCTATTTGGCTAATAATATGTTGGGTCATATATCTGTCTGGATAACCTTCAGGAAACCAAGAAAAACTTCCACTTGATGATTGTCTGGATTGTAGTTTTTTTATAGATAAATCAATATTCTGACTTAAGGTATTTAAATCCATGAGCAAACTAATTCTGTTCAATTGGTCTTGCTCATTTTTTGCTTCCAATACCCATGGAGTTTCTTCAAGTAAGGCAGATTTCAAGTCTTCATTCTGCAACAAAGGAGATTTATTACTCCCTTGCATTTTAATTTGAGTCAATACTTCCTTGACCTTAGGATATTTGCTTAAGATATGCTTACCAAGTGAATTGGCAAAAATACGACTCATCAATTGTTCACTGCATTCATGAGGAAATTCCATAATATATGGGAGGGATTGAATGGCATACCATATCGGATGTGAACTAAACTCAATCGTGTAATTAACCGGAACAGATGTAGCACTAAAAGCTTTTGTGAAAGCTTCAAACTGAAAAGACTTTTTCTCATTTCCTTTTATAGGAAGTGGCAAAGTTTCAGTAATCAACTTTCTATTGGTAATGACCGGAATGGCCATTTCTTCGCCATCTGTATGATTTAATGTGCCGGCTACAAATTGAAGCAGCAAAATTCTAGTCTCATCTTTTGGAACAATTATTTTCCAGAAAAAAGATTTACTTTTTCCAGCCTCAATTTGTATTGTCTGAAGAGCATCCCTTGATATAAATATATTGCTTAAGTCTTGTTTTGTAGAAATGTCTAAAATTTTTAAGGACACTTCCGTTTTTTGATTTTCTTCGGAAAGATTGGACACCAATGCAGAAATTTCCATTGTATCTCCTTGCCTGAAGTATCTTGGATAAAATGGTTTGATCTGAACTGGCTTTTGTGTAACAATTTCATACGTTTTAAAGCCATACTCCAGGTCTTTAGTATGGGCTATTAACTGCATTTTCCAACGAGTAAGAGCTTCATTCATGGTAAAGGAGAACCTTACTCTACCTTCTGAATTAGAAATCAACTGTGGAAAGAAGAAAACCGTTTCGTTAAGATTTTTTCTTAATTGGAAATCTCTTGGTTTTTCAATTTTAGAGGATGTTTCAAGTTCATTTTCAGACTCAGCCAATTTTTTATAAACTTTTCCAGATTTGCCATAAGATCTGGATTGATCCATTTCCTCACCACCATCTCTGGACTGCATTGGCGCTGCCATTACCACCAAAGGATTATATGCATTAGTAATATCAAAGGTTCGAAGACTGGTATATTCTTTAATCGGAAAATAACCTTCCGCTCCCATCCATTCGCGATAAGAAAGATAATTCAATGAAACAATGTTAAATCCAACCGAATTCATACCAATTCTTGAATGATAATTTGGCCAAAAATCTGTTTTCCAACTAAAAGGAATAAGTGCATCGAGTGAACCATCATACATGGAAGCTAACATTTCTACTGTTTGCGATTTACCCTCATTATTCAATATTTCCACCTCCCATTCTTCCTTTGAACCCGGAAGAATTTTGCTGCGAAAACTGTTAGTCCGTATTTCTAAATCTTTAGATTTCCAGGGCACAGTTACTTGTTTATGAAATTCATAAATATTGTTCTGTATTACACAGAAAGAAGTAAAATATATTGTACCACAATCAGAAATCACAGGCTTAGCGCCGAATTTATATAAGGAATTGGTGTTTACCCATTTACTTTGTATACCGCTACGAGATTCGTAGGTATTAAAAAACCAACTATTCTTGGCAGCTGCAAGCACCAAAAAATCAAGCTGTTGCCCAGGAAGAACCTGATCCTTAACTGTTATTAAATCTGGTTTTGGATAAATAGTACTTTCCGATACATTGATGAGAATGGCATAATCTATATAATTCTGTACATTTCCTAAACTATCTTTAGCTTGCACAACCAATTTAATGGCTCTTGTTGAATTAGGTATTTTGGCCAATGCAAGATTAGATTCACTGGTCTTTGAAATAGTAATTTCATACAAAAGTTTGTGAACAGGCCAAGAGGACAATTCATCTTCTTGGTCATAAACGTCATTTGGAAAATACTTTTTATATTCCTTAAGTGAGTATTTATAAAGATCAGGTTTTTCCCAGGATCTTTTTCTTAACAGTACTTTAGGTACCTCAATTTCAAAGATTTTACATTGTATTTCAGCATTAAGCGGGAGCTCTTTAATATTCTTTGAAAAAATGCGAATCTGTTGCACCGAATCTTTTAATATAAATGATTTCAAATTAGAAGATAAAAAAATCTTTTGTTGAGAAAGTTGAATATCACTTTGTGATGTTTGAGTCTCGCCCGTTAAACTAACTGCTTCCACTTCGTATTTAAACTGATCTATAAGAGATTGTTCTTTATTTCCGGGAGAAGACTTACTAAAAAAAACAAATTCAAAATTTCCCTTATCATCTGTAAGAGTCTTTCCATAATCAATCTGCACATCTTGTGATGGATAGATTTGCTTAAAATACCAAGATGGGTAATACGGCATGAAAGAACTACGCATAACTTTATAACGCACAAAACAACCTGAGAGAGGAACTCCACTATAACTATTGACGGAACCTTTGATTCTTACAGAATCATTCAGACTAACACCATCTAAAGGATCATATAATTTAACTTCAAAAGATGGGCGTTTATATTCCTCCACTTTAAAGGAATATTGACCCAATCCTTCAATACCTAATGAATAATCTCCGTTCAAACCGTTTTGTGGCAGAATAAAACTTCCATGCGCAGTACCATAAGCATTACTGGATAATTTATATTCTCCAATATTTTGATGGTTAGCATTGTAAAGAATAACCGTTGATTTTTGATTAGTCAAAATTTTAGGCAAACCGTTTTTATCCAACAATAAATTCAAGATTTTAAAATACACAGTTTGTCCAGGTCGATAAATCTTTCTATCCGTAAAAAAATGAACCATTTTTGTTTCTCTGGCTGGCTCAGGATCGTAGCTATATAACCATTGATTCGAATACAGCACGTCTTTTTTGTATTCAATTTTAAACCTATACCCGTTCCTGGCTTTAACAATAATTTTTCCATCTATGTCTGTAAGCAACCGATCCTGGATTTTAAATTCCGGTTGATTACGATTGTACCTATTTGTGGGTGAATAGGTGATTACTTTAGCTCCTTTTATAGGTTGACCGCTCTGCCTGTCCACCACCAAAATCTGTTGTCCATTTCCCAAACCGTTAAGTATGACGGCAGAGATACCGGAGGATTGAAAATAGCCAAACTTAATTTGAGATTGATTCTTAAACTCACTACTTGGAGAACTAAGAATTGCATAAACACCCGGGTCTAGTCCATCCACTTTGAGTTCAACCTGATGATAATTAAAATCAAAACTTTCGGGCCATTGATCCTTCCATTGTCGATATGGATTTTGTTTTAAAAAATAAGTGACTAAATTTTCTTGTTCCACACCAGGATCAATATCTATATCATTTGGTAAAAATTTATAAATCCTGAAATATAATTCATTTAAATTTCTGTGTTGAATCAACATACGGCAAGGCTTTCCAGGTAGATTAACCTCTTCAAGATTAATGTTAAAATCCTTTGCTCTGATGAGAGCAATATAATTTGATATTCTTTCTTTAATGGTAGTATCATTTAGCATGCTTAGGCTATTGGCTATTGAATCCACCTTTAATAGATATTTTGATTTTGGGCTTACTGATTGGGTTACTTGGATTGCGGCATTTGTATAATAAAATCCCAGCAACTCCAAGGACACAAGCGCTTTTTGTGATTTACTTTTTAATGAAGATGCATATTGTTCAAGTGCATTGAGATACATATCTTGAAATTCTTCGGAATCGCTGTTTAATTGATATGCGTATTTCAATCTTGCAAGATTTGCATCTATCATTGCCTCTTCCTGTTTATTCTGACGATGAAATCCAATTACTTTTTGATATAAAGCCCAAATGGAAGATGGTTCTAACTCTAATTGAATAAATTTTTCTAAAGGGGCAAACTGATCAGCAGGTTTAATCTCTTGATTGAATGAAACCAATCCTGTTTGAGCATTTGCGAAGTGTGTGATCGCACGTTGAGCAAGGATATCGAATAAAAAAGGTCTGTAAATCCTGTCATTTTTCAAATCCAGAATGCTTTTATAATCCTCTGTTCCGGAAGTTTTTAATTCCTCCGCTTTTATAGAAGCTAGATAGTAATAATTAGACTTGGTTATTAAGCTCATGTTGGACCAGCTATCCAAATTGGAAGTGTCTTGCTCTAAACCAGGCACATCGGTTTTTTGCGATCTTCCATAATGTGAATGTTGAGATAAATTGAAATACAATTCACCAAGGACTGAATATAACAGAGATAACGAAGGTTCAGTAAGTGACTTTGATTTTTCTTCAAGTCTTCGGATCACCCCCTGTTGTCCTTGCTCATCCTTCTGAATTGCAAGTGTCTCCATCTTTAGCAAACATTTATACAGTTGAGGATGATTTTGATCTTGTCTAGCCAGGACATAAATCTTTTCAATTTCAACCATAGCATCTTCTATAAGACCTTGTGACATCAAGTGATCTACAATAACCCATTCAGCGGTATACTCAGGAAAGTTTTGATTGTTCATCGTAGGATTACTTTTAGGAAAAACAACAGAAAGAAGAAAAGAAGCCAATACTGAAATTGTAAGAAAAATTTTCATGAATTAATTTTTATTTAGAACGATCGAATGTTTCATTCATTCGATAAAATCCTTTTTTAACAAAACGTTTAATGTCTATTTCCGGTGGTAGTTTGACCCCTTGAGCCCACAAGGACAACAATTGAACAGCACAATAAGGTGCAAGTGTTACTCCCTTAGTCCCAAGACCATTGATTAAAAACAAGTTTTGATGTTCAGGATGTTCTCCTACCACGGGTCTACGGTCCCTGCTCGCAGCTCTTATACCAAATCCATGCTCTGAAACATCAAATGGTGATTTAACTGTCCTCCTAATAAATTCCTCCTGTTTTAAACGCTCTTCATTGGTTGTCTTTTCTGTGGTATTTTTTAATTCATAATTAGACCCTACCCAATAATCCTGCTTGTCCAAAGGAATAACAGTATAATCTGAATGCAATATTTCTTTAGGCATTCTTGAAGAAAGTTTAACTTTTAAAAATTCCCCTTTTAAATTATGTACAGGCAACCAGTTGAAAAAGGGGTTCTCAGAAAGCTTATACCCTTCACAAAAGACCACTTTTTTAAAAATAAATCGATCCTCATACTTCCATAAATCCCTGAAAGTTTCCAATAAAGAATAGATAAAAGGGGCTTCAATCCAATTACAACGTGCCCGCAAGTCCTTTTTAAGGCTTCTGACAACATTTGGTATATCAACTTTGTGCACATGTCTGATTCTCCCCAAACTTAGAGGTAAATGTAACTGGTCTCCGAGTTGTTTCTCAAACGGTTCAAGGCCGATAAATGAAGAATAAAGTGGATCGCCAGCTCTTGCCAACCAATTATTTTCAGCTTCAATTTCTTTTAGAAATACTAGAATTTCCGTTTTGTTTATAAATTCATTTACAAGCCTTAACTCGAGGTCTCTATAATATAGCAAAGCAGTTTCCAACAATTCTTCAAATTTCCAGGTCTTGACAAAACGCAGTCCAGTAACAGGGTTAATTAATCCAGAACTAACCTTGCTCGCCTCTCCCTTAGAAACCTGATCGAATACCAGGACAGAATAACCTTTAAGAGATAATTGATCCGCTAGAATACATCCGGCAAGCCCTGCCCCAACTAAGCAGACATCAAAGGTTCCTGAACTAAAATTATTGCTTTGCACGGATGATTTTTGGAAGACTTTTATAAACCTGTTCATAAGAATGATCGATCAGTGACTTCAACAATCTATCTGAAAGTCTGCCTTCAAATGAAACGGTATTCCAATGTTTTTTATTCATATGATAACCTGCTTGAATCTCTTCATGATTAATCCTCAGTTCCAATGCATACTCTGGATCACATTTAAGGTTGACTTTGAATTCCGGAGAGTCCAATCCTGTTATGGCAAAAATCTTATGATGCACTCTTACCACTAAAGTATCGGGGCCAAAAGGAAAATCCGTTGTTACAAAAGGTTTGGATTCACAATATTGAATAAAAGATTCTAGATTCATGCAGAGAAATAATTGAGTAAAGATCCATCCTTATTCTTTAATTTTGCAGGGATGTATCAATTTTTTGGCATTGGGTGGTGGTTTCTTTTCAGTATTTCGGTCTGTACAGGCCAATGGAATAACCAACCAGTATTTCCAGTAGATTCTGGATTTGTGCTACTAGGCAAACTTTTGGAATCTTATAAACCAAACCAGGTTCTTGACTATACAAACGCTAGGATCCAGATGTACCAAAGAATCTACAACATCAAAGATACAGTGTACTGTGTATATT
This sequence comes from Candidatus Vicinibacter proximus, assembly GCA_016713905.1. Lineage (NCBI taxonomy): Bacteria > Pseudomonadati > Bacteroidota > Saprospiria > Saprospirales > Saprospiraceae > Candidatus Vicinibacter > Candidatus Vicinibacter proximus. The sequence continues at coordinate 934,288 of JADJOE010000003.1, forward strand.
CACGTCATGCCTTGTATTTGGATCCTAATGATTTTGATCCAATTGGATATCTCGCAAAAGGGGGCAGCAACAATGGTATAAATTGCGAACATACATTTCCGCAGAGCAAGGGTGCAGAAACAGGGAATGCCCGTTCTGATATGCATCACTTATTTCCTGCCCGTGCAGCAGTAAATGAATCAAGATCGAATTACCCCTTTGGGGAGGTTGACGACAGACTGACTCAAAACTGGTTTTATAAATCTACTTCCATGAGCAGTAAGCCTAATAAAGATATTGATGAATACAGTGAAGGCTACCGTGATAAATTTGAACCAAGAGAAGACCATAAAGGAAATGTGGCGAGGGCTATTTTCTACTTTATCACTATGTATGATTTACAATCTGACCGTTCTTTTTTTGAAGTTATGAAAAAAGATCTTTGTGACTGGCACCTTAAGGATCCAGTTGATTCTTTGGAATGGGCACGGACCTTTCAGATTGCCCAGTTTCAGGATAAAAAGGCCAATCCTTTTGTTTTGGATTGCAGTTTAGCCCGCAGAACTTACTGTACTACTTCAGCGCCATGTCTCCATATAAATGGCACAAATGCATTGGATATAAAGCATGCTTTCAGCTTTAACAATCCAGCTGCTGAGCTGCTTACTCTGAATTGGAGTGATTTGCCTTTTGACGATTTGGAAATAAATCTACGAAACATGGATGGTCGGGTTAGTTATTATCAAAAGGCTGTCCCTACCTCTTCTCAAACTGCTAGGATTGACCTATCAACCCTCCCTACTGGAATTTATATATTGACTTTGCTTAATCGAACCTATCACTTTAGTTTTAAAACTAAAATCACAAAGCTTTAACAGTCAATTATTTAGACAAATTATTGTGCTCTAAGTCAAGAATCGTGGGCACACATTCCAAATTTTTTAGAAATTTGCACTTCTTTTGCTCCACCAGAGCTTGAAGGTCCCGTAGTTCAATGGATAGAATAGAAGTTTCCTAAACTTTTGATACAGGTTCGATTCCTGTCGGGACTACATTTTTAGGAACAATTATTTTAATTTTAATTTACTTTTTAACACTTAAAATTGTTTCACACTATTTTGAATTATTGACTCCCAAAAGAATAAATATATACCCCCCCCCCCAATTTATAGATTTAAATTTTTGTTTCTTATAGAAATAGTTTAGATACTTGAATTTAAAAGTATTAATATTTTCCCCCTACTATTTTGTTTTATTTTATTTAGTATTTTGAATTTGAAACTAGATGCTCATATATGTTGAAGCGGAAATGATGGAATTAATTTAGATTTGTTCTTAATTATTAGTAAAATTAGGCAATGAATCCAAAAACACTTCTCCTCCTCAATTTCCTTTGTTTGAGTATTTCTGCACAGTCCATTAAACTGGACTCTTCTGATCTTCCAATCTGCATCATCGACACCCGCGGCAAAACCATTGCCAATGAACCAAAGATTCTTGCACACATGAAAATCATTTATAATGGCCAGGGTAAGATGAATTATTTGAAGGATAAAAAATTTAATTACAATAATTTCATTGCCATTGAAATCAGAGGAAATAGTTCGCAGTCATATCCTCAGAAGCAATATGGCATTGAATTACGGGATAGTATATCAGGTAATGATTTGGACACTTCACTGATTGACATGCCCAAAGAAGAAGACTGGGCTCTGTATGCGCCTTATAACGATATAAGTATGATGCGCAACGTGCTTACATACCACCTTTGGAATGAAATGGGACATTGGGGACCAAGAACAAAGTTTTGTGAATTGATATTAAATAATGAATATGTAGGCATTTATATTCTTACGGAATCGATTAAACGTGATCCTTATAGAGTAGATGTTGCTAAACTTAATCCTGAGGATCTTAGCGGAAATGAACTGACCGGAGGATACATAATGAAAATTGACAAGAAGAATAGTACAACAGATCTTAGTTTTGTTTCCAAAGTTAAATCCACTAACAATCAGGATGTAACCTGGTTATATCATTATCCTGACGCTAAGGATATCAAACCTGCTCAACAGACCTACATTCGCAACTTCATCGACACTGTAGAACAGCTGATCGCATCTCCCGGATTTTTAGACCCAAAAAATGGTTATAAGAAATACTTAAGTGTGAATTCATTCATTGATTATTTTTTGATCACAGAATTCTCACGAAACATTGATGCATATAAGACCAGCAGCTATTTCTATAAGGAAAAACAAGAGTTGGATGGCAGTCAAGGCATGTTAAAAGCCGGACCCGTTTGGGATTATAATTTTGCTTTTGGAAATGCAAGCTTTTGTTCTGGAGGCCAAACAAACGGATGGATGTATGATGGCTGCATGCCCGCAACTTTACCTACACCAATATTATGGAGAAGGTTATTGGGGGACAGTAATTATTTAAATAATGTAAAATGCAGATATCTCGAACTAAGAAAGACTATATTGGACACAAACTATCTTTTTAGGTATTTGGACAGATATGCATTTGACACTTTAGATGCTGCTCAAAAAAGACATTTTTCAAAGTGGAAAATTCTAGGAACAAATCCTGGGGGATTTAATGCATACATTGCTTCTTCTTATCCAGACGAAATCAGACGTTTAAAAACTTGGATACGTAATCGCCTAGCTTGGATGGATGCAAATTTATCCGGTCGTTGCATTGCAGATCCTGTGGTTGCAAAAATTGAAACACCAGTAGACCCTGAATGTTACCTTGGCACAAGAGGTCAAGTTCAAAAAAAACAACCTTTCAACTTACATCCTATAAATTATCAGGGGTTAGAAAAAATATCAATTATTCCTCCTGATATTATCAGGTGGGTATTGGTTGAATTACGCGATGCATCTGATTCTACAAAAATAGTAGACAGACGCGCTGCATTGCTGCGCAGTGACAGTGTATTGGTAGATACTAATTTCTCTGTTGGAGTTTACTTTCCAAACGCGATATCTAATCAGGCATATTACCTAGTAGTTAGATATGACTCATTAGGATTTCTTATGAGTAAGGAAATCGTTAAAATACCCAATAACAATGACTACAATCTCAACCGAACAAATAAAGTATTGACCATTTCAAAAAATAGTCCAATCATATATAATTCCACATGGATTGGAGTAGATACTTTTTATGTCTGTAAAGGACAATCCCTCATTCTTAATGATTCAAATTTAGTAAAAGCTGGCTACTTTTTTGAGTCTAGGGACATAACCAGTACATGGCAAAGCATGAAAATTCCTAAAGCCCATGAAGTTGTTTTGGATTTTGAAAACGATGGTTTTTATCCAATAGAATTATATATGAACTGCCAAAATTATTTTACGATTAGAAGTTTATTTTATATAAAAGTTTGGCCAAAACCAAGGGCAGAGATATTTGGTCCTGACTCATTTTGTTTTGCTGACAGCATTGTTCTGACCTCAGGAAATTTTACATCTTATAACTGGAGCACTGGAGATAAAACTAGTTTTACTAAAATTTTTCAACCTGGAAAGTATACATTAACTATTAGTGATGACCACGGTTGCACTTCAATAGTCGAAAAGGAAGTAGCATTGTATCCTGAAATAAAAGGCAAAGTAGTTTCAGAGTCAAGTTCTTTAACTGACTCTTGTAAGGTCTATTTTGTGCCTGAAAACCCGTTTTCAAAATATTTTTATTTATGGAGCACTGGACAACAGGCGGATACTATTCAAACTAGTGAACGTCTCATAAGCTTGGTGGTGAAAGACAGCAATGAATGCGTTAAACGTTTCAGCCATATGTGTGATCCACTTTATAATCAGAGTAATCTTATAGAAGAAATACAAATCATTCCAAATCCTAATCTTGGAGCCTTCAGGGTTGTGGTTGATGAAAAGTTAAAGAACGGTATGATTTTATTAATAGACTTCCATGGAAAGATTTTGCTCAAAAAACATATTTCAGGATTGGAAGATTACATCCATCTTAAACCAGATGAAATTTCTGCGGGCATGTATTTGATTAAGATATTTAAGAACGAATTTCAATCCAACAGAAGGATTATTATTCTTCAATAAATAATTCGTTGACATAATAGCTGAAATTTCCTAAACCTTGCAATCACAAAAGGAATTTCAAGATAAATTCAGTTATGTTGTTTAGCGTATAAATTCAGACTTTATCCTCATTTTGAATAACTAATCATCCTCAATAAAAGAACAAAAATTAACTCATATTACATTATTTTGTAATATGACAAATATTTTAATTTATATTACAAATTTATAAATTGTCAGAATTTTCAATAACAACATTAATCTTTTACATTATATTCTATGGCTATTTCATATAATACTTATTTTTAACATAAGTCTAATATTCGAAAATATTTTAGTTAATTAAACACATTGGCATACTTTATGTGCTAATGAGTTTATGGGCATCAACATTCAAGAAATCAATAGAAAACATCTCCTTAGCGCAGATGTAGTTTATAGGGTAAATTATGGTCTTTGCAGCCGTTTGGTCAATTTTAAGAACGGTATAATATATTTGGAGGTAATGTTTACAGGAAAGTGGAAAAAATCCTACGATGAAACTACAGAGGAACTAGCTAATTGCTGGCGAAACACCAATAAAGAACTCGCAAAAGCCTTAGGATGTAAAGTTTATATTGTTGATGCGAGAGAATATCCTTATAAAAAAGAACTTTATTTACATTCTGGCGTGGCAAGTTACGATGCTAAAAAAGGCATTCTTTTTGGAGAGAATATTCTTAATTAATTTTACAATTTCCATATCCTAGGTAACCGTAATTCACTTATATTTATGTTTTGAATCTGCATTGATTATGAAACATGAGACCCCTGATAAATATAATCAGAGCACACTGCACCATACTTTTTGTTCTTGGGTCAACTTTGTTGGTTTACTCTCTCAGAATATTTTTGTTTGATGGAACTGGCGATGATGGGGATAGCCTTACCCATTTTTTAATTGCCAAATATGCTTGTGTTCATCCAGATCTATTTTACGATCATTGGGGAAAACCGTTTTTTACACTTTTAGCATTTCCTTTTGCCCTATTAGGATTTAAAGGAATACAGTGTTTCAATTTATTAAATCTCCTATCCTGCCAAATTGCACTTTATCTTATAGGGAAAAAACTGGATCTGAAATTCAACTGGCTGCCTTCCCTTTTTCTTGGCTTCTGTTTAATCAGCATCAAAGTCATTCCCTCAGGGCTTACGGAACCATTATGTGCAAATATTTTAACCTGGGCTGTCCTTGGATTCCTTTCAGACAGATACTATACTTCCACCATACTTATTTCATTTTTACCCTTTGTGCGATCAGAGGGATTGATAATTCTAATCTTAGCAGCAATATTTTTGCTATCCATTCACAAATGGTTATTAATGCCACTTTTATCCTTTGGGCATTTCGTGATGGGATTACTAGGGATGAAGTACCATAATGGAGATTTTTTTTGGACAATTCACAACATACCATACCCTGTGAATGGTGCATTCTATGGAATAGGCAACCCTTTCCATTTTATTCTTAACACCCCTGAAATGTTAGGTCCAATTTTAACTGCTATGTTTCTTGGAGGTCTAATTTTAATAACCTTTCTCCCTCTGGCATTATATCGAAAATCTTCAGATTCCAATGTGAAAATTTTCTTCATCCTAATTGTCGGATCCGTAATGGGGTTTTACTTTTTTCATTCTTATGCCTGGGCTGCTGGAAGATTTAACTCCTATGGATTGACAAGAGTCATGTTTGCAGTGATGCCAATGATCTCTATCCTTGCATGGATACCAATTGAATTTATTTCTAGAAATAAAACTGGCAGAGGGATTAACATAATATTTGTAAGTAGTTTGATTGGCATACATTTTTATACGCTATGCTATGGAAAATATGCACTCAAAAAAGATGATTTTAATATTAAAACATCCCAGGAAGTCCTGGTCAAAGCTACGAACAAGTTAATGCAATCTGAAGCTCTTTACTCTTCAAATTTATTGCTCTATGATGCACCCTACCTCAGTGTGTTACTCAATATAGATCCGCATGGAAATAAATACGAACGAACCTTATCCATTCTTGAATTGAACAGAAGATTCCCCCTTAACACCATAATTATTTGGGATCAATACTACTCTGGAGATCACAGTAAAATACTGTTGGATAGTCTTCTTCAAGACAACCGTCTGAATCTTTTATTTGAAGTAAATGAATATGATTATAACGGTAAAATAGAAAAATGCGCTGTATTCAAAATTAAACCTGAATTTGCTATTGATTATTCCTCACCTGAGGTGCAAAATAAATTGGAAGCCATTAAAATAAATTTGGTAAATGACTCTTTGTTTTTTCCAAAACTTAAAAAACAAAGTTTCAAAATAGGAGTAACCATGGATTCATGTTTAAATCTTAATGCAAAGTATTTTTTGGAAAGAGAAAAAAAGTAAAAATACATCATCAAGCATTTGAGGTTTCATCATTTATTAAAGACATCAATCAATTAACCTTGTGCTTGTAGACTTTAGTTTAAAATCTTTCAACCAAATTTAACAAATTACATTTAAAGACTAAAATTGGATTAATTTTTGCAGATTTGGGACTAATTACAAACAAACAAATTTATGAACTCAGATATAGAAATTGCGCAATCCATTACTCCTCAGCATATCAACAAAATAGCCCAAAAACTGGGTATACATGAGGATGATTTACAGCTGTACGGAAAATTTAAGGCCAAGTTACCGCTCGATTTAATCAATGAGGACAGAGTAAAACAATGCAAATTAATTCTGGTATCTGCCATCTCCCCTACTCCAGCTGGTGAAGGTAAAACCACAACTTCCATAGGTCTTGCCGAAGGTCTTAACAAAATCGGTAAAAAGACAACTGTAGTATTGAGAGAACCTTCTCTGGGACCTGTCTTTGGCATAAAGGGTGGTGCTACCGGAGGAGGTTGGTCCCAAGTACTTCCAATGGAGGATATTAACTTACATTTTACCGGAGACTTTTCCGCAGTTGAGAAAGCACACAACCTACTCGCTGCTTTAATAGACAACAACATACAAAATAAAAAATTCAGTTTGGGAATTGATCCTCGTACAATTGCCTGGAAACGGGTGATGGACATGAATGATCGATCACTCCGTAAAATCACCATTGGCCTGGGTGGAACCGGTAATGGTATCCCAAGAGAAACAGGATTCGACATAACAGCTGCTTCTGAGATTATGGCAATTCTTTGCCTCTCTAAAGACCCTGAAGACCTAAAGCGAAGAATGGGAAATATCTTCATTGGCACAACACTGGACAGAAAACCTATTTTCGCCAAAGATCTAAAAGCAGAAGGGGCCATGGCAGCTTTACTTAAAGATGCCATAAAACCCAATCTTGTGCAAACCATTGAAGGAAACCCGGCAATTATACATGGCGGCCCATTTGCAAATATCGCCCAGGGAACAAATACCATTATTGCCACAAAAATGGGTATGTCGCTTTCAGATTATGTAGTTACTGAAGCTGGATTTGGCTTTGATCTTGGCGCTGAAAAGTTCCTGGATATTAAATGCCGCACAGCTGGACTATCCCCTAACGCAGTAGTAATTGTAGCTACTGTGAGAGCACTTAAATATCATGGAGGACAGTCTCTTAAAACATTGGGAGAAGTTAACCCTAAGGCAGTTGAAAAAGGTTGCGCAAACCTTGAAAAGCATCTGGAAAACGCAAAATCTTTTGGTCTGCCTGTAGTTGTTGCCATAAATAGGTTTGACAAGGATAGTGATGAAGAGTTGGCTGTAATTAAGAATAAATGTGAAGCTTTGGGAGCGGAAGCTGTTTTCTCAGAGGTGTGGGCTAAGGGTGGAAATGGCGCAATAGAGCTCGCCACAAAAGTCGCAGAAAAAGCAGACCATTGGAATACACCTTTTATCCCCGTTTATGAGTGGGATTGGAAATTGGAGGATAAAATTGAGGCCATTGCAACAAAAGTTTACGGTGCTGGGCGGGTAGAATATTCAGGAGATGCTAAAGCGGACATCAAAAGAATTAATTCTCTAGGATTTGGAAGTTTACCGGTATGTATGGCGAAAACCCAAAAATCTTTATCGGACAATCCGGATTTAATTGGTCGTCCTAGAGATTTTACACTTACGGTTAGGGAAATTGAATTGGCTGCAGGTGCTGGATTTGTGGTTCCAATAACAGGAGAAATGATGCGTATGCCAGGTCTTCCAGATACTCCGGCAGCTGAGTTAATTGATATTGATATAAACGGAAACATAAAGGGACTTTTCTAAAAAATTGTATCCCTTCACTTATTGTCCAGCACAATTAAGCCGGCTGGCATGTGCAGTGCTTTGACCGATCCTTACTTGTAAGATTTTTTCTGTCGGGTAGAGCAATTTTTCGAATCTTTGCCTCAATCCAATTTAGGGAATAAGAATTGCTATTCCAAGTCAATATACCATCAAATATAACGCTTCAGGCCTGGCTTACATAAGCAGAATAGATTAATCAAAAATCCAGTAATTTATAGAAGGAAGAAAAAATAAATTAAAAAGCTACTAACTATGCCTTCTTTAAAAATTCTGTCCGGAGCACAATACTAGATCCGTTGATCTTGCAATCCACTTCATCTGGATCTTCTGTTAATCTGATATTTTTAACTTTTGTTCCTCTTTTAATAACTTGGGATGACCCTCTTACTTTTAGATCTTTTGTAAGTGTTACAGAATCCCCATCGGCGAGAATATTGCCATTACTGTCTTTAACTTCCATGCTTTTACATTATTTACAAGACAAATCTACCTGTTGTCAAATTGAGCTGCAAAGATATTAAGTATGAACAATAATATTACACGTGCAAGTAAAACAAGAGCATAAGAATTTTACAAATCGATTAAAATAATATGGAATTACAATGTAAAATCTGCTCTTACTATATCTTAATTACTTTAACCACTCCATTGAAGTCTTTATTTCCAACCTTTATCAAATATAGTGAAGGATTATAAGAAACCAGATCAACAAGCAGATGATTAACCCCAGAATGAATACCAATTTTTTGCGACTTCAAGACTTGACCCGAAATATTTAAAATTTGAAGATCAGCTGTATTCTGTTGCCCTACAGCATAAAAACTTAAAATCACCTCTCCACTTGTTGGATTTGGTTGAAGCATTAATTTGATGTCATTGCTGGATTCATAAGTTGAAAGAGGCACACAATCCACAATGCCAGATTTCACCAATCCACACCCAAAGGCGTCTAATAATTCTACAGTATAGTTTTGCAAATGCTCTAAAGTATCTCCGGGCTGGTTGCCTATATATTTAATTCCTCCCGCTTTTGAATTTCCATCGACCAATAACATTGCTTTTCCATTTGTGCGATTGAATTCATCACGCAGACAAATGTAACTTACATTAAGAGACGGCCTTGAATATGCACATGAATCAAAATTGCAATTTATTGTTCCTTTTAAATCCTGACTACAACCGGCATCATCCATAACTTTTACACGAAATGATTGTCCCTGATCGAGTAAATCGTCCGATTTATTTCCTTCAAGGAAATAATTGCCCAGATGACCGCTAACGTCAACGTTCAACTTTGCTTTCAATAATGTATCAATGCAATCATAAGTTAAATTAATTTTCAAAGCGGATTGGCTACAATCAAAAGGTGGGCAATATATTTTACCCTCTTCGATAACATAACAGGAATCTGAATCAATCACAATAATTTTATAAACATCCCCATGTTTTAAAGTACTTCCATTGGCTGTGCCATAAAAATAGTAGGCCCCACTTCCTCCTTTTCCGTTTATACTTAACATCACTTCACCCGTCTGGCGACCAATACTGTCTTTTAAACATGTTGTCAACAAATCAATGTCAAGTGAGGAATTCTTACATCGGGATGGAGATTTACAAGTAACCTCCAATGAGGCAAAATCCCTACAACCTTTGGCATCTTCTACAAAGGCTTCCACTTTTTGGCCAGGATAAAAAATATCTGTAGCATCAGGTCCGGTATATAAATAGGATCCACTTCCTCCTTGTACATCATAGATCACTTTTCCTAATACACCATGTAAACAATCAAGACTTAAATTAAGATTTAGTTTATCAAAAGCTTCAGTTTTACTCAATTCATCGATTCTCACACATAAATTTCCTTCACCTGGTTTCAAAGGATGTGTAGCGGCAATAATTTGTAAATAATAGGTTTGACCTGGCGTTAAGTCTGCCACACGTATAAAACCATTACAAGGATCAGGAGCTTGTCCACATTCCCGTTCAATCAACGCTGAGCACGTTCCTCCGTAAACAGCCCAATGATAAACAAACTGTGCGTCGATACGCAAAGCGACAGACTTTTCAGAGGGAGCAACAAACTTATACCACACATCGGGAGCCGAATACACAACACAAGATGGTTTAACTGCACTCAAATTGTTGTTTTCAAAGAGGATATTGTTGCAGTTTTTATTCAAATCAATCGCGGTCGCAGTTGCACACAAATCATTTTGTGGTTTAGTGCTTATTTTTTCTTTTACCTCCAGGCACAGCTGTCCTTCTATTGTCGCAAAATAACCGGAAATTTGAACAAAATATTCTGTCCCGGCCTTGGGTGTAAAACTTAGTGTATTCCCCAAATCTTCTACTGCTACTTCTTGCAAAGAATTGCAACTTCCTTTATAAACAGAAATAACCTCGGCAAAATTTGCTTTGCTTACAATCTCATGTACTTGATTTGACACTGCAACGAAGCTATACCAAACATCTGCTCGTGATCGAAGATTTAAAGAAGGCAAGGTGGTTTCTGTTCTGGCATTCAAATTACTAGCCTGAACACAAGTTCCATTAACCAGAACTACAATTTTGTCGTTGCATAAATCATGGGCAGGCTTAGGTTTAGAATTGGGTATTGGTTTGAGTGAAACACAATGGGTTCCGGTTTCTGCGCCAAAATCATTTATTTTTCGACTAAATCTTAAATAATATGTCTTTCCGGAATTGACATTTAATTCCAAAAGTTCCCCTTCAAATCCAAATTCATCTTTATTGGTACAACTGATTGCTTGCAATGCGTTGCAGGTTCCTTCAAACACACTCAAAACATTGTTGTATGATGAAGTTCCGGAAATCTCTAATAACCCGGTGAAATCAGCCACATATTTATACCATACTGCGTTTGTATAATCTCCACTGCAACTCACTGTGACTGGTTGTTGAGAAAAGTTAGCTGCTATATGACCCGGAATGCAAGCATCATTAGACTTTAGTGTAATAGACCGATTACAATCATTGTTATCAGGACTAAGAATGAAATTATCTATTGCTATTTTAGTTCCAAAATCATTCACTGTTGATTCATAATCCATCGTAAAACTCACCGTATTCGCAGTAGATGGAATATTTAGTACAGTACCTACAGAAGTATAATCTCTGAATTCAGTAGGAAAAGTCCTTATCAGCACATTTCCACTACCTGTATTCATATAAAGATTAAGTGACGAAGCAACAGGTTTATAATACTGCATATCAAAAACCACATAATATCGATCAAATCCACCTATCTTAAAAGAAGGACTTATCAGTTGAAATTTTCTTCTGCTGATATCCAAACGATCAGTTTGGTCGTAACTCACCATACAGCGCCCGTCAGGTATAACCATTTGTTTATTTTCCTGAATATTGAAGTTATAATTACCAACAATGGACTTAAAGATCCACCCTTGAGGTAATGAACAACTGCTAAAATTCTCCACACTAACAAGATTCTGACTATAAACAGGAAAAGCCAGAACAACCAAAAGAAAGAAAATATTTCGTTTCATATGTTTCAATTGGAATTGAATTAAACAATTACAAATCTTCTCAAAAAAGACTTTCCGCCAGCATTAAGCTGATAGACATATTCCCCGGGTGGAATTTTCCACTTTAAGGGATCGCAAGGAATGGTGTAGGAACCTTTAGGTGCAAAATTGTCAAACAATTTTGCAAGTGTCATTCCATTTAATGATTTAATATAAACTTTTACTTCACTTGGTATCTGAATAGAGAACTTAATGTCAGTAATTCTATTATTTGTCGGATTTGGATTATGGCCTAACAAAATCGTATTAAAATTTGATCCTTTTGTAGCTCCACAAGGTGAGTTAAATAAATCCATGCCCTGATATGGTTTACCCATGGTATAATCTACAAGCTCACCATCCAAGCATAACCAGTCTTTTAATACTGTAGAAAACATATGCCGGTAGTCTGTTGCTTTTTGTGTCTCATAATAAACCACCGTATCCCCATTTTTTAAAACTTTATCGTTTAGATCTATAGGATTTCCTTTAAACCCACCTTTAACTCCATCACCAAACATCATCAATGGAGAAAGATTACCATGATCAGTACCCATTGACCCGTTTTCTCTAATGGTACGTCCAAATTCTGAATATGTCATGGTGGTTACATTACTTTGTGCATTGTCAGCCTTCAGGTCGTCATAAAATGCTTTCACAGAGTTTGCCACATCACCCAACAATCTCATATGATAATCTTTTTGCACAGTATGTGTATCAAAGCCATCTATATTTACAAGAAAAATTCTTGTACCAAGTCTACCCTTTATTAACCGAGCAATGATTGCTAACTGCTCAGCTAGCCTACTGGTAGTGTTTTTGGGATAGGCTACTTTGTTGGATGTCTTATTGTATGCAGTGGTAACAGTTTGGGAATATCGAAGTGAGTTGTTCGTCAATTGTCGCAAAAAGGCTCTTTCTTCACCCTGAGGACATTCGCCAAATCCTTCAGTTTCATATAGTTTTCCAAATGCAGCAAGGCGATAAAACTCATTTGGATCATTAAAAACCAATTCCATTTGTTGATTTCCCGGCGAAGTAAAAATTCTGTCTGTACTATAACCAATTCTCAAAGCAGGAGGCACTGTTGGAGGAGTCTCAGAAAAGGAAGGGAAATCCTGATCTAGATAGCGGCCCATAATACCTGAGTTTATACGCTTGTCATGCGTATCATCTGCTGCAGTGGACCACAATTCAATTGAGGTAAAATGGGAATAATTTTGGTCCGGGTAACCTACATTATGCAAGACAGCCATTTTTCCTTCATTCCATAAAGGCATAAGTCCTGACATTGTGGAAGGCAAAGCAAATTGTGTTTCACCAAATCCAGAAAGAAGGTGCTGATCATTATAATCCGTACCATGTTTAAGACCAATTGTAGGTCTTAATTTTAAATACTCGTCTTTTCCGGCTGAAGTGGAATAAGGTACGATCATGTTCAGTCCATCATTCCCACCGAACATCTTAATCATCACAAGAATATTCTCATCACCAGGTGCTATGGCAGCATTCAAACCCCCTGCCATTAGAGGACTAACTGATAATCCACCCAGCAACATGGTACCTAATCCTGCTAGACCGCCAGTCATTAGAAATTGCCTTCTGTTCCACAAGATGTGTTCTTCATTATGAGCCAACCCGAGATCCGGGGTGAATTCTGAAGGCTTTTTATTTATTTTATCGTGAGACATAGATAATTCTTTTGAAGCTTATAATAATTGGTATTCTGGTAAGGTGATTAGGTATTTCATCAAATTAGCAAATTGCCTTGGCACATCTGTTAGATCCAAACTCCAGGTACCATCTACAAAGTAGTTGCTTGGCACCCCGGATTTAAATACTGCAATAGCATTTTGTACAATTTCTTCAGGAATGTCTAAAGTGAAGAAATACTCTATAACTTTTCGTACTATTAAATCAGGATCTTTAGAATTTTCGGAAAGCACTTTCAAAAATTCTCTATACTTTAATTTAGTAGAATCATAAGGCAAATAATAATCAATGTGATCTCGATTGTAACGCCATCGATTTACCAAAACAAATTCACTCAACCAAGATCTATATCCCTGCCAACCGGCCACATTAATAGGATTAAACAAAGTTTGTCCCAGGTTTGCTGTTTGGTTGTATATCGCCCCCATTGCATCCCTGTTTAAGTTATTGATCGGGTCAGTCTTTCGCTGCCAATCGTATAAGAAATAATCTTCGTCTATTTTTAAATCCAAGGAACGATAGAAATGTATGATATTATCAATATTACTCTTAATGACAACACCCATATTTTCCTCCTCAAAAAAATGCTCACTCTTAAATAGAGTTTTCAGCACTTCCATGATGTCCCATTTTTGCATAAAGACCTGAGCCAGACCAGTAATAATTTCCTCGGGCGGAAATTGATACATGTAAAAACGATAAATCTTTGTACAGATAAACCTGGCTATCTCATTTTTCTTGACATCAAAAATTGTATCGTGTACAAATTTATAATCTGGATTTCCATCCGTTGTGGTAGAAGGTGTAAAACTACGCCCCAACACTCGCTTGTTCCCAAAATCATGCCTGTTTTTATCAAAGAAAAACTGACCATAAATATTAGGCTCTATGTAAGATGTATTGTTACGATAAGCGTATAGATACCATCCGGTCAGAGCGCGAGCGACTTCAGCAACATCTTTCTCTGAATAATTACCTTCACCCATGGTAAACAATTCCATGAGTTCACGAGCATAGTTTTCATTGGGCGCATTTTTTGTATTCAATCGCCCATCGAGGTAATGGAGCATGGCTGGATTTCTTCCCATGTCTTCCACAAAGGTTTTAAAATTACCTAAAGCATTTTTATGTAAGGCATAATAATACTGAAAAACCCATGTAGGATAATATCCATAATTTTCTGCGCCTGTCACGAAATGATTTGACCAAAAAAGCACAAGTTTATGTCTTACGCCTTCGCGAATCATCCCATTAAACCACATTTGCACCAATTCTAAAAACTTATAGTAGGTGACTGTCCCATCCGAATTAAAAGTATTCTCCGTGGCCCATTGGTAAGTGTAATCTATTGTACTGACGCCAGATCTTTTTTCTCCAGGCAAGGGATGATCCTTAGCTGTTTGGAGCAAATAGTCTATGATTACACCTGGCTTATTGGCTTTTGCTGCCTTAATCAGATTAATGGGTGCCCCATTGCATAATTTGTTATACAAATGATGTATTCGTCTTTCATTCCAGGGTTTTTCAGCTCTTGGTACATAGGGAGTGAGATCGC
The DNA here is from genome assembly GCA_016713905.1 of Candidatus Vicinibacter proximus. NCBI lineage: Bacteria > Pseudomonadati > Bacteroidota > Saprospiria > Saprospirales > Saprospiraceae > Candidatus Vicinibacter > Candidatus Vicinibacter proximus. Next base: position 949,437 of record JADJOE010000003.1, read on the forward strand.
CTTTAAGACATGGATTGCTTGGCATATTTTGAACAATTTTACAGCCCACAATATACTGCTAAAAAATTGAAACAACAATGAATGGCAGCATTTTATACGGTGAGAAATAAAATTTAAAAACGATTTAATTGTAGAATTCCAAATACACAACTCTATTGAAATTTTAAAATTAAATCTAAATAAAGCAAAATTGTTCAAAATCTCATTTCGGGAATATCTCCTTCTACTATTAGCCTACCTTCTGTGGACTCGATAATATGTTCAACACTGACTCCAGGTGCGCGTTCAATCAACTTAAAACCTTCAGAGGTAACATCTATTACGGCAAGTTCGGTTACAATCTTTTTTACACATCCTACACCAGTTAATGGCAGTGTACATTGTTTCAACAATTTGGATTCCCCAGCTTTATTAACATGCATCATAGCCACAATGATATTATCTGCAGAGGCTACGAGATCCATTGCCCCACCCATTCCTTTTACCATTTTACCTGGAATTTTCCAGTTGGCAATATCTCCTGTTTCGGACACTTCCATAGCGCCCAATACAGTCAATTGCACATGTTGTCCTCTGATCATGGCAAAGGAGGTTGCTGAATCAAACAAACTAGCTCCAGGCTTAAGTGTCACAGTCTGTTTTCCTGCATTGATCATATCAGGATCTTCCTCCCCTTCGAAAGGAAAAGGGCCCATACCTAAAATCCCATTTTCAGATTGAAACTCAACGTGAATACCACTTGGAATATAATTTGCAACTAAAGTTGGAATTCCAATACCCAGGTTCACATACCAACCATCTCTCAATTCCTGAGCTATTCTCTTAGCTATACCTATTTTATCAAGCATAATTTGTCCATTTATGATTTTGACCGAACAGTTCTTTGTTCAATTCGCTTTTCGTAACCACTTCCTTGAAAAATCCTTTGAACAAAGATTCCAGGAGTATGTATCATGTTAGGATCTAGGGATCCGGGCTCCACTAATTCTTCTACCTCTGCAATAGTTATTTTTCCTGCCATCGCCATCATCGGATTAAAATTGCGAGCAGTTCCTTTATAGATTAAATTGCCAAATGTATCACCTTTCCAGGCCTTCACAATTGCAAAATCCGCTGTTAGTGCAGTTTCTAAAATATGCGGTTTTCCGTTGTAAATTCTGACTTCCTTACCTTTAGCGATCTCTGTTCCGTACCCCGCCGGTGTAAAAAAAGCAGGAATTCCTGCTCCTCCTGCCCTACAACGTTCTGCAAGACTACCTTGAGGAATTAAATCTACCTCAAGTTCACCTGAAAGCATTTGTCGTTCAAATTCGTCGTTCTCTCCTACGTAAGAAGATATCATCTTTTTGATCTGCCTTTGTTGTAGGAGTAAGCCAAGTCCAAAATCATCTACACCCGCATTATTCGAGATACAGATCAATTTATCGATTTTCTTCCGCACCAAAGCTGCAATACAATTTTCTGGAATTCCACACAATCCAAAGCCTCCTAGCATCAACGTCATTCCACTTTTTATATCGCTGATCGCATCATCTGGTCCATTTACCACTTTATTCATATTTTGCATTTGATTTTTGGTCAATAACAATGCAACAAAGTTGACTGATTTCTACAATATTTTTAAATAATGCCATAAAATTATCATGAACTATAGAATCAATTTGATAAGTGACACAGTTACTAAACCAACTTCCTCCATGCTGAAGGCTATGTTAGAGGCAGAAGTTGGCGATGATGTATTTAGAGAAGACCCCACGGTCATAAAGTTGGAAGAAAAACTCTCAGGGATGTTTGGACTCGAATCTGGATTGTTTTGCCCATCCGGAACCATGGCGAATCAAATTGCGATCAAAGCACACACAAAACCCTTGGATGAAATGCTCTGTGATATACATTCCCATGTTTTTCAGTTTGAAGTAGGTGGTTATGCTTTTCACAGTCAAATCGCAGTAAATATTTTGCATGGAGAAAACGGCATCCTGAACGGGAACATGATTGAAGAAAATATTAAGGCAAAGTTTGATTGGTTGCCCAGAACCAAATTAGTGGTTATAGAAAATACCGTAAACAGAGCAGGCGGACAAGCATATAGTCTGGAACAACTTAAAGATGTATCTCGCACTTGCAGAAAAAATGGCCTAAGTCTTCATTTGGATGGGGCGCGTATTTTTAATGCTATGATTGCTTCCAAAACTACTCCAAATCAGATAGGTCCATTGGTGGATTCCATTTCAATATGTCTTTCGAAAGGTCTTGGCGCTCCAATTGGTTCTGTGCTTATTGGGAACAAGCCTTTCATTGAAGAATGTCGGCGGATAAGAAAAGCAATGGGTGGCGGGATGAGACAGGTTGGTATATTGGCTGCCGCAGGAATTTATGCATTAGATCATCATCTGGAAAAATTAGTTACAGATCACGTTCATGCAAAAAAAATAGAAGAAACGCTTTTAAAACAGAGTTATATCAGTAAGGTTATACCCGTACAAACAAATATAATCATCTTCGATCTTGCGGAACACATTTCTACTGATCTATTTATAAAGACAATGCGTGATCATGAAATAAATTGTACAGGGTTCGGAAAACGTTCAATCCGGCTGGTGACACATTTGGATATTTCTGAATCCATGGTTCAGGAGGTTTGTGAAACTTTGAATAAAATTACATTCAAACAATTTTAGTCAACTTTTTGAATAATTCCGTTTTAAACTCTTGAATTTCTATCCCAATTCAAATTACCGTCAAATAAGTTTTAGTTGGCATTCGCAGCCAAATGCATATAGAATGCAAGTTCCATGCACAAAATGACCTGCCGTTCATTACTGGCTTAGCCATCAAAATCCATTCATTCATAGTGTGATTTTTTACTTGTGATATTCCCTTAGACACAAAATACATCTCATTAAAATGAAATTAAAATTAGTGTTAAAAAAAAAAGACTTAGAACTGATTAAAAATAAACTCAAAAAAAGTGTCGTAAAAATTATTGGATTTTTTCAAAATCAGATAAATACTAAACAACAATTGTCCAAATTAAAAAGCAAATTGGAGAATAGCGAGAGAAAAATTACAATAAAATTATCTAAAAAAGCTTCGGAAAAGAAAAAGGGGGTATAATTTCTATTGTGCAAAATAAATTAAAAAAAAGGGTGAATTCAATGTTGAAAAATCATTTCCTTTTATTGATCTCATCCCTAATCTTTGCAGCCTTTTCGTAATCTTCGTCTGCAAGTACTTGTTGCAACATTTTATTTAATTCTTCTGTGGAGAATTTTTCAAAACTAGCCTCTGATCTACCTTGTTTTGTTGAACCGCCAATTTTTACTTGATCTTCAACATCTTCAAGAATAACCCCAGCACTTTCCATTATAAACTCATAGGTGTAAATAGGACAATTAAATCTTACAGCCATCGCTAAAGCATCAGAAGTGCGAGAATCGATTTCTATACTTTCCTCATCCTTTTCACAAATTAATTTCGAAAAGAAAATTCCTTCCACGAGATCGTTGATGATAATTTCTCTTATTTCGACACCGAAAGAGGACAACGCGTTCTTGAATAGATCATGTGTTAAAGGTCGGTTTGGATTCATTCGCTCTAATACAACTGCAATAGCCTGAGCTTCAAAACCACCAATAACAATTGGAAGCCTTCTATTTCCTTCCACTTCTCCCAACACCACAGCATAATTCTGGGTCTGCGTCACACTGTGTGACAATGCGATGATTTCAAGCTCTATTTTACGCATTTGATCAGCCCCCATGTTCCTTAGTTAATTTATGAAAAAGTATTTTTAATTATGCAGTTTTTGCCTTCCTTATGGCTTCATTAAGTTTTGGAACCACCTCAAAAAGATCTCCACAGATTCCATAGTCTGCAGCCTTAAAAAAAGGTGCTTCCGGGTCCTTATTAATAACGATAATGTTTCGAGAATTGTTTACCCCGGCCAAATGTTGAATGGCCCCAGAAATACCAATAGCAATATAAACATTTGGTCTGATGGCTATTCCAGTTTGCCCAACATGTTCATGGTGGGGCCTCCACCCTACATCCGCAACAGGTCTGCTACAGGCAGTTGTTGCGCCAAGCAAATCAGCAAGCTCTTCAATCATATTCCAGTTGGATGGATCTTTCATTCCCCTTCCTGCAGAAACTACAATTGCTGCTTCAGTCAATGGTGTTTTTCCTTTAACTAATTTTTTCTCAACTGTAGTTATTTTAGATTCCGATAAAATAATATTTATAGGTAGTGTTGATGAAACTTCATTAGTGGTGGGATCTGCTGAAATACTGTTGGGCACAACGGTGACAATTCCCCCATCTTGATTGAATCCATAAAAAGCAAAAGCTTTTCCGGAAAAAACTGTTTTTTTGAACAAAAGTTTTTCCTCTTTTATAACCCCTACAGCTCCTGAGATTAAGCCTCTACCACTTTTCACAGCAATTTGGCCTGCAACAGTCTTACCCATACTGGAATGACTTAAAAGAAAATAATTTGGTTCCAATTTCACAATTGCCTCAGATAGTGCATTCGAAATTTGATCACTTCCACAATTTGCCGCACCGGTAATTTGATAAACTTCTTTAACACCAAAAACCCCTAAATTTATTGTAAGTTCTTGGGTTCCAAAATAAATTGCCTTTACCTCTCCGGAATTATATGAAGAGATGGTTTGGGCAAAATTTAAGGCCTCAAGGCTGCTTTTTTTTGGTTGATAATCATTGTGTTCTATAAAGACTAAGATCATATTATGGATTAAATAATTTTTAAATCATTTTTTAAAATCGATACCAATTCATCCATATTGGATGGGTCTATCATTCGGACTGAAGTTTTAACAGGAGGCTGCTCAAACCGACTAACACTCACTTTTTGCACAGAAGAAACAGGGGTAATTACTTCCAATGGCTTCTTTTTAGCATCCATGATTCCCTTCATATTTGGGATTCGCTGTTCTGCCAAACCTTTTGCTGCAGAAAGAATAAATGGAAGGTTAACTTTAAGCACCTCAACCCCTCCTTCGATTTCAACTTGAAGCGTAGCAGTATTTCCTTCCAGTTCTAAGTGATTAGCATAGGACAAAAAAGGAAGATTAAGCATGGCCGCAAGCAAAGCCCCCATTTCAGAACCGTTGTGGTCAATAGTCTCTTTACCTAGAAAAATAATGTCGTAATTCTTAGGACCTGCATAGGCAGCAAGCTGAGTTGCCGTATCCATTGAATCAAGGGGTTCTTTGTCTATCCTAAAAGCAGCATCTGCACCAATTGCAAGCGCTTTTCTTAAAATCATTTCAGAACTTGAGGTACCAACATGAACAACATCTACCTGGCCGCCAAACTTTTCTTTCAATTCTAAAGCCCTCACTAAAGCATACCACTCATCATAAGGGTTCATAATAAATTGAACACCATCTTCAACTAAACGAGTTCCACTGGCATCAAAACTGATTTTGGAAGTGGTATCGGGTGTTTTACTAATACAAACTAAAAGATTCATCAGATAAAATTAGAGTAACAAAGATATGTGTTTAATTTGTGATACATTTCCAAAAAATATGAATAGGTTAGACACTTTGAATCAATTACTTAAGAAAGACCCAAAAAGCAGTTTCCTCTTATTTGCCATTGCAAAGGAATATGAAACACTTAACGATTACCAGAGTGCTGTAAAATTCTATAAAGAACTATCCATTAATGACCCGGATTACACAGGCTGCTATTACCACTTTGCTAAAGCATTGTTTAAATTACAATACAAAAAAGAGGGCATGGAAATCATTGATAACGGTCTTGTTATCTGTACCAAAAACAATCAGCTCCATGATCTCTCAGAATTAAAAAATTTAAAAATGAATTTACTTATTGAGGATTACGATTAGTCTAAAAGATTGATGAGATTTCTTTTAATTCGAGCATTTACATCTTCCAAAACCGGTTTCTCAAATTGTTTGCCTGTAATTTTTTCATACAAATCAACATACCTTCTGGATATTTCCCATACAAATGCATCTGGCATATGTGGCATAAGTTGCCCTTCCTTCCCTTGAAAACCATGATCCATCAGCCATTCCCGGACAAATTCTTTGGACAATTGAATCTGTGGTTCTCCATTTAATTGTCTCTCCAAATAGCCTTCGGATAAAAAGTATCTTGAACTGTCAGGGGTGTGTATCTCATCCATCAAGACTAAATCATGATCGTGATACCCAAATTCATATTTGGTATCCACCAGGATCAATCCTTGTTTGTTGGCTAATTCCTGCCCCCTTTGGAACAGCTGTATGCTAATCTTATAAATTTTGTCCAGCTCATTTTTTGTCAGTATTTTCCTTTCCAGAATCTCTTCATAGGAAATATCTTCATCATGCCCTGCCGAAGCTTTTGTGGTTGGTGTAACCAAAGGGTTGGAAAATCTATCAGATTCGTTCAACCCATCAGGCATCGTTACCCCACAAATTTGTCTTTGACCAGTTTTATATGTACGCCAGGCATGTCCAGCTAAATAACCTCTCACCACTAACTCTATAGGCACGGGATTACATTTAATTCCAATTGAGACATTTGGATCAGGACTTGATTTCAACCAAACTGGACAAATGTCTCTTACCGCATCTAAGAAATAACATGCAATCTGATTAAGCACCTGCCCCTTATAAGGAATTGGCCTCGGTAAAATGCAATCAAATGCAGAAATTCTATCTGTGGTGATCATTAACAACTCATCTCCAAGGTCATAAACATCCCGAACCTTGCCATGATAAAGAGAGCGTTGATTTTTAAAAACATAGTCAGTACTGCCGAGACAGACTTTTTCGGGTAAAGTCATAAATTTAAAAGTCTTAAATATTTCTAACCAAATTCCGGTCAAGGATAATATCCTTAAGCTCTTTTAAAGCAGCATATTCATGTGGAAGCACTTTCTTAAAAGCCTCTTTGGAAGCTAAATAAACTCCGGAACTCAGATCCGGAATAAGATCTTTAATCTTTCCCTTAACTTTATTAATGTCCTGGCTGATTAGGCTTCGGATCCTGGGAATGTCATGATAATCCCCTTCTATTGCCACATTATGAATGTTTTTACCATCCGGATCTTCAGATTGAAATTGAATGATTGAATCCAATTGAGAAAGAGTATGATGATCCAGATGGTATTGGCCCTCAACAAAATTAACTTGATTTTGAGTGGGATTTTGTTGCAGCAAAAGGATTTCTAATCCTTTTTCATGCATTCGGTATACAATTAGTCTAATTTGATTTCTTACCGTCATGTGGCCAAAGTTATATCTTTTTTACATATGATAAAAACTAGTCCTACAAATAATTAAAAACTAGTTAAAATGTTTATAACTTGACCTACTAAAATTCCTCTTTAATCTTCGAAATGCGTGTTCTCTTACTTGTCTGATGCGTTCTATGGACATATTGTAAAGCCTTGAAACCTCCTCCAGGGTTTTGCTACCTCCCCCATCCAGTCCAAAAATTGCAGTTATAACTTCCCTTTCTCTTGGCGCTAAATTGCTCATGGCTGATTTAAGATCATTCTTTAAAGACTCATTTAAAAGATTTAGATCCGGGCTTTCTTGATTCTCATCTACAAGCAGGTCAAGAAGTGCTAAATTTTCACTATCTCCTCCCATAGGTTCATCCAAAGAGCTATGCCTACCACCTGAGGCTAAAATGCTCTCAACTGCAACTGCATCCATATCTAAAATTTCACCCAACTCAGCTGCACTAGGCTCTCTTTCATTATTCTGGAGAAATTCCTGGTGTGCGGTATTAATTTGCTTTACAAGGCTAACTTTATTGTAAGGAAGTCGAATCATCCGGCTATTCTCTACAATAGCTTGTAAGATGGATTGACGTATCCACCATACGGCATAGGTTATGAATTTAAATCCTTTCGTCTCATCAAACCTTTTTGCTGCCTTGAGCAAACCTACATTGCCTTCATTGATCAAGTCATTCAAAGAAAGGCCATTGTTTTGGTATTGTTTGGCCACAGAAACCACAAAACGTAAATTTGAAGTTACCATTTTATCTAATGCTTCCTGATCACCTAATTTTATCCGTTTGGCTAATTCAACCTCCTCTTCGGGTGAAAGGACATCAAGTCTGGAAACTTCAGTTAAATATTTTTCCAAAGCTTCGCTTTCACGATTTGTTATTTTCTGAGAAATTTTTAGTTGACGCATAGGAAATATTGGCTTACAGATATATAAGCGACAAAGCCACTAAAAAGTTTCAGTGTTAAAAAACTTTGGAAATAAAAAAATAAAATCAGATTTAATTGGCAGCTTCAATTAGGCTTCCATCTTTATTGTACAAAACCTTTCGGGATAAGCGCAATTTTCCAGTTTTAGGATCAGTCCCAATCAACTTAACTTTGATGGCATCTCCAACTTTAAGTGCATCTTCCACTTTTTCCAATCTGGCATGCGTAATTTCACTGATGTGCACTAATCCGCTTTTACCATAAAAGTCAACAAATGCACCAAAAGGCATTATGGTTACCACTTTTGCATCAAAAACATCCCCTACCTGAGGCACGAAAGTTATTGCCCTGATCATGGCTACTGCAGCTTCGATCGCTTCTTTATTATTGCTGGCAATATTTATAACCCCCTTGTCTCCCACCTCTTCGATATTGATCTTAGTGCCAGTTTTGGCTTGCATTTCCTGAATGATTTTTCCTCCAGGTCCAATAACCGGTCCTATAAAACTCTTCTCTATGATCATTTCTACAATTCGAGGAGCGTGAGGTTTGAAATCAGATTTCGGTGCTGAAATGGTCTCATCCATTTTATCCAAAATATGAATTCTGCCCTCTTTGGCCTGTAGCAATGCTTGCTCCAACAATTCATAGGACAGCCCGTCAATTTTCATATCCATCTGGGTACCACATATGCCTTTGCGGGTACCAGTTATTTTAAAATCCATATCCCCCAAAGCGTCTTCATCGCCGAGAATATCTGATAAGATGGCAAATTTTCCATCTTCCGCAATCATGCCCATTGCAATTCCTGAGGCTGCTGCCTTGATAGGAACTCCTGCATCCATTAAAGCAAGTGAGCCTGCACATACAGTTGCCATGGAAGATGATCCATTGGACTCCAAAATATCAGAGACTATTCTTACAGTATAAGGAAAATCTTTAGGCATCACTTTGCGTAAAGAGCGTCCTGCGAGGTTTGCATGTCCAACCTCCCGTCTACCAGGACCTCGCATTGGTTTTGCTTCACCTACAGAAAAAGGTGGAAAATTATAATGAAGGAAGAATTTTTCATCATAAAGTTCTAAAGCAGTGTCTACCATCATTTCATCATCCTTGGTACCAAGAGTAACGGTAGTTAAAGATTGTGTCTCTCCCCTGTTAAATATTGAGGCTCCATGAGGAGCAGGCAAACAATCGATTTCTGACCAAATAGGTCTTACTTGGGTACTTGTTCTGCCGTCTAATCGTTTCCCACTCTCTAACACCATTTTACGGACCAGACTTTTCTTAATCTTGTCAAAATAGTACTCTACAAATAATTTTTTTTCGGTCATGTACTCTTCTCCTTTTTCAGCTAAAAGAGCTTCTTTGTAATCCTTAAAAATTTTATCGAAAGCTTCTTTTCGACTGGACTTATCCAATGATGAAGAGGCAACTTTATTTATTGAATCAGTAAGCGCTGCTTCCATAGCTGCTTTCAATTCAGGATCTTCTGCTTTTGGTGTGAGTTCTCGTTTAACCGAAACCTTTGCGCCCAGCTGGGCTGCCAATTCTAACTGTGCCTTGCATTGTAATTTAATTGCTTCGTGGCCAATCTTTATAGCCTCTATCATATCATGTTCGGCACATTCATTAGCTTCTCCCTCCACCATCATCAGGTTTTTCTCTGTGGCGGCAACGATAATGTCCAACTCAGCGTCCACAAGTGCACTTTTTGCCGGGTTAATTACAAATTCCCCGTTAATCTTTGCCACTCTTACAGAGGAGATCGGCCCGTCCCAGTTAATATTTGAACAAACGAGTGCAGTAGAAGCTGCTAGCGCTGCAAACACATCCGGCAAAGTGTCCTTTTCTCCGGAAAGCAGAGTAATGATAATTTGAGTTTCATTCATGTATCCATCGGGAAACAAAGGACGGATAGGACGATCTACCAATCTCGAAATGAGGATTTCGTAGTCATTTAATTTTGTTTCCCTGCGAAAAAAGTTACCTGGAATTCGGCCGGCTGCGGCAAATTTCTCCTGGTAATCCACAGAAAGTGGGAAAAATGGTTGATTTTCTCTAGGTTCTTTAGCAGAAACTACACTTGCAAAAAGTATTGTATCTCCGCAACGTACCACAGCTGAACCATCAGCCTGAGTCCCTAGTTTTCCCGTCTCAAGAGTAACTACCCTTCCATCAGGTAAATTAAAGGACGTAGAAAAAGGAATTTGTAATCCCATGATAATTGTCTTTAATATAATTTATTCAATCACTCGCACCAGTGACGCTCATTAAAATAGAAAAAGGAAAGCCTTCAGCAGATTAAAACACAATACAAACTATTGAAAAACAATAGATTGTATTATTTTCTTAGGCCTAATTGGTCGAGGATCTTTCTGTATCTCTCCAGATCGTTGCTGTGAAGATAGTTGAGGAGTTTTTTTCTTTTACTTACCAGGTTTAACAAGGTTCTTTTGCAGGAAAAGTCCTTTCTGTTAGTCCTGAGGTGGTCCGACAAAGCCTGAATTCTGAAAGTAAACAAGGCAATCTGGCCTTCACTTGAACCGGTATTAGTGGCTGAACCACCATACTGATTAAAAATTTCCTCTGTTTTTTCTTTAGTTAAATAAGCACTCATTGTAAAAGTATGTATTAGTTACCAAATGTGATCCCGAAGATCAGTTTTAGCGGGGCAAATATAGATAAATATTTGATAATGAGAAAATTTTTAGACAGGATGAAAATAAAATCCCAAGAGATTTTATATAAAAACCGGGTAAAATTCATGTAAAAACTATTTCCAGTAAATGACCTTCTGAACCTAAAGCTTAAGTTTCAATATTCTTTCCTGCCGTGTTATTCCATGCCTTTCGCCTCCTCCCACAATAGATCCATCTCGTCTAAACTCATATCTGAAAGTGGCTTTTGAGCAATACGTTCAATATACTCAAACCGTCGAATAAATTTACGATTGGTTTTTTCAAGTGCAGTTTCAGGGTCAATTTTAAGAAACCGTGCATAATTGATTAGAGCAAAAAGCAGATCACCATATTCATCCTCAATTTCTCCCTGAGTGCAATTATTTTGAATATTCGTCTGCAACTCAATCATTTCTTCTTCCACCTTAGCTTTAACCTGACCTATATTATCCCATTCAAAACCTACCTGAGCTGTTTTTTCCTGAAGTCTTAGTGCTTTGATCATAGCAGGGAGAGACCTGGGCACGCCAGCTAAAAGACCTGTTTTTTTTTCTTGTTGTTTTAATTTTTCCCAATTTTTCTTGACCTCCTCCTCATTTTCCACTTTAGTATCACCATATATATGGGGATGTCTGTGTATCAATTTAGCAGAAACTCCCTCAATCACATCCTGGAGGTTAAAATGATTTCCTTCAGAACCTATTCGTGCATAAAAAATGATGTGTAACAATACATCTCCCAACTCTTCCTTAATTCCGTTAAAATCCACTTTGATAATCTCATCTGCCAACTCATAAGTTTCTTCAATGGTGAGACTTCTTAGACTTTGAATGGTTTGTTTCTTATCCCAGGGACATCCTTCTCTTAATTCATCCATTATCTTGACTAGTCCAAGAAATGCTTGTGAAAGTGTTTCTCTATCCATGTTATTCCTGTGGTAAATGATGTCCCATTTTCTCTCGTTTCGTCCTTAAGTAAGCTTCATTATAATTATCCAGAGGTTTGATCATTGGAAATAACTCGCTAATCTCAATCCCATTTGACTCCAGGTACGTTTTTTTTAACGGATTATTGGATATTAACCTCACACGGTTAATCTTCCATTCTTTAAGAATTTTAACTGCCGGATCATAATTTCTTAAATCAGAATCAAAACCTAATTTGTGATTGGCTTCAATGGTATCATATCCTTCATCCTGCAAGGCATAAGCACCAATCTTATTGTGCAGCCCTATTCCTCTTCCTTCTTGTCTTAAGTAAATCAACATTCCCCCAAATCGCTGAATGAGATCAAGACTTTTGCGAAGTTGAAAACCACAATCACACCTTAGGGAGCCAAACACGTCTCCGGTAAGACATTCAGAGTGAATACGCAACCAGACTGGCAAAGTATTATCCAAACCATCATTAGTGACTAGTGCGATATGTGGGTTGTTGGGGTCATCAAAAGCATAGCTATAAACCCTAAAAGCTCCACTTTCGGTAGGTAAAAAAGCATCTTTTACATCTGTCATTTCGGCAAAAACTGATATTTAAACCCAAACAAAGCCATTTGGGTTTAAAAAAGTGAGTTGAGTTTTGGTTACTAGTGGCTTATCCCTTTCTAAAGGAACTTTTGCCTTGCCACAATGACAAAACCGTACAGGTAAGCAATACGGTTGATACAATACTGAAAATCAACATGATTAGCCGTTTTGTTTGCTTGATTTAATAAAAATGGTGCTGCAAGATCGCACCTTTTTATAGCTTTACTTACTTTTATTGTCTAAAATTTTAAATAAATTTTTTTTGAATATTTCCCGCTTTATTTTTCAGGCAAAAGCGAATTTATTCAGGCTCAGTTGAATAAATTTGATTTTCAGGGTTAATGTCTGCCAACTGATGAAAGGGATCCAAAACAACCGTTTTAATTTTGTCTTTTGGCACATCTAAAATTAATTCATAAAACGGATTTACCCAATGCCAAGGCCTTCCAACCTTCCAATTACTGTCAAAAATCTCTTTATGTCCTCGCATCAAATCCAATGGAATGGTATAAAATATACTTTTCCCGTTTTTGAGCTTAATTTCCAGGTCGATTGGCATAGGTAAAAGACTTTTTCGGGCCAATACAATTTTTGAATTTTTACCCTCACTTTCAAGCCTTTCAATAGCGTAATCTATGGTCTTTGTAGTGAAAATCCAATATTCTTTAAACCAATCCAATTCCAGGCCAGATGCTTTCTCCATAACACGAAAAAAATCATCCGCATCTGGATGTTTAAACCTCCACTGATAATAGTAAGAAAGCAAAGAATTATCGAAAGTTTGTTCGCCCATAATATATCGTAACTGCAATAAACACAGTGCTCCTTTTGTATAAGACGCCATCCCATAGGCAACATTTGTAGAATAATGATCTGCATGTGTGGACAAAGCCTCTTCTTTTCCAGAATTCACAAAATCAATATATGATTTAAGCGTTTCTTGAAAGGCATGCTCTTCAGGATTAAAACCAGGTAACAATCCTTTAGACTTAATATAATTTGAAGTAAGATACTCAGCATAAGAGGTAAATCCCTCATCCATCCATGGATAGAGGCTTTCGTTTGAAGCTAGAAGCATTTGATACCAACTATGCATCCATTCATGGAGGCATACGCCTACCAAACTATGCAATGGTCGATTTCCAGTAATCAGTGTTGCCAGAGGGTATTCCATACCCCCATCACCCCCTTGAATAAATGAATAAGACTGGTAAGGATATTCTCCAAAATGTTTTTGCGCATAATCAAGTGCCACATCCATTATTGGAGGCAATTCCTTCCAGGATTGTACATAAGGATTGTTTTTTAGATAATAAAAATGTAATTTTTTACCATCCTTGCGCACATAAATATCGTGGATATAATCCGGATCTGCAGCCCAAACAAAATCGTGCACCTTAGGTGCAAAAAATTGCCAAATTCGAGTCTTTCCATTCTGAAACAAAGAATCATTTGGCCAATTACAATCCATTGAATTTAGAAGATAACCAGTTGAAGCGACACAAAATTTTTTATCCAATTCTATATTCACTCTAAAATCACCCCAAGGCCCATAAAATTCTCTGGCAATGTATGGTGGGGTGTGCCACCCATGTTGGTCATAATTACATAATTTAGGGTACCATTGCGCCATCGAATAATCAACGCCCTCTTTGTTGTTACGCCCTGTCCTCCTTATTTGGACAGGCACTTGAGCTTCAAATTCAATTTCGATTTTTGCAGAATCTAGAGGTAAAATTGATTCCATCAATTTTACCTCCATGATGGTTCCTTCGATATGGTAATTAAGAGCTTTCCCGTCCTTTGTGATCTTATTTATCTTTTGAAACCCCACCTCTTCAGGATTGAGCGAGGCAATTCTACTTCCGATTCGTTTGTCAGGGTCCACAATCGTGCGTGAACGAACATCCATATCACTGCCAGGTTGAAATGCATTGAGATAAAGATGATAATACAGTTTATCCAATGTATCTGGACTCGAATTGTAAACGGTCAACACTTGATTTCCTGAAATCAAATGAATTTTATCATTAAGCCTTACATTCATTAAATAGTTCACCCCCAACTGCCATCGGTCCGGTTGACCATAATTCAAGCTCACCAACATTAAGAAGGGAAAAATCGATAAAAATCTAAGCCTCAACATTTTTTTCAATTTTGGAAAATACATACTTTAATGGTAAATATTTTAGAAAGTACCTGGAAATGAATAAATAAAGCACTATGACCAATATGGATAGAAGTGCCATGACTTTTCCATCCGGATCTTTAGTCAACCAAAGACTATCTGTTTGCAAAACAGAACCTTCATAACCTACCAAAAGAGCTCCAAAGACATTTGTTGCTGCATGAATACCTATCGCCTGTTCCAATCCCTGATCTAAAACTGTAATAAAACCTAGAAAAAGAGCGGTTACAAAATAATACCCAAACATTAAGGCATAACCAAATTGTTCATTTTCAGGATTTGGCCCATGCATAAGTGCAAATAAAACGGCACTGATTAACACGGGCAAATAGCGATTGGAAAACAAAAGGTAAAGTCCTTGCATCAAATAACCTCTAAAAAACAACTCTTCAGTTAGAGACTGAACCAACAACAAGCTAAAACTTATCCCGAACAATATAAGAAATGCAGAAATGCTGAAATTGAACTGGTATTCTACCTTTAAAATTAGTGCACTTGCCAATTCAACTGCAACAAGTAACCCCAGCCAAACAAAAAAACCAAATAATATTCTGTAAAATCTTATTTTTTGAAAAGAAGTGAATAAACTTAATGGGGGCCGCCGATGTAAATAAGTAACACAAAAGAGCAATTCAGCCAGAATAAAACAAAATGGCAGCAGAAGACTGGCCAGTGTTTTGTTTTTTTCTAAAGGATCAATATAAGTATACTCAGCGATCAAAAAAGCACTTAATGTAGCTGCCAGAAAACACAGCATAATGGTCAGGAAATAAATCCAACCAGCATTATTTCCTTTGCGTGCATTTTCTAAAAACATATTATTCTTTGTCTTTATCTTTGAAGGTGTAAAAGTATTAATTTGGCATGAATGTCTTAATAATACATAATCGTATTAATTTTGCTCATAAATCTTAATCATGTCGAAAAAGGAATGGATTCTGTTAATAGGAGTTACGATTTGCTTAATTGTGTCTAGAATAATCCCTCATGCTCCTAATTTCACCTCTTCTTTGGCTGGTTTATTGTTTGGTGCGGTCATTCTTCGAAAAAATGCCGCAGCCTTTTTATTATTACTTGGTTACATTTTGGCTGATATTTTCATCAATAATGTCATTTATCCGTCCACATCGATTAAATGGTTGAGTTCTGGATTTGAATGGATATTTACCACTTTCCTGATTATTTTTTTTGTCAATAAATTATTTACTTCTAATGGCTATACCCCAATAAAAATTATTGGATTGAGTGTTGTGAGCTCATTGATTTTCTTCGTATTTTCAAACTATGCAGTTTGGCTTGGATTTATTTTGTATTCTCCTGACACTGCAGGTCTCACTGCTTGTTTTATTGCTGCTATTCCATTTCTGATGAATGAGATGGCTGGCACTTTGTTCTATTCTTGTTTATTTTTTGGTCTTTACTGGATTTATGAATACGGACAACCCAAAACTTCCAGGCTTATTGTCTGATTCAGATCCGGAGTCCGGAGAATCTGGCAAGGACTTTTATTTGGAAAATGGTTTTATAGTTTTTACTGCTAGTTACCATCTCAAACGAGGTTATTGTTGTCGCTCGGGATGTCGGCATTGCCCATACCACACGCAATAAACAAAAATTGTTTATTTTTCAGGGACCCACGGTTTTTCTAGTATTCCTTCTAAATATGCTAGATACCTTGATAAAGTAAAAAAATAATCTGATAATCGATTCAAATAAATAATCAAATCAGGTTGAATTGCAACTAATTGACTCAGAGTTACCAATCTGCGTTCAGCCCTTCTACAGACTGTACGACATACGTGCCCCTCAGCAATAGCCAGAGAACCACCAGGCAAAACAAAATATTTAAGCGGTTCAAGATAAGAGTCCATTCTATCAATTTCTAATTCGATTTCCTGTATTACATCCGTTTTAAGTTGTGGAAGTTTTAAATTGGCTTTACTAGGGTCTGCAGCAACTAAAGCTCCTAAAACGAAAAGGTCACTTTGAACCTTTTGCAAAAAGTCTAAAATTTTAACCTCTTTAACGAAACAAATTAAACGACCGATATTTGAGTTAAGCTCATCAATTGTACCATAAGCTTCTACACGTGAGTCATCTTTGGAGATTCGACTACCACCAAATAATGAAGTCTGTCCCTTATCACCTGTTTTTGTATATATCTTCATCAGGTATTTTTTTAAATTCTAATTTATCTCAATGTGTCGCTTTCAATCATTCCATCTCTTAGTCTCACTACCCTTTTAGCAAATTGGGCAATATCCGGTTCATGGGTAACAAGAATTATGGTATTCCCATTCAAATGAATTTCTTCAAGAATATTCATGATTTCCACGGAGGTCTTGGAATCCAAGTTACCTGTCGGCTCATCGGCTAAAATTATAGCAGGATTATTAACTAAAGCCCTTGCAATGGCCACCCTTTGTCGCTGTCCACCTGAAAGTTCATTAGGTTTATGTGACATCCTGTCTGTAAGACCAACATCTTTAAGGACCTGTTTAGCTCTGGCGTGCCTTTCATCCTTTCCCAAACCTGCATAAATGAGAGGTAGCGCAACATTGTCCAATGCACTCATTCTGGGTAATAGATTAAAGGTTTGAAATACAAATCCAATTTCCTTATTACGCACTTCTGCCAATTCTCCATCACTCATTTTACTTACATCCACCCCATGCAGAATATATTCCCCGGAAGTAGGACTATCCAGACACCCAATGAGGTTCATAAGCGTAGATTTTCCACTGCCTGAAGGGCCCATAAGAGCCAGATACTCATTTTTATTTACCCTAAGGTTAATGCCCTTGAGTGCATCTATAATCTCAGACCCCATAATATACCTTTTGGCAATATTCTTCAACTCAATGATCTGTTCCATTTCCTTTGCTCTTATATTCGAAAGTAAAATTAATGGAATCATTAATAATATGTAGATTATTTGGATATTTGACTTGATTTGATCGTCAGAATCTTGAATATCCAATGACAGAAAACAAAACTCCGATTATTAAGCATATTGGTATTGCCGGCAACATAGGAGCAGGTAAAACCAGTCTCAGTGAAGCTCTTGGTAAGCAATTTGACTGGGAAGTTCATTATGAAGATGCAAACACCAATCCCTATTTAAATGATTTCTATTATGACATGGAGCGTTGGTCTTTTAATCTTCAGATTTATTTTTTAAATTCTCGCTTTCAACAACTTATACAAATTCATTCAGGAAACAGATCAGTAATACAGGATCGGACTATTTATGAGGATGCTTACATATTTGCCCCTAATCTACATGAAATGGGACTGATGAATGCACGTGATTATGAAAATTATTTCACTCTTTTCAAAATCATGATGAGCACGATTAAGCCACCGGATCTAATGATCTATATTAAGGCTTCGATTCCGACCTTAGTTAACCACATTCAATCTCGTGGACGTGAGTATGAAGGCAATATGAGTCTGGATTATTTAAAGAAACTTAATTACAGATATGACCAGTGGATTGAACAATACACCCAAAGTCCTTTATTGGTTGTAGATGCCGATAAACTCGACTTCATTAACCGAAAGGAAGACATGGGTGCAATCTTTGAAATGGTCGGGAGTCAAACAGGTGGATTATTTGTTCCCTAATTTAATTATCACTTTGAATATTCTCTTATTATCCGCAACAGTTTTTGAGATACTCCCAACAATTCAATTTTTGGAGAAGAGTAATGAAATTGAATCTTTATCTCAATTTTCATATCGATCAAATTTAATTTTTCCGCTTGTGGGTGGGGTTGGAAGTCCAATGATGTCTTTTGCTTTAGGTCGGGCTGAACTAAAAAATATTCAATTGATAATTCATGCAGGGCTATCCGGTTCCTTGAATAAAGAAATTGAATTATGTTCTCTAGTGGAAGTAGTTTCTGAATATTGGGCTGATCTGGGCGCTGAAGAAAAGGATGGGAGCTTTTTAGATTTATTTCAATTAGGCTTATTGGAATCCAAACAATTTCCTTTTGAGGACGGATGTATCAAAATTAAAGACTCCCCTATCCGTCTGAACATTCCAAAAGTAAAGGGATTAACTTTAAATACGGTCAGCGGTATGAAGGAAAATATTGCCAAATTAAAAATGAGGGTCAATGCTGATGTGGAAAGCATGGAAGGTGCCGCAGTATTTTATGGATGCAAAATGAGAGACATCCCATTTATCTCAATAAGGAGTATATCGAATTATGTAGAACCCAGAGATAAATCAAAATGGAAAATCCCAGAATCTATTGATCTATTAAATGATAAAATCTTAGAAATTATTAAAACTGTGTAATCCAAAGAATTGAGCTCCTAACGAAAATTAAGCTCTTCAATCAAGTTCTCTTTCAACTGTTCATTTAATTTGTCGAGAATTTGTTTCTTATTCATGGATAAATCTGCTCTCAAACTAGATGAATTCACATAAATACTTAAGATATTATTTCTATAAATAAGTTTTTCTGTATATCCATTGGACAAGCTACCAAAGACTTCAAACCATACATTTTCAATACGCTTTTGGATTAATTTGTTTCTAAACTTTTCCTGATTGGCAAAATCACCTAATGCATCTGCCAATTTTTGATCATTCATCCGTTTCATAGGGCGCTAATTTACCATCGATTAGATATACAATGTTTGATTTTGAATTAATTTTCGCAGCTAATTTTTTTGCCCGATCAGAATGGTTATCTGTAATAAAGCACTGATCTATTTTTTCTTCAATTAAAACATCAAGAAGTGATGCAATTCTAGTGGCATCTAACTTCGCAAAAAGATCATCCAGCAACATCACAGGTTTAACACCAGAATATTTATAAAGAAAGCGATATTGAGCCAGTCTGAGTGCGAGCAACAATGTTTTTATCTGTCCCTGAGACCCAAATTCCTTTAATCTTTTTTCATTAAAATAAGGAATTAGCTGATCGCGATGAATTCCTGAATTGGTGCGTCCCATCAACATATCTTTCTGGTATTCATTTTGCCATTTTTCAAGCAAATCTTCTGCTGCATCGGAAGTATACTTAATGGAAGAGTTTTGTAATCCCTTACTTATTTTTAAAGAGAATTCATTCAATAGAGGGTTCAGTTGTTCAATGAAATCCCGCCGTTTTGTATAAATATATTTTGCCGACAAATTCATTCCGAAATGATAGCTATCCAAAAGATTATAATCAATATGTTGCGTTTTTTTGGCTTGCTTTAAAACAGCATTTCTTTGTTTCAAAAGACGATTGTACTGAAGTAAATGCACCAGGTATTGGTGGTCCACTTGTATCAAAGTCTGATTAATAAATTTTCTACGATCTTCGGATTCATGAATAAAAGTAAATATGTCATCCGGGACAACCATTACTACGGGTATCTTTCCAACATGATCGGAAGCTTTAAGATATTTTTTTTGATCCCATTTTATTTCTTTAATTTTATCAGTGGCCATTTTAACAACCACTTCATGGATTTCATCGTTATCCTGCCAATTAGTTTCCAAACGAAAGAAATCTTTACCATGAAGAATTAACTGATGATCATTGGTTTGGAAGAAACTCTTGGTAATGCAAGAAGTGTATATGGCATCCAAAATATTGGTTTTTCCTACTCCATTTGGCCCAATGATAAAATTAATCCCACTTTGCCATGAGTAATTTAGTTTTTCAAAGTTTTTGAAATGAGTTAAATTGAGTTGAGTTAATATCATGCAGCTGCTAAAAAGGATTGCGAAGTTAAACTGAAAGCAGTATTTTTACACCAAAATTGGATCCATGGCCGATACATTGACGAAAAACACCAAAACTCCAAAACCAGTAGGAGCTAAGAAAACTACTTACGATAAGAAAACCTGGCTCTTATGGTATGAGACAATGGTGCGGGTTAGAAAGTTTGAAGAACGTACATTAATGATGTACTCCCAACAAAAGATCAGAGGTTTTTGTCATGTTTACATAGGCCAGGAAGCGATTGCAGCCGGACTGGTAACTGGTATAAAAAAGGAGGATGCTTTAGTAACGGGCTATCGTCAGCATGGTCTGGCTTTAAGCCGGGGGTTATCCAGTAGTTCTTGTATGGCAGAATTGTTTGGTAAAGCTGGAGGATGTGTAAAAGGCAAGGGCGGGTCAATGCATTTTTTTTCACGGGAACATCGATTTTTTGGAGGAAATGGCATTGTTGGCGCACAAATTCCAATTGGAACGGGGATTGCTTTTGCTGAAAAATATAGGGATTCTGGTTTGTTATGTGTCACCATGTTTGGTGATGGCGCAGCCAGACAAGGTGCTCTATATGAAGCTTTTAACATGGCCATGACCTGGAAATTACCTGTAATATACATAGTAGAAAATAATGGCTATGCAATGGGGACGAGTGTCGAAAGGACCAGTAACGTAAACGAATTGTATAAAATTGGTTCCGCTTTTGACATGCCTTCAGAACAGGTAAATGGGATGGATCCGGTTTTAGTTCACGAAGCATTAATTAAAGCTGCAAACCATTGCAGAAATGGAAATGGCCCATATTTTCTTGAAATTAAAACCTACAGATACAGGGGGCATTCAGTTTCAGACCCGGGAAATTATCGATCCAAAGAAGAGGTTGAGCATTACAAAACACTTGATCCTATAATCCTTACTGAACGCAGGATACTTGAGGAGAAGATAGCTTCACAAGTTGAGCTTGACAAAATACAAGAAAGCATTCAATTAGAAATTGATGAGGCTATAAAGTTCGCAGATGAATCTCCTTTTCCTGCCCCAGAAGCCCTCTATGACGACAATTATGTACAAACGGACTACCCATTTCTTAGAGATTGAACGAGGATCTTTTATTAAATTTATACCGATTTACTGAGTTATATTGTCAAGCCGTATTATTTTTGCAAAGTTTTTGTAAAAAATAGCCATGGCAAAAGGATACAGATCACAGACACAACCTAAACATATTGTTTCTTCGAACAGCTCAAAAGCGGATGAGACAATTTTGGATATTTCTGAAGTAAAGCATCAAGCAGAGCACTTTCTTGAAAAATATAAGAATTTACTTATTGCCGGAATTGGTGGTCTGGCTTTGGTAATTGGTGGATATCTTGCTTATAAATATCTTTATATTGAACCTCAGAATAAAGATGCTTTGGAGCAAATGTATCAAGCTGAAATGTTATTTGAAAAAGATTCGTTTGACCTTGCTCTGAATAATCCTGGCGGTGGATTTTCAGGTTTTAAAGAAATTGCTGAAAATTTTGGCGGTACTCCGGCAGGGAATCTTGCTAAATATTATGCTGGAATGTGTTATTTGAATTTGGGGAATTTTCAGGAGGCTAAGGCATATTTTGAAGATTTTGATGGCGACGGCGAGGTCATGTCAATTTTAAAGTGGGGCTCATTAGGTGATGCCAATGCAAATTTGAACGACTTCTCCGCTGCAATATCCAATTATGAAAAAGCAGCCACTATACGTAAAAATGAATTTTTAACACCCGTATATCTAAAAAAATTAGGGATATTAAAGGAGCAGCAAGGCGATAAAGAAGGTGCATTAAAGGCTTTTAACGAAATTAAAGAAAAATATGCCGGATCGCCTGATGGCAGCAATATTGAAAGATATATCATCAAACTCCAATAAAATAAAATGGCAGGTAAGTCTCCTACTTCAAAAAACCTTAGGGAGGCGAATATTCCCGGAATTGTAATCCTGGCAGCGGAATGGCACGAAGAGATTATTCAATCTCTATTGGTGGGTTGCCTAAACACCCTCAAGGAAAATGGAATAAATCTAAAAACTGTTGTGGTACGAAGAGTACCAGGAAGTTTTGAGCTTCCCCTTGCCTCATCCTGGTATTTACAAAAGGATTCCACGAAGGCTGTTATTTGTCTAGGTTGTGTTATAAAAGGAGAAACTCAGCACGATGAAATAATTAATCATTCCATCGCAAAAGCGTTTCAGGATTTAAACCTTAAGTTTGGAAAACCGCTATTAAATGGAGTGATTACCACAAATAATAAGAAACAAGCCAAATCCAGGGCAGGTGGAAAACATGGTAATAAAGGAAGTGATTGTGCCTCGGCAGCATTAAAAATGTTGCTCCTTAAAGAAGAAGTAGATAATTTAAAATGATAAGAAGGATTCGTCCAATAGATTCGGGCATGTTCAAGTTGGATGGTGGAGCTATGTTTGGAGTGGTTCCCAAAACCATGTGGCAAAAACTCAATCCACCCGATGAGAACAACATGTGTTCCTGGGCTTTAAGATGCCTTTTAATACAAACTGAAAGTCGAAATATTCTTGTAGAAACGGGAATGGGCAATAAACAGGATGCTAAATTTAGGGCACATTTTTATCCACATGGTGATGGTGATCTACTCACCTCATTACATAATGAAGGCTTACAACCTGACCAGATCACAGATGTGATTTTGACCCATTTGCATTTTGATCATTGTGGCGGGGCTGTTTCTAGAAGCAATAGTGGTACGCTGTATCCTACTTTCCCCAATGCTAAGTATTGGTCACATTCCACACACTACACTTGGGCACTAACACCTAATGAAAGAGAAAAAGCATCTTTTCTAAAAGAAAATTTTGTACCACTTAAAGAGGCAGGTCAATTGTACTTCTTTGACCAAGAAGATCATAAAGATATGTGGCCAGGCGAAATTTTAATCCATTTATGCAATGGACATACGGAAGCCATGATGGCGCTCGAATTTCAATATGATGGTAAGAATTACCTATATCCTGCCGATTTGATACCTTCCAGCTACCATATTCCTCTTCCGTACATCATGGCATATGACATTAGACCATTAGAGGCGCTAAATGAAAAACTTAGATTGCTTGAATTAGCTGTAAATCAAGAAAGTGTAATAATTTTGGAGCATGACCCCTCGCATATGGCTTGTACTGTGCAAAAGAATGAATTTGGTAAAATTCAAGTTAAACAATACATCAATCTCAACACTTAAAATTATCTTAGATATTCTTCATATCGAATACATTCCAAATCTTTTTCTAAAATATTTAAACATTTACGAAATTAAATTGTAGTTTTGGAATAAGAAATGATTTTTAATCATTTCTAGTTTTTAGATAATTTGGAGTATGTATTTAGTTCGCATTGTATTTGGTCGAATAGTTAGTACGGTTACAGAAACCCTGGAGCGGTATGAAAATATCGGGTACAATGCCAGATTATTGGGTTTGTGTTTGGTCTTTTTAATGTTTTCTTGTTCCAAAACATCAACAGACGAAAACAAAATTATTCAAATATCGAGTTCTCTTAAAGGGGACTGGCAATTGGAGAAAGTAGAAATGAACGTTCCTGCAAGTCTATATGATCTAAGAGAAGATGTAACTGATCTGATGTTGGGCAACAATCCATCTACCTTAAGTTTCAATGAAGACACCTATCTCCTCGCACCGGGAACATCAATTCACTTTATTCCCCAAAATGGTTTTTGGTCACTGATTTTCAAAGAGGGTGTTTATAAATTGGAATTAAATTATGGCACTTTACAAAATACCATCGAACTAATTGACCCAGAATTGCCAGAGCTAGAGGATAAATTGCTTTACAGTTTTAAAAAGCCAGCACCAGAATGTTTGCCGGATTCTGATAATATCAGTGAGTTAATATATTTATACTATTTCACCCGAATAAAATAATAGAAAAATGAGAGTTTACATTCTTCTATTGGTATTTTTGGTTGAATCTGCAAAAGTGAATGCAACCGCCACATTGGATAAGCCGGAGACTAGTTTGTCTTTGAATTTTGGTTTGTGTTTTAAAAATTACAATCTCTTTCAGGATACATCTAAGTTTGAAACAATAAAAATATATTCATTCCCAAATTACCCCGACAGCAAGTTACTGAGTTCTCCAGATGATCCATTTATTTTTTATTACTCTCATAGAATTGAAGAAAAGCAAAGCCTTAAACTCAGAGAGCAGTTTGCAGTTTATATTCGGGCAATAGGAAGTGATGGAAAAGAATATCGATATGGAAATCTAGCCACCATTAATAATTTACCGGAATTGCTCATGAAAGAGAAAGCGGATGGATTATACCGTTATGCCTTTATCCCGTCCAAGCTTTTCAAGAATATTTTACCTGATCGGGTAAAGGTGAATCAATTGAACATCCAGATTTTGGCTATACCCTACTGCAACAGTCCTGTATGCGCTGTGGATGGGAATTACAATTATTACTACTCCTGTAAATAATAAAGAATAATTATCATAAATGAGGATGATGTAATAATTGCGTCCAATGCATACCTTTGGATCTTCATCATTTGCTTAGCATGTTATCGTATCGAGAAAAGTTATATCAAAATTACAATACAAATCAAGTCAACCAATCTGCCCCACAATCTTATGAGCAAAAATTCAAAGATGAAACAGAATGGTTTTCAAAGGAAATCCTTCCTTTAATAAAAGACAAAAAAGAAATTCGTATTTTAGACATCGGTTGCGGCAGTGGCTCTCTCTTGCATGCCTGCAAATTAGCCGGGCACACTAAACTTCTTGGTATAGATATATCTTCCGAACAAGTAACTCTAGCACATAAATTAGGAATCAAAGAAGTGATTCATGCTGAGACTGTTGAATTTTTGAATAGTAATCCTGATCAGTATGATGTGATTTTCTGTATGGACATCATAGAACATTTTACAAAAGATGAATTGGTCATTTTACTGGAACTTGTAAAGAATAAATTAAAGGATCAAGGACGGTTGATCATAAGAACACCCAACATGGATACTCCTTTTAACAGCTTATATGCATTCGGGGATTTCACCCATGAAAACCATCTCAATGCCAGATCTGCGACACAATTAATGCTAAGTTTGGGATTTAAACAAATTCAAACTCTTTCTTCAAGAATGGCCACCAAAGGAATAATTAAAGAAATCTTTAGAAGTTTGATTTGGATGATTTTCAAATTCATTATCAAACTCATCATATTCAGTACCGGCAGATCATCCAGAAATGTAATTCTGTCACCAAACCTGATCATTGTTGCTCATAAATAACTTTTGGTTTTAGCTTTCGGTATTTGATGTCAAAATAAATAATAACAGAGATAAGAAACCAAAAGATTACGGAGGCTTTATCTGTATCCAGGTAATTATTCATAATTCCATGTACAAAATAGGTCATCAAAGCACAAGCCGCAGTAGAGATATAGATCTTATCGTTTTTTAAAATTGCTTTATAGTAGACTCTGAAGGCATAATAAAATGTCATTATAAAAATGAGTAGGAAAATTAAAAAACCTAGAACTCCACTTTCTGCTAATGGCCCTAAATATTCACTATGGGCATTCCCGACATCCCCAAAATTTGTGCTGATGATGGTGTAATTATGAGCCAGCTGGAAGGGAGCATACTCAAACATATAGGTTCCCGGCCCCCATCCCAAAAAAGGCTTTGCCTGCCACATGGCCAAAGCACAAGACCACCTGTTTATTCTTTCAAGATTTGAAGGATCCGAAGATATGTTTGTTATAGACTCAAAATTTTCTATCAGGTCATCAGAACTGGAAACTTTGTTCTGTTCCAGATCGCGTATTATTGTATCTATATTATAAGTTAAATAGAAAATCACCACAAGAAATAAAGCCAAAAGGTATCTAAATTTTACCCTGAGCTTGAAAACAAAATAAAGAAGCAAAGCAGGTATGATACTTACCCATGCTGCCCTGGAATAGGTAAAAATCAAACAGACTATTAAAATCAATGTTAAAAAAACAAAGAAATTTCTTGTCAATATATTTTTACCATTCAATTTAATGAGGGCAAAAGAAACAGGAATTGCAATAGCCAGAACTGCACCTAATATAGCATGGTCTTTAAAAAAAGGCTGCATTGTCCATTGTGACGGCTTATCTTCAAAATTATGTGTGGATAAATGAACAATGTTGTACAGTGCAACAATAGACATTCCGATGATAAAAAGATTTAAAAATATTTTTATCCTATTTTCATCTTTGATAAAGAAAAAAGAAAAAAAATAGGTTGGCAAAATAAACCAGCATTTGGCTATAAAAAATTTAACAGAAACCAATTTATCTACACTGGTCATTGAGGTAATTATCATCCAGAAGAGGTAAATGTAAATCAACAAACTGAAAGGGTGAGTAAAAATAGATGTATCAATTTCCTTCTTAGATACCAAATAATAGATCAATAAAATTACTAACAGAAACAACATGGGTTCCGCGGGCATTGACAAACTTAAACTCCCTAATTCCACATCATTTGGATTAATTGAGAGAGGCGTTAACAATGCAATAGCATACCAAATCAGATCCGGCCTTAATAAAAATATAATCGTTCCAAAGAATATTGGAGGCAGTAAAAACAAATAATAAAAATCCCAAAAAAAGAGACCTACTGCCAATGCAGAAAATCCGATACAGACATAAAGTATCCTTTGATCAAAAATGATCTCAGCAACTTTATTTATAGTTCTATCTGCTTCCTGATTTGCGGCCATTTGTTTTTAAGAAGTAGCAGGCTTAATGCAATAAAAAATGAGGAAATTACACTAATCATCACAATTAACCATCGGACAGGAAAATACTTTTTTTCTGCAGGTATAGCAGGATCTACAACAAACTTTTGTGAAAACTGAATTTCTGCATCTGCTTTAGTCTGCGTCAGAAATTTACTGATGAGCACCTGATTCTCAATCTCCTTCTCATAAACCCGCTCAAGCCGATCAAAATCTTCTCCATACCTTATATTGTCATCTACCAACTTTTTCAGAGACGCCCTTTCTGAAGGAGAGGATTCTGCATATGCTTGAATTAAGTACCCTCGTTGAAATTGACTCATTACACCTCTAATTGAAAATGTATCCATTACTTTTTTCATGGAATCCAGCACTACTTTTTGATTTGCCTGATTTTTTTCAAGGTTTTGTATTAAATCATTTGCTCGCTTTTGCACTACTTCATACTTAATGGTATCAAAATAGGCAGTTATTGAATTAGCAATATCGGAAGCCATTTGTGGATCTTTGTCAGAAACCGTAATTTCTATTGAATTGAATTTATTTCTTTTGGTTCTAACATTCGATTTAAACATTCTCACTACATAGGTATGTGCAAATGGTTCTGACTTGTTTAGTTCATAATGTTTATACAGATCAAATTTATCAATAATTTTTTCAATCAATCTATTGGAATTGAGAATTTCAAGAGCTTGTTCGGCTTCTCCAGTTTCACCAAAATCAGTTATATTTCCCCTCCTTAATGCAGTTTCATTCACTGGGGCCTGAGATAATTTAACAGGAAAGATGGTAGTGGACGATTTATAATATTCAGGAATGAGTAATGAAAGCCCAGCAGAAACTATCGCGGTAAAAAAAACAATGTATGAAAACAATTTTTTCTTTTGCCACACTATCCTGATAATGTCAATAAAATTCAAAACTTCCATAATATCTAATTAATCATCCAAACGCCATTTTATATAAAAAATGAAGTTCATTTCTATTTAAGCGCACAAAAGTAATAATTTATTGTAAATCAAATATATACCCCTATGTTCCTATCAATTCGTGAGCTTCTCAAAAATAACATCCAAACGAGGAAATTCTGACTCCTGGACAGACAAAGGTTCATTTTGGATTAAATCTTTAATTTTTTGGATACGATCTTCTGTCATTGGGTGCGTGCTTAAGAATTCAGGTAAATTCTGTATATTTTTTGCCTCCTCCATTTTAAGAACATTAAACATGTCCACCATGCCATTAGTAGAAATTTTCAAATTTTTCATCCAATAGAAAGATGCCCTATCGGCTGCCAATTCAAATTCCCTGGAATAACTAAGATTTTGAATTGAAGACAAGTTCTCAATAAGCACACCGCTAACTGCCCCAAAATGGCCTAATGCAAGTTGAATGACAAAGTATGCCCCTAAAGATTTAAATATAGTTTTAAGTGTGTGGCGCTCTTCAATGTGTGCAATTTCATGCCCCATCAATCCCACCAGTTGACGGTAATCTGTCATCTTATCCATGATTCCATCATTAATTACAATAAAACCTCCCGGCATGGCAAAAGCATTGACAATTGAGTCTTTTAAATAGTAGAATTGTATTTGGTATTTAGAATGGTGACCTAGTTCTTTATAAAAGTCGTTTAAATATTGGGTTTTTAAAGAATCTAAAGCTGCTGATTCACTGTATTTCTCAATACTGGCCTGTCCAATTTTTAATTCCCAATCCAAAGGAACTTTTTCAGACGCCCATTGAGTCAGACTTGGCAAACCATAAAAATATGCAGTAAAAAATAACAATACTGTTGAAAAGGCAACTATTGCTAAAATAGAATAAAAGGACCCCCAGGTAAATCCAGGCTTTTCAAAAAATTTCTTTTGTGGAAAAGCTTGATTTAAGGCTTCTATTGCAGTTGAATCTTGTATTTCTAGGTATTCAAATGGATCACGAATCCCCCACTTAATCAATAAGTGATTTTCATTATAATGTTGCCTGCTCAACAACTCCTTATTCCAAAGCGAAAGCTCTTCATTTTCTTCATCAAAGATTCTTATTTCTTCTCCTTCAATTTGAAAAGTTACGGCTTGCCCTTTGGGTTTAATGCCAGAATAATATACAGCCTGAAAATCCATGAAAAAATTTAATATAAAAAGTTAAGTCTTTCTTTCTTTCTTCTTCGCAGCTGGAAAAAGGATGTTGTTTAGTATTAATCGATATCCAGGAGAATTAGGGTGCAGGTTTAAGTCTGTAGGTGGATCTCCAACATGGTGTTGGTAATCCTCCGGATCATGTCCGGAATAAAAGGTCCAGGTCCCATAACCCAGCTTTCCATGAATATAGCGGACTTCATCCGCAGCTTTATTATCCCCTAAGATCAGCACATCTGATTTTACAAATTCTCTCTTAAATGAAGTAGTTTGACCCATAAATCCTTTAACCGTTCTGGTATGATTTTGAGTCAACATGGTCGGTATTGGATCCCATTTAGCGGAAAAATCAAAAAGTTGGAAGTAATCGTTCTCTGGTATCACCTTTCTATTAAAATTATTATCTATGGAAGAAAACTCATATTGCATTGGATCTTTTACTAGGGTGAAATTTTTAAAAGCCAGTGTAACTCCAAAATCCAGTTTTGAATCTGGATCCGGATCAGCACCATCTCCATCGAAATATTTAGCACAAATATCTAACCCACTCGCAGACAAGGCAATATCATAGGAATCTGTTGCCGAACACATGGCAAACATAAAGCCCCCGCTGGAGATATACTTTTGAATCTGGATTGCCACACTAAGTTTTAATTGGGAGACCTTTGTAAACCCAAGCTCTTTGGCTAAATTCTCTTGCCGCCT
This sequence comes from Candidatus Vicinibacter proximus, assembly GCA_016713905.1. Taxonomy (NCBI): domain Bacteria; kingdom Pseudomonadati; phylum Bacteroidota; class Saprospiria; order Saprospirales; family Saprospiraceae; genus Candidatus Vicinibacter; species Candidatus Vicinibacter proximus. Next base: position 979,410 of record JADJOE010000003.1, read on the forward strand.
TTGATTTTCTTTATACCATGGCTGGGCATTAAAATTGGCATAGAACTTACCATACTGACCAGTAAAATCTTCATGATGCAGATGCAACCAATCATACTTAGCAAGTAAGCCATTGACTATTTCTTTGTCATAAATCTTATCAAATGGAATTTCGGCATAAGTCAGTGCTAAAGTAACGGCATCATCCCAGGGCTGGATTCGTTCGCCTTTTTCATTAAATTCAGGAGTATAAACCGCAATTCTGGGCGCTTTTTCTAACTTCATCACTTCCTGATTAACTTCCGGATTATTAATTTCTTCCCGAATTCGGATATATTCAGCATCTGGGATAACCTCATAGCTTACTCCTCTTGTAATACATTCTTTTTCAAAGGTTTTGGTATGGACAAAAGCAAAACTACCACCTCGATAGTTAAGCAACCAATAAGCCTCAATGTTTTGATTGATCACCCAATAAGTAATCCCGTATGCTTTGAGGTGATTGACTTGCTTTAAATCCATCGGAATGAGGATATAAGAAGCCTTCAACGGAAGAAAAAAACTTAGTAACAAAAGGGTAACTCCAATTCTTACCCACCTTAGTCGATTATCTTTAAATGTAATAGCAACCATACTTCGAACAACAAATTAAATTTCTATTAGTTATATGATGGTCTGTGAATTAGTATAAACCAAAAAATATCACAAAAAGAAAACCAAATTATGATATTTGCACTCCCTACAACGTAAAATGGATCAAATTAGTTTTCAGTACCCGATACAATACCTTTTCATTGGCTTTTTTCTTGCCATTGGAGCCGGCTTTCTGCTCTACTACAAGACCCGTCAGTTAGTAGATCGATCGGATCGTGATAAATTCATTCTTGCCTCTCTACGAGTCATTGTTGTTTTTTTACTCTTTTTTCTCTTAATGAATCCAATGATTAAAAGGTATAACCAGGAAATCAAAAAGCCGGTTATAGCTTTAGCCATTGACCAATCTCGTTCGATGATCCAAAAAGACAGCAGTTGGATCAAAACATTCATTAAGAACTTAAATGATTTTGAATCAAGAATTACAGAAAAATATGAAGTTCATAAACTCGGCTTTGGACTAAACGCTCAGGCATTCAAAGGATTCCAATTTAATAGCTTAGGTACCGACCTGGGGTCTTCCTTGGATTATATTTCAGATCAGGCAGATCCGGCATACTTAAAAGGAATAGTATTATTTTCAGATGGGATTTACAACAGTGGAAAAAATCCTTTATATCATCCCATGACAGATTTAGTCCCGGTGTATGGAATTATCCATGGGGATTCTACTCAAGAAAAAGATCTAAGCATTCAAAGGGTATACCATAATGACATAATCTATTCCGGAGATAAATTTTCTATTCAGGTTGATATTCTTGCCTGGCAATGCGATCCTTCAAAATACAATTTTAAACTCAGTAGATTTGAAAACAATAATTGGGTAAGTCTAATTGAGGAGGAGGAAAAAATTGAGAAAACAAACTACTTTATAACAAAAAATCTGGTGAGCTACACAGATAAGCCAGGTATCTATAAGTATAAAGTACAATGTAGTGCGATCAAAGGTGAAAATAATCAGTTCAATAACAGCAAAGAATTCTTTGTTGAAGTCCTGGATGCCAGAAAAAAAGTATTGATTTTAGCACATTCTCCTCACCCTGATATTTCCGCAATAAAAGAATCGTTAGAATCCAATAAAAATTATGAAGTAAAAATTAAATACCCAAAAGATCCTCTAGACAAACTCGAAGAGCTGAGTTTGGTAATATTTCATCAATTGCCCAATACCTCGACGGATTTAAGCGGTATTTTGTCGAGGTTGGATGCCATGAAAATTTCAAGAATTTTCATAATTGGTCAACAAACCGAAATTTCCATTTTTAACCAAAAGCAGAATCTGGTTAAAATTACCGGCAACAATAGGAACAGTAACGAATCTCAAGCTATTTACTCAGATTTATTTAATTCTTTTACACTTTTACCTAGCACCCTTATAAACCTGAGTCGGTATCCTCCTTTAACTGCGCCTTTTGGCAACTATCAACTTGAATCCAATGCAAATGTTTTACTGTATCAGCGTATAGGTAAAGTGGACACTAAATTCCCACTTTGGGTATTTGGCGAAAATGGTGGAATCAAAACTTCAGTTATTTGTGGAGAGGGAATATGGAAATGGAAGTTGAATGATTATGTTCAAAGTAATAATTTTAATTCCTTTTACGAAATTCTTTCTAAATCATTACAATACACCTCAACTAAAGAAGACCGGAGAAAATTCAGAATTAGCATAGGTAAAAAAGTATTTAGTGAATCTGAGCAAATTTCATTTAATGCAGAGCTATACAATGACAATTATGAAAGAATCAATAAGCCTGATGTTTCATTAAAATTAATTTCTTCCGATAATAAAGTTTATGATTTTACTTTTGGCAAAAAAGAAAATTTCTATGAATTGAATGCGGGATCTTTACCCGAAGGAGAATACCGGTATGTAGGAAGCTGCGATTGGAACAACCAGAAGTTAAATTCGGAAGGTCGATTTCAAGTGCAATCTAATCCACTTGAATTTACAAACCTTGTTGCCCGACCTGATTTATTACGAGGCATGGCTGAGAAATCTGGCGGTAAAACATATCAAAAGGATCAAATGCCTGAACTTGCTGAGCTTTTAATGCAAGATGAAAAGAGTAAACCTATAATTTTCCAAACCTTAGACACCAAACCACTAATTGACAGGAAGTGGATATTTTTTCTGATTTTTTTAATGTTGGGAGTAGAATGGTTTTTTCGACGATATTGGGGAAGTTATTAATTATTGTTTAGATTTTTTTAGAGGTCGCAAGATTTTGTACCCAAAAATCTTCAAATTTTACAATTGCAGTTTCGTCATAATTACCCATCATATTTTTACAATGTGGAGGGCTGTTTTTCCAGGCTAAAAATATGTCTAGAGGTGTATCGTATCCTCCACCGACATTTTCAGCAAATGCTTTCCAATTATACCCTGCCTTTTTTAATCGCACATCTGCTCTTTGCCCTTTACCATCAGTGTGTGTCAACAATCCGCTACGGTGCATGTACTTTGCATGCTCTATTGCGGCTTTGGCAATTCGATTATTCCACTGTAGGGGCGGGCGGGGTGGAATCGAATCTTGTCCACAGCGACATCCTTTAGATCTCTGGTCATTAACTAATTCAAGAATTTCATTTTGGTAAGGAAGTAATAAGTCTAAATTTGGATTTACCATTTCTAACCATATCAAAATTGCTAGACCTAAAAAAAACATCAAAAAAATTTAATTGAAGAACGTATCAGAATAAAAATAATTTGATTTAGGTAAATGATGTTTTTAAAAATTAATCTATTTAACATTATTTTAAACCCATCCAGATTTTAACCATTTAATTTTAAAAAAAAATCAGCCATTTGTGACTGATAGTCTTCTGCTGCGGTGAGCACATCTCTCATTGTGGGATTCATTGATTTAGGATAGAGTATTTTTCTACCTACATTGATCAGCAATCCCTCGGTAAAATTTCTACCATCCAAAATGACTTGCTTTAAATCCCCTCCTTGCTCCCCCACCCCAGGAATGAGCAGAAAAGAACTGGGACAATGCTGTCGCACCTTGCGTAAATATTCAGCCTTTGTAGCACCAACGACATACATTATATTGTCTTTGTAAATTGACGCTTCGAAAGTTTTTAAAACCTCTTCAAAAAAATAATCTCCTTTATTTGTATGTTTTAATTCAAAATCGGCAGCTCCTGGATTGGATGTTAAAGCCAGAACGATAGACCATTTGTCTTTATATTGAAAGAATGGCTCCAATGAATCCATACCCATATAAGGATTTAAAGTAACTGCATCCGCCCCTAGACGATTAAAAAAATACTCCGCATATTTTTTGGAAGTATTGCCAATGTCGGAACGTTTTGCGTCTGCAATTAGGAGGCATTCATCCGGAATAACTTTGACCAGTTTTTCAAGTTGGATCCATCCATCAGGACCCAAAGCTTCAAAAAATGCAATATTAATTTTGTAAGCAACCGTCAAATGTGAAGTAATCTTTACTACTTCATGACAAAATTCAAAAAATGGTTGGTCAAAATCGTGAAAATTAGCTGGTATTTTCTCCAAATCCGGATCCAGTCCAATACAAAGGAATGATTTCTTTGCGCGTATTTGCGAGGCAAGAAAAGTTGTATCTTTTAGCATAATTCGATCTTCAGCTATTTATCCATTTTGTTCGACACGCAAAGTCGGAGACAAAACAAGGTTCCTCAATTGGACTTTCTTATCCAGTTGAGAAGCTATATCCAGGTAAATATTCATATAATCATCTTCTTGATTTGCATCAAATACATTGCCTGAATCTGAACGTTCTCTTAATGTCTCCACAATTGGAATTTGTCCTAATAAGACGGAATGAGTAAAATTGGCCAATCTTGTGCCGCCATGCTTGCCAAAAATAAAATACTTTTTACTTTGATCATCTTCAGGTACAAACCACGACATATTTTCTATCACCCCTAAAATGGGCACTTTGATTTGATCCATAGTAAACATGTTGGCCGCCTTAATGGCATCAATTACTGCAACTTCCTGGGGTGTCGTTACCATGACCACTCCTGTAAGCGGAATGGTTTGAACAAGTGTTAATTGAACATCCCCTGTGCCTGGGGGCAAATCAATTATCAAATAATCCAGGTCAGGCCAATACGTCTCCTGAAAAAATTGCTTAATAATGGCAGCTAGTCTGGGGCCCCTCAAAACCACAGCTTGTTCAGGCTCAATGATATTACCTAAAGAAATAACAGGAATTCCATTGACTAAAATTGGCACAAGTAGTTTTTTACCATTTTCATCCCTAACCTGGGGCCGTTGATTTTTAATTCCCATCATAGTAGGTAAAGATGGGCCATACAAATCAGCATCCAATAGTCCGGTCTTAAATCCTAACCGGTGTAAAGCCAGGGCAAGATTTACAGAAACTGTTGACTTGCCGACTCCTCCTTTCCCAGAACAAACCGCAACAAAATTACTGATTTGTGGAAGCAATGAATTTGGCGTGTCGCTAAAAGGAGTTTGGGTTACAAAATGAGCATGTATCTGATAATCACTGAATTTATCACTTAAATCCTTATAAATATTTTGATATAGTTCATCTTTACCTGAATAATTATTACCTGGCAATACAATATTAAAATATATATTTTGCCCTTCCACCCTCAGCTCCCTTATCATTTTCAAGGTAATGATGTCCTTTCCTGAGACCGGCTCTGCAATTGTTTTCAATGCCTCAATTAGGCTTTCAATTAATGAATTCATAATTTGTTAAATAATTCACAAAAGTACATTGATGGTTGTGAAATCCATTGTAGCAGGCAATTTTTATTAATTTTGTGGCTGAGCCATGAAAGTCATTTATCTTCAAAGAGACCCTCTACCTAAATTTACAAATGCCGTTGTTACGATTGGCGCCTTTGACGGTTTTCATGATGGCCATAGGGATATTGTCGATCAGGTTTGTGCGCAGGCAAAAATAGTGGGAGGAGAATCCGTTTTGATTACTTTTGACCCCCATCCCAGGCAAATTCTTGATCAAGATCCTTCAAACATTTATTTGTTAAACAGTTTAGAAGAGAAGATCTATCTGCTTAGTGAAACGAATTTGGACTATTTGGTGATCGTGCCATTTACTTTTGGCTTTTCACAAATGGTAGCTGAAGAATATATTGAAGATTTTCTCATCAAACAATTTTCACCCCATACTTTGATCATTGGATTCGATCATAGATTTGGAATGAATAGTCTAGGTGACATACAACTCATGCATGCCTATGCTGAAAATCATTCATTTAGATTGATTGAAATTGCCAAAAAGGAAGATGAAAAAATAAAGATCAGCTCAACACAAATCCGCGAGGCTATTCACCTAAATGATTTTGGAAAAGCTACCCGACTTTTAGGTCGTCCATATTTGTTGATGGGAAAAGTTGTGAAGGGACAACACCTGGGCACTCAAATTGGCTATCCTACGGCTAATCTTGAACTTCCTGAAAAAGTAAAACTTATTCCGAATCCGGGGATTTATGCTGCCATTGCTCAAATCAATGATGTAACCTATGATGCTTTACTCTACATAGGGACAAGGCCTACCATAGGAGAACACCTTCAGCAAACCATTGAGATACATCTTAAAAAATTTCATGGAGACCTTTATGGCCAACAAATTCTAATAGAAATAATCGAATTCATCAGACCAGATAGAAAGTTTGAAAATTTAGAACAACTAACTGATCAAATAAAGAATGATGACCGTAAAATTACGGATATTCTATTTCGATATCATTTGACAGAAGCAGGACAAAAGAGGAGTCCTAAAATTGCAGTTGTGGTTTTGAATTATAATGGAGAAAAATATCTCAGGGAATATCTTCCTGATCTATTTAAATTCCTTCCCAATTATGCTAAATTATATGTAATTGATAATGCCTCTTCAGACGACAGCGTACTTTTCTTACAACACAATTACCCTGAAGTCAAAAGAATTATACTGAAGAAGAATTATGGATATGCCGAAGGCTACAACAAAGGATTGGCACAAATAGAATCTGATTATTTTATACTTGTAAATTCTGATGTAAAAGTTACAGAAGAGTGGATCAGCCCTCTGTTATTAAGGATGAAGGCTGACCCAAATAATATGGCTTGTCAACCAAAAATTCTTTCTATATCAGATCCTGAAAGTTTTGAATATGCCGGAGCCGCAGGAGGGTTGATGGATTTAATGGGTTATACATTCTCTCAAGGGAGAATGTTAAATGAAGTTGAAAAGGATACGCAGCAATACGAATCTGCAAAAAAAATATTCTGGTCCAGTGGTGCAGCAATGATGGTCAATGCAAATATGTTTAAGGCATTGGGTGGATTTGATGGTGATTATTTTGCGCACCAGGAGGAAATAGATTTATGCTGGCGAATTCAGCGAGCCGGAGGCCATATTTGGTACGAACCCAAATCCAGGATTTATCATCTCGGAGGTGGTACACTTGAATACACAAACCCGAGGAAAATATTTTTGAATTTTAGAAATAATCTTTCTACGCTTTTCAAAAATGTGCCTTATGTCTATCTGATTGCACTTCTACCCCTTAGGCTAATTGTAGATTTTTTAATCAGCATCAAATATTTGCTCTCCGGAAAGTTCATTTTGTTTTTTAAGGTAATTGAAGCTTATGTTACTTCCATTTTGTCGACTTTATACCTTATGCACAAAAAAGACAACTACAACTCATTGGTGGAAAAAGCTAAAATCGGTCCTACTCAAATTTCAGGAATACTTCGCGGTTCTCTTTTTCTACATTATTACCTTTTTGGTAACAAGAAAACTTCTGATATAGGTTCTCAATATCTGGATTAATTTGAAAAACGCATTTGAAATTATTTATCAGGACGACCAGATATTGATCGTTAACAAACCCTCCGGACTTTTGAGTATTCCTGACCGATTTGATCTTTCCAAAGAAAATCTGTTTAATTTGCTAAAGCAGCAGTTTGAGCCTTTATATGTTGTTAATCGACTAGATCGTGAGACAAGCGGACTCATCTGTTTCTGTCGAACTGCGGAATCCCATCGGGAATTAAGCATAAGTTTCGAAAGCAGGGAGGTGGTTAAAACTTACCTGGCAATTGTAGAATCTACCCCTCCAGAAAATGAAGGCTTAATTAATGCCCCTATTGCCCACTCTTCAAGTGGAGACGGAAGAATGGTAATTCACCCCAAAGGCAAACCATCCATTACCAAATACCGGGTAATGAAGGCCTGGAATCAATTTTGTTTGATTGAGTTAAAACCGGAAACAGGGAGAACTCATCAGATCAGAATACATTTGGCTTATATGGGCTGTCCAATTGTTGCCGACAAATTATATGGTAAAAGAGACCAGTTAACCATTAAAGATATAAAAGTAAAAAGCAAATTGTCTAAAGAGGATGAAGAATTTAGACCACTCATTAATCGAACTGCATTACATGCTTACTCATTGAGCTTTAATCTATATCAGAAGAATTTAAGTTTTCAGGCAGAGCCTCCAAAAGATTTCAGGGCGGTTATGCATCAATTAGATAAATGGAGAAGTTTAAAATAATCTTACCTAATTTCGTATATAAATTACTATAATTTGTGTATTCTTGCATCCTTATTCCGGTTCTTATCCATTCTCTACACTCCCATTTTAAAGAGACCTAATCATGATAAGAGTTGCAATTGCTGATGATCACGCCATGTTTGTGGATGGAATTGAGTCCATACTCCAAAGCGAAACAAACATCCAGTTAGTTGATAAATGTTTTGACGGAAATGCCGTCTTTCAAATGCTCACCGGTGACAGGATTGATGTATTGTTGCTGGATATTAACTTACCGGTAATGAGTGGGATTGAAGTTACTTCTAAAATTCAGAAAGAATTTCCAAAAGTTAAAGTCCTGGCTTTGTCTATGTATAATGAAAAGAGTTTTGTGACTGAAATCCTTAAAAACGGAGCACTTGGATATATTCTTAAAAATACCGGAAGAGCTGAGTTACTGAAGGCTATAGAAACTGTTGCGTTGGGAGAAACATATTTCAGTTCCGAAGTAACAGAAACTATAATGTCCGGGTTATTAAAAAACAATCCGATTAAAAAATCCAGCAGGCTACTCATTCCTAAAATTTCAAGAAGAGAAAAGGAAGTTTTGGCACTCATAGTGAAAGAATACACTACACAAGATATAGCAAATTCGCTTTTCATCAGCCTTAAGACGGTGGAATCACACAGAAGCAACCTGATTTCAAAATTGAATGTCAAGAATACCGCCGGCCTGGTACGTGCAGCTTATGAATTAAAACTCATTTAACACCAAAAAATCAAGGAAAACCCTGATTTTATTTATTAAACAACCAGTTAACTTTGCGGTTACCCGTGAAAAAGTATCTGTTCATATGGTTATTTCTGTGCCGTCTTTCAAACCTGACCGCACAAGACCTGGATTTTTTATTCAGCAACTCAGAGGCAAATCAACAATCCAGTCCTTATCTAGATAGCCTTTCTTCCAAAGTTGATTCATTAATCAAAGAGCATAAATTTGATGAGATCATTATCCCTACGATCCGCCTTATTGAAAAATACCTGGATTTAAATGATCTGAATAAAGTCCACCAGTATCGGTTTTTACTTTCAAAGGTTTATTATATTCTTGGGTGGTATCCCAAATCCATAGTTAATCTGGAGTATTGTCATGTTTTTTTTCGTCAGAACAACAGAATTCTAGACCTGGTAAGAACTTACAATTTCATGACACTTGTCTATTATAAAATGGGCAATATTGAAATGGCCGGATATTTTTTGGGGCAGGCAGAAGCAGAAAAACCATCAAAAAACAATCCACTGTGTTACAATGAAATTATGCTTCTGGATGCATTGGTAAGAATTGGACTCAACAATCCATTGGCAAAATCAAAATTATTTGAAGTACTAAAATTTGCAAAGACGAATGGAATGAATGAAATGCTCTCCTATTGTTATTCATTCCTGGGTGATTTCTATACACTAGGTGGAAATCCTGTACAAGGCTGCATAGCTTACCAGAAGGCTGCTGAAATAGCTGAAGCCATAGGTTTTCTTGCCGATCATAAAGCATTAAGCAGTAAGATCTTTGATTGTTTACGTAATCAGGATAAGCATCAGGAGGCCAACCTTGCTTTGTTAAAATATATTGAGACCAATGACAGTCTCCACCACATTGAGCGGAATGAAATTCTAAACAGATCCATTGATCGTTATGAACAAAAAGAAATAAGGGAAGATAGAATTGACCTGGCGCAAAATCAACGTCTATTCGAACTCAAAAACAGAAGGTCAAATTTTACCTTATACGGTTTGTTATTCAGCATTGCTTCGATACTTTTAGCAGGATTCATTATCATTTTGTTTTATCAGCAAAAGTTATCCGCAAATGAAATAATTCATAGTCAGAATGAGCAAATCAACCAACAAAAGATCACCGAACTTGAAAACAACCTAACCCTGCAAACAATGAAATCTATGATTGCAGGGCAAGAAGAAGAAAGGGAAAGGATAGCTAAAGACTTGCACGACAGTTTGGGTGGTCTTTTATCTACAATCAAATTGAGGTTCGATAAATTGCAAACTGATAACAGAGTAGCATTAAGTAATACTGACTTTATTAAAGTGCATGACTTGATTGATGTTGCGTGTGTTGAAGTGAGAAACATCTCACATGATTTGAAACCTGGCGCATTGGAAGATCTTGGACTTATTGAGGCCATAAAAGATATGCTTAATCGATACAATCGTGAAAAAGGACCTGAAATAATATTTCAGGACTATGGATTTGATGGAAAGGAAAAAATTATGGAATCCTCTAGGGCTTTGCAAGTATATAGGATAGTCCAAGAACTGCTGAACAATTCCATCAAACATTCAAAAGGAAATGAAATTCTTGTACAATTGAGTCTTAAAGAGCCGGATCTGGAAATTATAGTAGAAGATGATGGCATCGGATATCAAACTGATCATGTCAACAAGGGTATGGGCTTAGAAAATATAAAATCCAGGATAAAATACCTAAAGGGAGAAATATCAATTAAATCTAGGCCCAACGAAGGGACTTCCACACTTATTCAGGTCCCGGTGAAAGGCTAAAAACTCAGGGTTTTCCCTGATTTTTTAAAAATCGGGGTTTTCATTGATTTACATATAATTTATATATCCAATCTTTGTACTGTCGATAACGATTAAAAAGTTAATAGTTACGATGCTTGATTTGAATATTGAAAATGGGATCCAGGAAAAGGACTACCAGTATGGCATTAATTAGTTTTGGTTAGCTAATAAGGGATTAATTCTTTGGTAAATATCAATGAGATCGTTCTATCTACTGCTTCTGCAGCTATAGAAATAAAATGCTGGTAGTCCTTCTTGGTTTTTTAATGAAAAAAAATGAAAGAATATATTTGATTTAGGTTTATCCCCAAAGCCATGCTAAAAAGGCCATTTCTATTAAGAAATGGCCTTTTGTTTTTTTACTCGGATTGCTCAATTAGTCTTTCCCACTCTACTGTTTTTAAATCAATTTCTGACTTAATTTTTTGATATTCAGATAATATTTTTTGGCTATCCCGTGATTGGTAAAATTCAGGATCTGCCATTTTTAATTCAAAATCTTTTTTCTTTTTTTCTCCAGATTCAATATCTTTTTCAAGAATTTGAATTCGTTTTAGCATCTTTTTCTTTTCTTCTAAATTTTGGGGATTACTTTTTTGAGATACAAGCTGATCTTGCGTAGAAATCAATTGCTGCTTTGAAAAAGTATTTTCTAAATCTGTCGCTTCAATTTTTTCTAAAAAGTAGTCAATATCCCCTTCAAAAAAACGAATGGTTTGATTCGAGAAAAAACATGTCCTTTCAGCTAGATCTCTTAAAAATTCCCGATCATGAGACACGATAACGACAGTACCTTTATATTGTTTGATTGCTTCTTTCAGGGATTCCTTAGAAGGTATGTCCAAATGATGAGTTGGCTCATCGAGTATCAGAAAATTATGTTCTTGTACCAACAATACAGCCAACCTAACTCTTGATTTTTCGCCACCGCTAAGCACTTTAATTCGCTTATCCACATCTTCCCCACTAAAGCCCAGCCCACCAAGTATTTTTCTTATCATAGGACGAATCTGTGGAAGAGCAGCATATTCAATGGTTTCCATGATGGTTAAATCGGGATTCAAGATTTCTCCGTGTTCCTGGGCAAAGTAACCAATTTTTATTTCGTGACCATATTTCAAATGTCCATGCGTGGGATCGATTGCCTTGCTAAGTAATTTAACCATTGTGCTCTTTCCCTGACCATTTTGTCCAATAAAGGACAACTTCTGACCACGTTCAAGCATAAAATCCAGATCCTTTAATACTTCCAAGGCGCCATAGGACTTGGAAAGGTGGTGAGCCTCTACCACAATTCTACCCCCCGGATGAGATGGCTGAAATCTTAATCTGATCGACCCTTGCTCATCATCCGGTTCATCCATTACATCCATTCGGGCTAACTCTGATTGCAATGATTTTGCAAAACTTGCTTTATTTGCTTTAGCTCTAAATTTATCTATCAGTTGCTCTTTATGTTGAATTAACTTTTGCTGTGATTTATATTCATTTAGTTCGACCTCACGGCGTTCCTTCTTATAATTTATAAAATCCGAATAAGTGCCTACGAAATCATAAATTCGTCCTCTATCCACCTCTATGATTCGTTTGGCAATATTATTCACAAACATCAAATCATGTGAAATCAACAATACACTACCTTCATATGCAATTAAATATTTTTCTAACCATTGAATAGAAAGTATATCCAAGTGATTATTTGGCTCATCCAACAACATTAAATCTGGCTTTGCAAATAACAATTTTGCAAGTTCAACCCTCATCCTCCATCCACCACTAAACTCTCTTGTCTGCCTAACTAAATCTGAAGGCTTAAAACCCAATCCGGTTAGAATTTTTTCAATTTCCCCTTCAAGTTTATCTGCATTAAGATATTCGAGACGGTGTTGCAGCTCTGACATCTCCTCTACAGCCCTGATCATTTCATCATGATCTAAGTCAGGTTTGTGGAGCAAGTCTTCACATTCCTGCAAAGAAGTTTTTAGACTTTCTATTTCTTTCATGGATGACAAAACTTCATCCTTGACACTTCTCCCTTCATCTTCAGGTAATTCTTGGCGTAGATACCCTACCGTCAATTTTTTGGGTTTTTCGATAAACCCCTCATCTGGTGGAATAACCCCAGACAAAACCTTAATGAGGGTAGATTTTCCACTTCCATTACGACCTGTAACGGCCAATTTTTCTCCTTCTGTAATCGTAAATGAAATCTTATCAAAGAGCGCCCTCTCCCCAAATCTGAGTGTTAAATTCTGAATTCTGATCAAAACAATAATTGTTAGTTAAAAATATAATCTCCATCTATTTGGCTGATGGCCCCAAAATGCTCCCCTTTTTCCTTTAACATATCTTTCCATAGTTGATCTATCTTGTTCTTAAACAAGTAATTAGGATCCATTTCTGAAATGATCCAAGACCGCTCCTCTAATTCGGTTTTTAACTGCCCTGATGTCCATCCGCTGTAACCTAAAAAAAATCTAATATTTTCCGGCAAAATTAGTTTTTGATCAATTAAAAATTTCAAAGACGTAAAATCGCCACCCCAATAAATTCCATTGCATACCTTAACTGATTCTTCCAATAAGTCACCAACATTGTGCAAATAATGCAAGGTCGTAGTAGCAACAGGACCTCCTGCAAATACTTTTGCCGGAAAGTCTTCGATATCCTCTACAAGTTCTGATAGCTCAAAATCAGTCTCCTTGTTTAACACAAAACCAACGGTACCCTCATCTTCAGTATGGTCGACAACGAGAACCACCGAACGCTTAAAATTAGGATCCAGCATAAATGGTTCAGATAAAAGAACTTGACCCGACCTAATGGGTGTAATTTTTAAATTGCTCATAATATTTCTACTGGCATATTTCTGTCAATTCTTTTTAAAAACCCAGATAAAACAGTTCCATTCCCCCCTACTTCCGAAAAATGATTAATCTGATCAACAATCATGTTTTGCATGGTTTGTGTCCACCTTACAGGAGACGTTAATTGAAGAATGAGATTCTTTTTAATTTGTGCCGGATCAGTATAAGGTCGTGCGTCGACGTTTTGGTAAATTGCACACAAAGGGCTTGAAAATTCCGTTTTATCGATTGCATCTGCAAGTTTTTCACGGGCTGGTTCCATAAGCGGTGAGTGAAAAGCGCCCCCGACGGCCAATAAGATAAATCTTTTAGCTCCGGCTTCAAGAAGCTTCTTTTCAGCCAGTTGTAAACCAGCCAAACTGCCGGAAATTACGAGTTGGCCAGGACAATTATAATTAGCAGGAATGACTATTTCTTCGGTTATGGATGTACAAACCTCTTCTATTTGCTCGTCAGACAAACCAACAATTGCTGCCATGGACCCCGGATTCATATCACATGCCTCTTGCATGGCGAGCGCTCTCGTCCTAACCAACGACAAACCACTTTCAAAGTCAATAACACCTGCGGCAACTAAAGCGGAAAACTCCCCAAGAGAATGTCCGGCCATCGCTTTAACGCCATCCAAGTTACCATTTACTTTAAGTTTAATTATTGAATGAATAAATACAGAAGGTTGGGTAATATGTGTTTGTCGTAATTCTTCATCACTGCCTTCAAACATGATGTCCGAAATCCTAAAACCTAAGAAATCATTAGCTTGTTCAAATAATAATTTTGCAAAATCAGAAGATTCATAAAGATCCTTTCCCATTCCTCTGAACTGACTTGCCTGCCCTGGAAAAATGTATGCTTTGTTTAGCATCAGCTGTTTTTATTGATAAGATTCATAAATTCATTTCGTGTCTCAAAGGTCTTAAAAACTCCGGTAAATGCAGAGGTTGTGGTCATACTATTTTGTTTTTGTACACCTCGCATCATCATACACATGTGCCTGGCCTCTATAACTACTGCTACACCATGGGGTTTAAGCGTATCCTGAATAGCATTCATGATTTCTAAAGTAAGTCTTTCCTGAACCTGTAATCTTCTGGAAAACACATCCACTAATCGAGGCAGTTTACTAAGCCCTACTATATATCCATTAGGAATATAAGCAATATGGGCTTTGCCAAAAAAAGGTAATAAATGATGCTCACAAAGGGAATAGAGTTCTATATCTTTTACCAACACCATTTCGCTATAATCTTCTTTAAATAGTGCAGACTCCAAGATATGGACAGGATTTTCATGGTACCCTTGGGTAAGAAATTCCATGGCCTTAGCTGCTCTTGTAGGAGTTTTAGATAATCCCTCCCGGTCTGAATCTTCCCCAAGACCATGAATAATATTTTCAAAAAAGCCAACGAGTTCCTTATTTTTGAGAACCTGATTTTCCTTCATTTTAAGTAATTATAGACTACGAAACCAATTGATAAAGAATTAGTTTAACTATTTGCCATATTTTGGAACTAGTCTATTAAATGAGCCATTAAATCGAAAAAATAATTCTATTCTCACAGACCTGCTTTAATTTGCAGCGATATGGGCCAATCAGAACAAATTAAAGTCAATCAAATTTCTGGTCAAACCAATTGGACCTGGACCCAGATACTGTTTTGGTTAATTTTTTATACCATTTGGCTTTATATAGCACCAAGTGAATGGCCTCAAACCGTCGCTGCATTGTGGAGCTTAGGAAACACCCTTTTCTTCATAATTACCGTAAATATAAACCTATGGATTCTTTTACCAAGACTTATACAAACTCAATCCATTATTACCTATACAGGGTTTATCATCGCTATGGCACTTGTTCTTACGCCTGTAAAAATTTATTTTAACAGACAACTATGTTTACAAAATGATATACAATGTCTTGACTGGGCACTTGACTCCAAGCTAAGTTTCATCAGTTTATTGGTTTTTACGGCTATATCCTCATTGGTTAGAATACCTCTGGATTGGTTGAAAGTCCAAAAGGAAAAAAAGGACCTGATTACAAAAAACATCCAAACTGAATTGCAGTTTTTAAAAAATCAAATAAACCCCCATTTTCTTTTTAATACTCTCAATAATTTATATGCACTTACGCTAAAAAAATCCGATTACGCTCCAGAGGTGGTTTTAAAATTATCAGACATGATGAGATATATGCTCTATGAGTGCAATGAAAAGCTAGTTCAATTAGAAAAAGAAATTCTTTACATAAAAAATTATATAGAATTAGAAAAAATAAGACTAAGCAAAAATGCGGATATCGAGATAGAAGTAATAGGAAATATTGACAACACCAAAGTAGCCCCCTTACTATTCATCCCATTCATTGAAAACAGCTTTAAACATGGGCTTAAAACAAGTTTGGAAAAAGCATACATTAAAGTTAGTTTTATTGTAAGAAACGACACCATTGAATTTATTGTAAAAAATTCAAAATCTCAATTGATGCCTGGGTTCACAGGCAAAAAAATAGGTGGAATAGGACTGGCAAATGTAAAAAAG